>NZ_JBHIMA010000001.1:0-394970 GCF_042193775.1 Bartonella sp. OD88NMGDW | reverse complement strand
TCTTCCCATGATCAACGTGACCAATCGTACCAATATTAACATGCGGTTTTGTTCGTTCAAACTTGCTCTTCGCCATCGCTATTAATCTCTTGTTTTATTCCCTATTTTTGTTAGCACCTAGGGACAGTCCTGCAAAACTCAATCCGATTAGGCTGTAACCAGCTCAATCACCACAACTCTTAGACGGAAAACCCCACCCAATCTATAAATGGAATATCCTCCATCATACCTATTTGCCCAATCACCAACAACTATTTGGAGCGGGTAGCGGGAATCGAACCCGCATATTCAGCTTGGAAGGCTGCTGCTCTACCATTGAGCTATACCCGCATGACTCACATACAAACTCTCCTTCGATGAATGGTGGAGGGGGTTGGATTCGAACCAACGTAGCATACGCAACGGATTTACAGTCCGCCCCCTTTAACCACTCGGGCACCCCTCCATTACACCGGTAAAGTCGCGCAATGAGACATTACGACAACCATCTTGAATACCCATTCAATTCAATCTGATTGCGAAGTGGTTATGACGATTACTATTGTATCTGTCAACAGAATAAATACAATTCTGTACAAATTTCCTGCTCATAACTTTAAATCATAAATTTTTTCTCTCTATTTTTCTTATTAACACGCTATAAAGAAGCTATGAAAGAAAAAACATCACAAAATTCTCATTATGCTCGTTTACGTCGCCGATATCGCGATACAAAAAGCTCTTCTTCTCGATCTTTTACACACCTAAAGAAGAAAGCTGCTTCTTTACACCAAGGGATAATCCATCTTTATGGCATTCATTCTGTTCAGGCAGCTTTAGAAAACCCAAAAAGAATTTTAAAATGTCTTTACGTTACACAAAATGCCTTAAAACGATTAAATATATCCGAATCAGATTATCCTTGCTCTGTTACATTATGCACCCCCAAATATCTTGATTCGCTTGTTGGAAGTGAGGCTGTTCATCAAGGTATTGTTTTGGAAACTCTCCCCCTCAAACCATGCAAACTGTCGGAACTAACCAATACTGATCTGGTCATTGTCATGGATCAAATTACTGATCCGCATAATGTTGGCGCTATTATGCGCTCTGCAGTTGCATTGAAAGCTAAAGCGCTTATTACAACTTGCCGTCACTCTCCCCACGAAAACGGTGTTCTTGCAAAAGCGGCATCTGGAGCTCTGGAAATGATTCATTATATTACCGTACGAAACCTCGCTGAAGCTCTTCAAGAACTTCATCAAACAGGTTTTACAAGCTTTGGTCTTGATTCAGAAGGGCACAAACCTCTAGAAACAGCATTAACAGGGAATAAAATTGCTCTTGTTTTAGGAGCAGAAGGTAAAGGTTTACGTAAAAAAACACGTGAAACCGTTTGCGCTTTAACACGCCTTGATATGCCTGGAAATATTAAATCATTAAATGTTTCAAATGCAGCAACAATAGCGCTTTATGTGGCACATAAATATCTTAGATTCTAGTTTTTATTTTTTTTGTGAAACATCAAAAAAACCAACCAACAAAAAACCCGCAAGAAACCCGCCAATATGAGCTTCCCATGCTATTGAGATGCCATTTTCTTCAAACAAAATAGAAGAAATACCTATGATAAAATCAGCCATCAGCCATACACCCATATAAACGAGCACCCCCTTAGAACACAGAGCTTTTTTAATGGACAATAAAGGTCCCAAAAGTTTTTCGTTCTGCGCATTGACAGCTAGATTACCACTAGGAAAACCGTAACGTGCAATAGCACCCATCATTCCAGATACGGCACCTGACGCCCCAATAAGTGATATGGTACTTTCTTGATGAAATGTAAAATAAGTCAAAACAGAAATAACTGCCGTTAACACCCAAAAAATTAAAAAACGTAAAACACCAAAATGCCTTGCTAAAGGAGAGCCAAAAACCAAAAGCCAAACCATATTAAGAGCAACATGTTTAAAACTACTATGCATAAATGAATAACTCACCATGGTATAACAGAGTGCTACAGGATCCCTCTTAAACAATGCTGGTATAAATGAAAAAAACTCAAGACTTTCAGTATAAACCTGATGAGAGAAAAAATACTGAGAAATGCAATAAAGACAAAAACAAAATGCTATCAAAACAACTATAATAAATGGAACATTCAACAAGGGTTCTTTAGGTTGTTTCGGCAATCGGGAAACATCATTATGTTGGTGACTAAAAACTTTCATTGTATAAAATCTCGTATTTTTCAGAAAATGGGTTATTCTTTATACAAAATAAATATACCACTCCCAGTGATACAGAATCTTTTCAACGCCTCTTCGGAGCCCCTTTTTCAATAGCTCTACATGAAAACACGTGTATTTTATACAAAAGATTTTAAAAAGCATGGATACCAAGAATATGATTTACAAACTTAGTGGTATCCTGCTTACTTAAATGTGAAGTTATCATACAATACACAAGAACTTACGAATAGATAAACTCACTTATGAGGTGGTGTATAATCAAAATATATAAACATTGTTTTCTTACTAGAAATATATTGATCATTGCATTTTTTAACTAAGCTATACTTCGATTGATAAACTTTAAATAATCTTAAATCTCAATTTTTCCATTAATATAGCTTGCATTGCTTCTACTCTTTGAATGAAAAACGACATCTCTATGAGAAAAAACTACCAACACAGCTTTCTCTAGATATACTCATTGGTGTTTCATGATGAATTACTCTCTTGATAGCCTTTTTCCCTCATAAATGCAAAAGCGTCAGTCCATCTCTTTAACAAATATAAACAAGCCTTTCATTTCAACCTCTAACAGATATAATTCAAGAACTGTCTCCTATGAAACACTGAAAAAATACGTTGGTTCTAATGATGCATCTTTGAATTTAAACAGTTCATGAAGGAAATTTTTATTCCTTATCTTAGAGAATCTTATCTGCACATCCGCCACTTGTAATGCGCAAGAGAATAATTTGGATTAATTCAATATAGAAAAATTTTAAATGAGAAAATCATAGGAATTTGAACCTCCTATTAAGTTGTAAAATGATAAATGACCATTATAAATCAATGTATTATAAATAGATAACACACTCATCATTGAAGAGGAAGATCTTGAGAATTCTGCTTGCAATCCTTTAACCACACATCATAAATAGGATGCTCAACAGCATTCAAACCAGGACTATCTGCAAACATCCATCCTGTAAAAATACGCCGTATTTTTTTATCTAATGTCACTTCATTGACTTCAACAAAACCAGTTGTACGCGTTGGTTCATCTTTAGAGCTCGTATAACACGCACGTGGTGTTACCTGTAATGCACCGTACTGATAAATTTTACCAAGAGTAACTTCAAAACGTGTGGTCCGCCCCGTGATTTTGTCAAGACCTGCAAAAACAGCAATTCCATTGCTAATACGTTCAGCACGCACCCCATTATTTAAGGATAAAAACACTAAAATTCCCATTAAAAAAATATATATAAAATGCCTCACCCCTAACAATAAAAAAAATCTCATCATATCAAAATTAATCGCACCTTAAAAAATAATTCTTTTCATAACATAGATTCAAATAAGACAAAAATATACGAGCGCATTAAAACATTTTATTTTTTAGGTGACCACGCATCATAATCTTCATGCACACAAGAACGCTCTCCACTGGAGGTGATAGCCCCCTTTGGTCGATAGCTCTCACTTGTTCCTGTCATATTTGCAACATGGGGCTTTTCCCATTCATAAGGATGATAATCCTCCTGTGTTGGTGGAGAATCACAGCGATGATGAATCCAGCCGTGCCAACCTGGTGGAATAGTAGAGGCCTCAGAATAGTCTTTATAGATAACCCAACGGTGCGGATAACCATCCTTATGAAGTCCCCCTTCATAATATATATTTCCAAATTGATCTTCCCCTATCCGCTTACCTTTGCGCCATGTGAAAAAACGCGTACCAATGGTATTGCCATTCCACCATGTGAAGATTTGCTTAAAAAAACGAGCCATCTGCTATTCCATTCATTTAGTGCGCTCATGAAATTAATCGTTGGAATAAAACTGTTAACGATTGAAATTACCGAAAAAGTTACTAGGAAATTCAGCTACAATTCCAATTGATAGGATAACGTGCTATCCCTTAATTTCAAGAAGATATCATATGTATGGCTTCTTCTCCACCCCATAAAATTTAATCTATGCCAAGTTTCATCTTAACCAATTCATTAACAACTTGAGGATTTGCCTTACCACCTGTTGCTTTCATTACCTGTCCAACAAACCAACCAGCTAGAGCGGGTTTCTGTTTTGCTTGCGCAACTTTATCAGAATTATTAGCAATGATTTCATCAACGGCTCTCTCAATTGCCTTTGTATCCGTCACCTGCTTCATATTTCGCTCTTCTACAATTTGGCGTGCATCTCCCCCCTCATTCCAAATAATCTCAAAAAGATCTTTGGCAATTTTTCCAGAAATAACTCCTTCTTTTATGAGATCAATAATGCTTCCCAATTGATTTGGCGATACTGGTGACTCTTCAATCTCACGATTATCTTTATTTAAAGCCCCTAAAAGGTCATTAATCACCCAATTGGCAACCATTTTTCCATCACGCCCACGCGCTACTTCTTCAAAATAATCAGCAATAGCCTTTTCCGTCACAAGAATGGAAGCATCATACACTGTCAATCCCATTTCCTTAACAAAACGTGCTTTTATAGCGTCAGGCAATTCTGGTAAGTCTTCTGCCAAAGCATCCACAAATGCCTGATCAAATTCTAATGGTAAAAGATCAGGATCAGGAAAATAACGATAGTCATGTGCTTCTTCTTTTGAACGCATAGAGCGCGTTTCACCTTTAGCCGCATCAAAAAGCCGAGTCTCTTGATCTATGACTCCTCCCTCTTCTAAAATTGCGATCTGACGACGCGCTTCATACTCAATTGCTTGACCAATAAAGCGAATAGAATTAACGTTTTTAATTTCACAGCGCGTTCCAAAATTTTCACCAGGACGACGAACAGATACATTGACATCTGCACGCATAGAACCTTCATCCATATTGCCATCGCAAGTGCCCAAATAACGAACAATCGTACGCAATTTTGTCATATAGGCTTTGGCTTCATCTGATGAACGCATATCAGGTTTGGAAACAATTTCCATAAGAGCAACACCAGAACGATTAAGATCTACAAAAGACATCGTTGGATGTTGATCGTGCATCGATTTTCCAGCATCCTGTTCAAGATGCAACCTCTCAATTCCCACTTCAATATCTTCAAATTGGCCATTCGAATCTGGACCAACAGATATGATAATCTTTCCCTCTCCCACAATGGGATAGCGAAATTGAGAAATTTGATACCCCTGCGGTAAATCTGGATAAAAATAATTTTTGCGATCAAAAACAGATTTTAAATTAATATGCGCCTTTAATCCTAACCCCGTTCGAACCGCTTGACGGACACATTCTTGATTAAGAACAGGCAACATACCTGGCATGGCTGCATCAATGAGTGATACATGATTGTTCGGCTCTGCACCAAATTTGGTTGACGCTCCTGAAAAAAGTTTCGAATTTGATATGATTTGCGCATGAACTTCCATGCCAATGATGACTTCCCAATCACCTGTAACTCCAGAAATAAAACGCTTAGAATCAGGAGTACGCGTATCAATGATGCTCATTGCCAATCCACTACCAATATTTTAAAATACACTCATGGCTTATCTAAAACCATTCTCTCAGTGCAATCATAGGATATAAATCTTACAAAAAGCCCGATTCTATCGGGCTTTTTCTGTTTGCATAAATATTAAGCTTTTTTAGGAGCCTTTTTCTTAACTGATGTTTTCTCTGTAGAGGTTTCTTTCACTGCAGATTTTTTCTTTGCCGGCTTTTCTTCAGGGACATCTGATTCGTCATATTCTTTCATCAACTCTTCAACCGTCACTTCTTTATCTGTGACTTTTATCTGTGCTAATAAATGATCAATGACCTTTTCTTCAAAAATTGGAGCACGTAGATTTTCAACAGCTTCCGGAGTCCTGCGGAAAAAATCCATAATCTCTTTCTCTTGTCCAGGATACTGACGAACCTGATCAAAAACGGCTGCTTTTAGCTCATCCTCACTAACTTTAACACCAACCTTCATTCCAATTTCAGAAAGCACCAAACCAAGACGAACACGACGTTGCGCAAGGATACGATATTCCTCCCGTGCCTTTTCTTCTGTAATACCTTCATCTTCAAAACTGCGCCCAGCCTTTTTCAAATCATCATTAACCTGAGCCCATATATTGTTAAACTCAATCTCTAAAAGTTCTTCAGGAATCTCAAAATTATAATCAGCATCTAAAGCATCAAGAATTTGACGCTTAACTTTTTGACGTGTCACTGAACCATATTGGCTCTCAATCTGTCCACGAACGACCTCACGTAAGCGATCCAGAGACTCTAAACCAACTTTTTGTGCTGCTTCATCATCAATTTTTAATTCATCTGGTTTAAAGACAGCTTTGACAGTAATGTCAAACTCTGCTTCCCGTCCGGCCAAATGTGCTGCACTGTAATTATCAGGAAATTTAACAAAAATCGTTTTTGCATCCCCAGCTTTCACACCAACCAATTGCTCTTCAAAACCAGGAATAAATTGTTTTGACCCAAGAATCAGTTGTGCATCACTATCTGCCCCACCTTCAAATGGAGCGCCTTCAAGCTTACCTTGATAATCTATGGTAATACGATCACCTTCTTCAGAAGCCCCCTCTTTTAGGGAATAATTACGCGTAGAAGAAAGGACGCGATTGATTTGATCATCAATATCCTGTTCAGGAATAGTTGCAATTTCACGGATAACCTTAATATGTTCAAAATCTTTAATTTCAATTTTTGGTAAAACTTCATACTTTAAACTAAAAGTAAAATCAGCTTTGCCATCTAGAATTTTTTCATCTTCATCTATATCAATTTTCGGCTGCATCGCTGCACGTTCATTGCGATCTGCTAAAATAGACCGAGGCGCATCACTGAGTATCTCATTGAGAATCTCCGCCATAAAGGATTTACCATACATTTTTCGCAAATGCCCACTAGGCACTTTACCGGGACGAAAACCATTAAGCTTGATTTTTCCCTTGGTATCATCCAATCTTTCATTCAACTTTTCTTCTAAATCTTTCGCTGGAACCACGATCTTAATTTCGCGCTTCAGTCCTTCATTAAGCGTCTCGGTAACCTGCATTAAACACCTTCATTTTCCTAAGGAGAGGGATAAACCCACTCTAATAATCATTACATTCTAACACTTCGAGTGTTACATTTACCATGAAGCGGAATTTCAGACACGTAGAAATCCGTAGCACTTAAGGGATTGCTTTGGTGCGGATGGAGGGACTCGAACCCCCACGGTCTCCCGCCAGAACCTAAATCTGGTGCGTCTACCAATTTCGCCACATCCGCTCAAACTTACAAGCTAATAACCTTATACAAGCGGCGTTTCTATACCATTAATTACAGAAAAAAAGCAAACAAATATATTAAAAAAAACAAAATCTATGCTTTTCATACATAACTGCTTACGCTAAAAGTCAATTATGTTAAAGACATTTGATATCCCAATTCATATCATCGGTGGCGGTCTTGCGGGGTGTGAAGCAAGTTGGCAAATCGCTCAGTCAGGAATTTCTGTTGTTTTGCATGAAATGCGACCCGAAAAAAAATCAGATGCCCATAAAACCGATAATTTGGCAGAACTGGTTTGTTCAAATTCATTTCGTTGCGATGATTCATTAACAAATGCCGTAGGGCTTTTACATGCTGAAATGCGATTAGCGAAATCGTTAATTATGAAAGCTGCTGATGCCAACAAAGTTCCCGCAGGTAGTGCCCTTGCTGTTGACCGTGATGGATTTTCAAAAACTGTTACGACAGCACTCGAAAACCATCCTCTTATAACAATCAAACGTGAAGAAGTTCAAGAAATTCCTAAAGCTTGGAAACATGTTGTCATTGCAACGGGTCCCCTTACATCGCCTGCACTTGCTCAAGAATTACAAGCAATAACCGGTATAAAAGCTCTTTCTTTTTTTGATGCGATTGCACCTATTATCCATACCGATAGTATTGATATCAACATTTGTTGGTATCAGTCTCGCTATGATAAAATTGGTCCTGAGGGAACAGGAAAAGATTATCTTAATTGTCCCCTCAACAAAGAACAATATAAAACATTCGTTGAAGCATTAAAAAATGCTGAAAAAACAGAGTTTCGTGACTTTGAAAAAACGCCCTATTTTGATGGATGCCTCCCCATTGAAATTATGGCTGAGCGCGGACTTGAAACGTTAAGACACGGTCCTATGAAACCTATGGGCTTAACCAATGCCCATAACCCTACAGTTAAACCTTATGCTGTCGTTCAATTACGCCAAGATAATAAACTTGGAACGCTTTACAATATGGTCGGCTTTCAAACAAAACTGAAATATGGTGAACAAATTCGCATTTTTAGAATGATTCCCGGTCTTGAAAAAGCAGAGTTTGCGCGTCTTGGTGGTCTTCACCGCAATACCTACCTCAACTCGCCAATTATTCTTGATCAAACCCTTCGTTTAAAACAAAAAAAACAACTACGCTTTGCAGGACAAATTACCGGATGTGAAGGTTATGTAGAATCAGCGGCAATAGGGCTTCTTGCTGGACGTTTTGCTGCTGCCGAATATCATCATATTTCCCCTTGCCTACCCCCACAAACTACAGCATTCGGAGCCCTTTTGAATCATATTACGGGGGGACACATCATAGATGAAAAAGCAGAAACACAGTCCTTTCAGCCAATGAATATCAATTTCGGACTCTTTCCCCCTATTGCTTCTATTAAACATTCAGGAAAACGCCTAGCAAGTAAAGAAAAAAAATTAGTAAAAAAACAAGCCATAACAGCGAGAGCTCTCAATGATTGTACTCAGTGGTTAGCAGATAAAGAATCAAAGAGTTTCTGTTTATAAAAAACACACGATTCGCTTCTCATCTACTGATATGACTCTCGTGAAAAAATCATTCTAAAGCCTTTTAATGGCTGTCTCTCCCAATCAATAAATACTACCTACGTTTCATCATTTATTCAATTATGTAGGTGCTTGTAAAATAACTTTTGGCTATAAAAAACCTTTACCGCTACCAACAATTTATATGATTTAATAACTAAAAATAAAATAGATGGAAAATACACAAGCAATACTGTACTATCTCTATTGATTGATAGTTTTTATATTATGTAATGTAATTAGTTTATAGAAGAAAAACGCTCGCTTGCATATCACAAGTGAAATAAAGATATGGAAAAAATATTTGTAGGATAGAGCTTGATCTGTCTCTTCCCTCTTAAATGCCAAGAAAAAACATAATATTGAAAGTGAAATCTGATTATCATAAGATTCTTTCATTTCAGATTCTCTTATAATAAATCGATAAAAATTATCCTCTTGGTGCGTCACAAGCAAGCTTGGCGTATAAGTAAAAGAATAAAATTACCCCTTATGCACTCGTCTCAGATATTGAGGGCTAGTCGCAACATTATAGGAACTGAGAAAAATAGTACAATGGCACCAATATGCGCTTTTATTAAGCATAAATGGTGGTATATAATAACTTTTATACACTTCACAGAGTTTTTTGCCTCATACTATTTACGGGTCTTATTTTTGAAATAAACACCGTAACACTTCAGCGTAATAAAAGTTAACATTACATTTTATAACCCATACCAGTACTTCACTAATACAGTGCAATATTTTATTGAAATGTCTAAAAACAATATATTTTAAGCTGACAGTACTTTATACAACACTTAAAATCATTTTCAAAAATACCAGCAATAAATGAAAATAAAAAATACCGCAAAGATCTCAAAATATTATATAAAAAACACGCATAATACATGTGTAAAAAAAACCCGCTTATAAATAAATCGGGTTTTTTAATGTCGCTTAAATTATTTTTTATTAACTGCTTCTTTAAGGCTTTTTCCTGCAGAAAATTTGGGTACAGAACGTGCTGGAATATCGATTTCAGCACCAGTTGAAGGATTACGCCCCTTTGTTGCAGCACGATGAGAAACTTCAAAAGAGCCAAAACCAGGAAGACGAACATCTCCTCCTGAAGCCAAAGCTTCTGTTACAGAAGCCATAAAAGCATCAACAACAGCACCAGCTTGCGCTTTCGAAACACCTGCCTTTTCAGCAACGGAGCTAACCAATTCACTTTTATTCATAAAATATTTCCTTTCCCTATATTACCTGACAACATGACTTAATCATGTTATTGGTCAGTTTATTGAAAAGTACAACAAACAGAAGTCTTATTTTTATCCAAAACATTGTTTTTTTAGCAATAATCACAGTTATTCACGGAATTTTTTACTTTTTCCAACAAAAAACAGAATAATAACCTCAACAACGCCTTCTGCCACCTAAAAAATGTCGTTATAAATGAGATAAGTGAATCAGTGTGCAATCTGTATTCCTTCACTATCACTGCTCTCTGACCGGATTGGGACAGCCACCGTAGAGGGTTCTTTCCATTCAATAGTGTCTGGAAAACGAACCAAAGCATGTTTCAAAACTTCACTCACATGATTTACCGGAATAATTTCCATATTATTTTTGACATCGTCAGGAATATCAACCAAATCTTTTGCGTTTTCTTCAGGAATAAGTACTTTTTTTATCCCTCCTCGAAGAGCTGCTAGGAGTTTTTCTTTTAATCCACCAATTGGTAAAACGCGTCCACGTAAAGTAATTTCACCAGTCATTGCAATATCTTTATGCACAGCTACTCCTGTAAGAACCGAAACAATTGCTGTCACCATTGCAATCCCAGCAGATGGGCCATCTTTTGGCGTCGCACCCTCTGGAACATGAACATGGATATCGCGTTTTTCAAAAAGTGGAGGTTCAATACCAAAATCAACAGCACGAGAACGTACATAAGATGCTGCCGCTGAAATGGACTCTTTCATAATATCACGTAAATTTCCAGTTACAGTCATCTTACCTTTGCCGGGCATCATAACTCCTTCAATGGTCAATAACTCTCCACCAACTTCTGTCCACGCAAGGCCTGTCACAACACCAATTTGATTTTCTCCTTCAATCTGATTGTAATGATAACGTTTAACACCCAAGAAATCATGAATATTATTTTCTGTAACTTTTACAGATTTTTGATGCGTTTTGAGAATTTTTGTAACAGATTTGCGGGAAATTTTCATGAGTTCACGCTCAAGGTTACGAACGCCTGCCTCACGTGTATAAAACTGAATAATTGACCTTAGTGCTCCATCAGAAATACTAAGTTCTTTTTTAGACAAACAGTGATCTTTTAGTGCCTTTGGTAAAAGATGCTGTTTAACAATTTCCATTTTCTCACATTCAGTATAACCAGCAATACGAATAATTTCCATACGGTCCATTAACGGACCTGGAATATTAAGCGTATTGGCAGTTGTGATAAACATGACATCAGAAAGATCATATTCAACTTCCAAATAGTGATCAATGAATGTACTGTTTTGTTCAGGATCAAGAACTTCTAATAAAGCGGATGAAGGATCTCCACGAAAATCTTGTCCCATTTTATCAATTTCATCAAGCAAGAAAAGCGGATTAGATTTTTTTGCTTTTTTCATAGACTGGATAATTTTTCCAGGCATCGAACCAATATATGTTCGGCGATGTCCGCGAATTTCTGCTTCATCCCGCACGCCTCCCAATGAGATACGAACATACTCACGCCCCGTCGCCTTTGCAATAGAGCGCGCTAATGATGTTTTCCCTACACCAGGAGGACCTAACAAACAAATAATGGGACCTTTTATCTTTGATGCTCGACTTTGGACGGCCAAATATTCAATAATTCGCTCCTTAACTTTTTCAAGACCGAAATGTTCATTATTCATGACCTTTTCAGCAAAATCTAAATTGTTTTTAATTTTAGATTTTTTACCCCAAGGCATTGCTAATAACCAATCAAGATAGTTACGTACAACAGTCGCTTCTGCAGACATAGGAGACATATTCCGTAATTTTCTCAATTCTGCCCCAGCTTTTTCCTGCGCTTCCTTGGATAGTTTTGTATTCTTGATGCGTTCTTCTAATTCAGAGAGTTCATCTCGGCTATCATCACCTGCGCCTAACTCTTTTTGAATAGCCTTCATCTGCTCATTGAGATAATATTCTCGTTGGTTTTTTTCCATTTGCCGTTTAACATGCGAACGAATACGTTTTTCAACCTGCAAAACAGAAATTTCTCCTT
Organism: Bartonella sp. OD88NMGDW; assembly: GCF_042193775.1. Lineage (NCBI taxonomy): Bacteria > Pseudomonadati > Pseudomonadota > Alphaproteobacteria > Hyphomicrobiales > Bartonellaceae > Bartonella > Bartonella sp. OD88NMGDW. The sequence continues at coordinate 382,658 of NZ_JBHIMA010000001.1, read as the reverse complement.
CCATGAAGGACAGAACTCGTTCAAGACGGGCCCGTACAGGTAAGAGCTCTAATATTTCCTGTTTTTCTGCAAGTTTAATCATCAAATGAGAAGCAATCGTATCGGCAAGCTTAGAAGGATTATCAATCTGGCCAATCGCATTGACAACTTCAGGAGAGATTTTTTTATTAAGCTTTACATAGTTTTCAAAATAAGCAATCACTGACCTTGAAAGAGCTTCAATCTCAACATCACTCTCTCTAGGTTCTTCTGTAACAGTCGCATATGCCTGATGATAACCTTCACTTAAAGCAAATTGACTAATTTTTGCACGTGCAGTTCCTTCAACCAAAACCTTTACAGTACCATCAGGCAGCTTTAAAAGTTGAAGAATATTGGCAAATGTACCAATATGATAAATATCCTCTGATTTTGGATCGTCATCAGAAGCGTTTTTTTGTGTCACCAAGAGTATTTGCTTGTCAACCGCCATCGTTTCTTCAAGAGCACGAATTGATTTTTCGCGCCCCACAAAAAGTGGAACAATCATATGGGGGAAGACAACAATATCACGAAGAGGTAAAACAGCATAAACCCCATCTCTTACTTCATCTGTCTTTTCATCAATATATTGCATAACTCTCCTTTCTGGAGCCTATGAGCTATCTACAACAACCAGCTCACCTTTAGAAAACCTCAGCTCTTCACAATACATGAAGTGGTAATTACTCATACATAAATCAAGCATTATAATGATATTATTATAAACACCCATCAAATACCGTTCATTATCACCTTTTATATTGTGCATCGCACAATATCATGCTGATACATTTTCTTTATCTTCTGCACGTTCTGAGTAAATATAAAGAGGACGCGCTTTCCCATCAACGACATCACTCGAAATAACCACTTTTTGAACGCCTTCAAGAGCCGGTAGCTCAAACATCGTCTCAAGAAGGATCTTCTCCATAATTGAACGTAAACCACGAGCACCAGTTTTACGTTCAATTGCTTTCTTCGCAATAACACGTAAAGCATCTTCATGAAATGCTAATTCGACATTCTCCATTTCAAAAAGACGCTGATATTGCTTTACTAACGCATTTTTAGGTTGTGATAAAATTTGCATGAGGGCGTTAACATCTAAATCCTCTAAGGTAGCGACTATAGGAAGGCGCCCAATAAATTCTGGTATTAGACCAAATTTTATAAGATCTTCAGGCTCTAAATCACGAAAAATTTCACCGACACAACGCTCATCAGGAGCCTTAACGGTCGCAGAAAAACCAATAGAAGTTTTTTCACCACGTCCTGAAATAATCCGTTCTAAACCTGCAAAAGCTCCCCCACAAATGAATAAGATGTTTGTGGTATCAACCTGAAGAAACTCTTGTTGCGGATGCTTACGTCCACCTTGAGGAGGAACAGAAGCAATCGTTCCTTCCATAATTTTTAATAACGCTTGCTGAACCCCTTCCCCCGAAACATCTCTTGTAATAGAAGGATTGTCAGCCTTACGAGAAATCTTATCAACCTCATCAATATAAACAATACCACGCTGCGCACGTTCAACATTATAATCTGCTGCTTGAAGAAGCTTCAAAATAATATTTTCAACATCTTCACCCACATAACCCGCTTCAGTCAAGGTGGTCGCATCCGCCATCGTAAAAGGCACATCAATAATACGTGCTAATGTTTGTGCAAGATAAGTTTTACCACAGCCCGTTGGACCAACAAGAAGAATATTTGATTTAGCCAACTCAATATCATTGCTTTTAGACTGATGCGCCAACCGTTTATAATGATTATGAACAGCAACAGAAAGAACACGCTTTGCATGCTGCTGACCAATAACATAATCATCAAGAACTGTTATAATTTCCTGTGGCGTAGGAACACCATCACGCACCTTAACCCCAGAAGACTTATTTTCTTCCCGAATAATATCCATGCAAAGCTCTACACATTCATCACAGATAAATACAGTAGGCCCCGCAATGAGCTTACGCACCTCATGCTGACTCTTGCCGCAGAACGAGCAATAGAGAGTATTTTTTGATTCGTTCCCGCTATTGCTAATTTTGCTCATTTTTCTTTCCTTTCACCACGATATATGAATACTTTGCCTTTTCAAAGGAAGCTTTTCATCATGAAAACTAAAAGACATATAGAAAACCATGCATGTCTCAATCTTTTTAGGTGTTTGTCTTATTTTGCGATATTTTTTATAAAACTCTGTGATTTAAAGTAGCTGTTTTTTCTATAAAAACTCTTAATCTTTTTCTTCTTTTTCAGTTTCTGCACGATATTGTATAACATCATCAACTAAGCCAAACGCTTTGGCTTCTTCTGCTGTCATAAAATGATCGCGATCGAGAGTTCTCTCAATAATCTCATAATCTTGACCTGTATGTTGAACATAAATTTCATTTAAACGCCGTTTCATCTTTATAATGTCTTGCGCATGTCGCTCAATATCTGAAGCTTGACCTTGAAAACCACCAGATGGTTGATGCACCATAATACGTGCGTTTGGCAATGTAAAACGATGACCTTTTGCTCCAGCTGTTAACAATAAAGACCCCATAGATGCCGCCTGCCCCATGCAAAGCGTAGAAACAGGAGGGCGAATAAACTGCATAGTATCATAAATAGCCATACCAGATGTTACGACACCACCTGGAGAATTAATATAAAGACTAATTTCTTTTTTAGGATTTTCCGCTTCCAAGAAAAGCAATTGTGCACAAACAAGCATTGCCATACCATCTTCGACAGGACCATTAATAAAAATAATCCGCTCCTTTAAAAGACGGGAAAAAATATCATAGGCCCGTTCACCACGATTGGTTTGTTCAATAACCATAGGAACAAGGCTTAATGCTGTTTTCATTGGATCACTCATATTTTTACTTTCCGTTCATATAACAACCGCTCTTTACACATTCAATGTTTTTATCCATATGTTAACATTACTCTCTTGCGCAAGCTACAATCAAGAGCTATTTAAGGTAGATTAAAATCTCAATAGTTAAAATAGCAATAATAACTCTATCTAAACAAATGATGAACATCAGGGATGCGAGATACCGCCCAATGGTAAAAACTTCCTTCCTGAGGTCTTTTCGTGGTCTTTGTCTTTCTGTGAATATGAAAGCCTATCAAGCGTGAATCTGTAAGCGGCTTTATGCCAAAAGCTGGTTCAAAAATACGTTCAGTTTTTCGCCCAGTCCAATAATAAAAAGTTTCCTTTTCCTTTGCTTCATGAAAAAAACCATATCGTTTTGCTAATCGTGAAATACCATCATTGCCAAATATCGTAACACCAAGACTTCCCGGTAAAATCGGCATTTTTTTTCTCTTTAACCAGAATGGTCTCCAAATACGACGCTTAAATCCAAGCCAATGAGGAATAATTTCTGTGCCTGCCCAATAATCTTCAAATATTTTTATAATAGGGTTATTGGGCGGAAAATAAAGTGCAGAAACGCCTACTCTTGTATTATTTTCTCTTGCCAACCAAACCTTATCCGCATCTGGATGAAATTGTTTAACAAGGTAAACATCTGTATCTAACCAAACACCTTGTTGATATTTCATCAGCATAACACGAAAAAAATCCGAAAACTGAACAATTGTACACCCTGGTTTATTATCAGAAAAATCGGGGTCAAGGCGATAAATTGCTGAGCGTGGTAAAATTGATTCGGCTTCATGCAACTCAACACCGGCAGGAAGATTATCTATTTTTTTATCATAACTAAAAAGCTTAACGCGCTGTCCAGTTTTAACCATTGAGGACAAACAAAGCCTATCCACCAATCTTAATTGTCCACTATACCAAAAAGTACAAATATCCATAGATAATATATCAAAAATATTCTAAACTTACGCGAAAGAGTTGTTCAACATCACGAACCCTATCAGCAAGAGCAAAAATCACTATTCTATCACCAGACAAAATGCGCGTATCTGCCGAAAGTTGTATTATTGTCTTATTGCGATAAATTGCACCAATTCTCAAACCATCTGATAAATTGAGCTCTGATAATGACTTACCAACCAATGAAGATGTTTGCATCACTTCAGCTTCAATAATTTCTGCTCGGCCATTAAAAACTGAATGAACAGAACGAATACGTCCACGGCGCATTTGTTGCAAAATTCTCGATATTGTAACGCTATGGGGATTAAGATATGCATCCACACCAACAGCACGACTAAATTCTTGATAGGCAACATTATTAATCAATACCATATTGGCTTTGCAGCCCAATCTTTTAGCAATAATAGCGCTTAAGAGATTAACCTGATCTTGATTGGTCAATGTAATCATTAAATCGGACTGATCAATTCCCGCATCTTGAAGAATCACTGGATCTAACACGTTACCGTATAAAACTGTTGTTTTTTCAAGCTGATCAGCAATCGTGAGAGCTCTTTCTCTATGCGATTCTATAATCTTCAATTTTAATTTATGGAAACGCTTTTCAATAGCCTGTGCAACATAAAGGCCAATGTGACCGCCTCCTGCAATAATCATGCGGTGGGCATCTTGTTCTTTATGACCAAAAAGCCCAACAGCACGGCGCATTTGATCACGAGCAACAACAAGATAGGTTATATCACCAACGCGTAATTGCGTTTCTGAATGTGCAACCAATAATTCCGCGCCACGTTTAATAGCGGTAACCGTCGTATGAAGATCTGGAAAAAGCTCTGTTAATTGACGCAAAGGTGTATTAATAACTGGACAATCTTCCATGCATTCCAAGGCTAGCGCAACAACATCATCATTACAAAAATAAAGAACATCTATTGCACCAGGTAAAGCAATACGGCGCAAAACCATTTCCCCAACTTCAACTTCTGGCGAAATAACCACATCAATGGGAATATTCTCTCTGGAAAAAAGCGTCTTATAACGTGGTTCTAAATAAGATTGTGAACGAATACGAGCAATTTTTGTGGGCACATTAAATAATGAATGTGCTACTTGACAAGCTACCATATTGACTTCATCAAACAAAGTGACAGCAATCAACATATCAGCTTTGTCTGCATCTGCAGCCAAAAGAACTTCAGGACGTGAACCGTGACCAACAAAACCTCTCACATCCAATGTATCGCGAATCTTTTCAATTAATCTCGTTTCAATATCAATAACAGTAACATCGTGATTTTCAGCAGCAAGACGCTCTGCTATCCCATACCCAACCTGTCCTGCTCCGCAAATAATAACACGCATCGCTTTAAGAAACTCCAAGCGCTTTAAGTTTACGGTGCAAAGCTGAACGCTCCATGCCTATAAATTCAGCAGTACGTGATATATTTCCACCCAAACGCCCAATCTGTGCCACTAAATATCTCTTTTCAAACAATTCTCGTGCTTCACGTAACGGCAAATCCATTATACTTTCATCTGAATCCATTTGAAGACGTGGCAAAGAATCACTTACTTCACTGGGAAGAAAGTCCGCTGTTATAGGACCATCACCATCCCGCACAAGAATAAGAAGACGCTCAATATTATTGCGTAATTGCCGCACATTACCCGGCCAAGCATGCGTTTGCAAAATAGCAATCACATCATCACTGATTGCACGCGGTTTAATCCCAACCTGCTGTGATATTGTTTTTACAAAATGATGTACAAGTTCTGGAATGTCTTCACGACGCGCTGAAAGGGGCGGAACAGCAATAGGAACAACCGAAAGACGGTGGAAAAGATCTTCTCTAAAGCGCCCATCAGAAATGAGGTTTTCAAGATTTTGCGCTGTCGAAGAAATAATACGCACATCCACTTTAACACGTTTTGTGCCGCCAACTCTTTCAAATGTCTGCCCCGTTAACACCCGAAGAATCTTACCTTGAGTCTCACGTGGCATGTCAGCAATTTCATCAAGATATAATATACCGCCATGAGCTTCCTCTAAGGCACCGATCTTGCGCTCTCTTCCTTCCATTTCACTGCCAAACAGCTCTATTTCCATTCTTTCCGGAGTAATCGTTGCAGCATTTATTGTAACAAATGGCCCATTCGAACGCGTTGAGAGCGCATGAATAGTTCGTGCAACAGTTTCTTTTCCTGCCCCTGAAGGACCTGTTATCATGACGCGACTATTGGTTGGTGCTACTTTTTCTATGATTTGACGCAAATTTTTTACAACTGTCGATTTTCCGAGCAACTCTAATGTCTCGTTCGAACGCTTTCGCAATTCTAAAAGCTCACGTTTTAAATTTGAGTTTTCAAGTGTTCTCTCTGCAACCAATACAAGTCTATCAGCTTTAAAAGGTTTTTCAATGAAATCATATGCCCCTCGCTTTATAGCGGAAACAGCCGTCTCAATATTACCATGACCAGAGATCATAACGACCGGAAGAGCCGGATATTGCGTTTTAATTTCATCAAGCAATGCTAAACCATCAAGACGACTACCCTGTAGCCAAATATCCAAAAAAATGAGCTTTGGAATACGCTCACTAATTTGAGCCAATGCTTCATCAGAGTTACAAGCAACACGCGTTTCATAACCTTCATCATCTAAAATACCAGCAACAAGCTCACGAATATCTGCTTCATCATCAACAATCAAGATATCTGATACCATACTATTCCCCTATCTTATGATTTATGGCTTGTATAATACTACCCTGCTTACCCCCATCCGCCGGAAATATCAAACGGATCATCGCACCACGACCTTCATAAAAACTCTCCGGTGCATCATGAAGCTCCATGGAACCACCGTGATCTTCAATAACTTTGCGCACAATGGCTAACCCGAGCCCTGTTCCTTTTTCCCGCGTTGTTATATAGGGCTCTAATAACTTTTGTCTTTGCTCTTTAGGAAGTCCTTTCCCATTATCAACAACATCCACAACCACCCATTCCTCTTGACGATAAGAACGGACAAGAATATGACCGTGAATATTTTCCTCTCGCACAACTGAATCTATGGATTCGCTCGCGTTTTTGATAACATTGCAAAAAGCTTGTACAATGAGACGGTTATCAAATGCACCCATAAGTGGTAGACTTCCTAAATCTTGCTCAAAATGAATATCATGTCGTGTCACTTCTATCAAGAAACATGCTTCGCGCAACAATTCTCGTATATCTAAAATATGCATTTGTGGTTTGGGCATACGTGCAAAAGAGGAAAACTCATCAACCATACGCCCAATATCTCCAACCTGTCGAATAATTGTCTCAATACACCGCTCAAAGACCTCTCTATCTTGTGTAATAACTTTGTTATAACGTTTACGAATGCGTTCGGCGGATAACTGAATGGGTGTGAGGGGATTTTTTATTTCGTGTGCAATACGCCGTGCAATATCCGCCCACGCCGCTGTACGTTGCGCTGCAACAAGGTCTGTAATATCATCAATTGTTAGAACCCAAGATTGCCCCTGTCCATCATCCTCTTCCATCGTAACTTGGACATTACAGACACGCTCTTTTCCTGCAACGTTTAAAGTAACCTGCTCACGATGATTTTTACGATCCAATGAACGTGCAAACTGAAAAACCTGCCAAATTTCAGCACTTAAAGATAAAAGACTTTGTCCAACAACGTGTTCAGAGCGAATATCAAACATCGCTTCAATAGATCGATTAATAATTGTAATATCACCATTATCATCTATACCAGCTACTCCTGCTGTTACACCCGATAACACTGCTTCAGAAAAACGCCTTCTCTCATCAATTTGATCACGCACTGCAATCAACTCATTGCGCCGACTTTTCAATTCACTAACCATGTAATTAAAAGTTTTGGATAATTGCCCAATATCCCCATCTTTTGCTCGTACTGGCACAAAAATTTCCATATTTCCAGTAGCAACATCATCAGCTGCACTAATGAGAAGACGAATAGGACGTACTAAGCGATCAGCGACAGCAATAGCGGCCCAAATAGCTGATAAGAATAAACTAAAAAAAAGACATAAATAAAGCATACCAAATGCAATTTGCGTCAGCAGGCGATTTTCATTTAAATCACGATAACGATCTGTATTGACTTCTGTCAAACGCAAAGCAGATAAAACACCTTTATCAACGTCACGCACCAAATATAGAAATGTGTTTGGAATGTTGGTAAATTTTAAAATAATACCAAAATAATCATGCACGCCTGGTTGAAAAGAAAAAGGCCTCGCACTGGTTGCACGTTCAATAAGATTGGAAGGAGGAATTGGCAGTTTATCTTCATCACCAAGAGCACTCGATATAAAAATAGCTCCGCTAGAACTTAACAAAAATGCGCCACGCAAATTGCGTCCTATAGCATGGCGCGTCAATTGCATCCTATATTCAGCTGGATTACGTTCTAAGAGTTTTTTGTTATCAAGTGCAAATGCCATCGCGTAGGATAAATTTTTTAAATTTTGAAGCATTTCATCTGCATAAGCATTTGCTAAATCAATAGAAGAGCCCACAATTTGCCGCGTTGTTGTATCAAACCATCGATCAAGTCCCAAATTTAGTGCTGGACCCGATACAAGAGCTACAGCAACAGCTGGCATTGTTGCAACAAGTGCAAACAATGAAATAAGGCGCACATGAAGACGCGACCCTGCACGCCTTGAACGCCAAGCACGAATGATCGGAATCATCTCATAAAAAACGATGACAATAAGCCCTAAAACCCAAAAACTATTAATCCCTATAAGAATAAGAGTTACTGTTCTACTGGGAACAACAGGGGTTAATCCAATAAGAATAATAAATGAAACAGAGGCCGTAAGTAAAGCCAATACAATAATTGTAATCCCTAAAAAAATATATACCTTACTTAAACGATACAACTCATCGTTATAAGTATTTTTATCTATGTCTTGAAGATTCGTCACAGATGTTATATTCGTCATGAGCTTACATACCCTTATCCCATTATTCTCATATAACCTTTTGTAGCAAAAATTGACAATACTAATACTACATTTAAAATAGAGCAAATATAGTCAACGAGAAAGAACTTCTACATTTTGCAAAATATCTTTAAAATAAACTGTGTTCGACGATACTTTACGAAGGAAATGAGATGCGATTAACAAAACAAACAAATTATGCTCTTCGAATGCTCATGTATTGTGCAGATAATCAGGGAACTCTCAGTCGTGTTCCAGAAATTGCTAAAGCATATGCCGTTTCAGAACTTTTTTTATTTAAAATCCTTCAGCTGCTTGTTCAAGCAGGTTTTATACAAACAGTGCGTGGACGCAATGGTGGAGTTAGATTGGCGAAACCCGCAGCAGAGATTTCAGTCGCTGATGTTGTGAAAGTAACAGAAGATAACTTTTCCCTAGCAGAATGTTTCGATACTGCAGAACCAACTTGCCCCTTGATCGATTTTTGTGGTTTAAATACCGCACTTCAAAAAGCATTAAATGCTTTTTTTGAGGTGTTATCCGTGATATCCCTTGCTGATCTACAACAACCATCCTTTCAAAATCATTTTAAAATTAATGACAAAAAGGCAAACTAAGATTATAATACAAGGAGATTAGGTATTTCTATTGCAGCAATAATATTAGCCGCTGGACGTGGTGAAAGAGCAGGATCTCCCCATGAAATTCCAAAACAATATCGGCTTCTAGGACAAAAGCCGATTATTTATCATACCGTGCATTGTTTTTTGCAGCATCCATCTATCACAACAATTATCCTTGTTATTCATCCAGAAGATCGTCAAATCTGTGAACAAGCTATTGGTGATTTTAAAGAGCGCCTTATTATCGTTGAAGGAGGCAATACACGTCAAATCTCTACCTTAAATGGACTTCAGGCACTCAAAAAATTCAATCTCCAATATGTGCATATTCATGATGGTGCACGCCCCTTTATCGAAAACAAGCTTCTTGATAACATTCACAATACAATCACCCCTCAAGAAGGTGTTCTTCCTGTTCTTCCCATCTCTGATACCCTTAAACGTGTAAATAATCAGCATGTTTTAGAAACAATTCCCCGTACCCATCTTTATAGTGCACAAACTCCACAGTGTTTTCCCTTTGAACATATCTTAGCGGCCCATAAGCAAGCAAAACAAGCTTGCAAAAAAGAATTCACTGACGATTCTGCGATTGCCGAATGGTTTGGAATTCCTATGCGTATCGTTCCTGGGGATCCTAACAACATAAAAATTACATGGCATGAAGATTTTAATACCGCACATTTATATCTCCAAAAGAAAATGCAAATGTTTCCTGATATCCGCACCGGCAATGGTTATGATGTTCACTCTTTCGAGGAAGGTGACTTTCTTATTTTATGTGGTATAAAAATCCCTTTTCATAAAAAATTAAATGGACACTCCGATGCAGATGTTGCTCTTCACGCGCTAACAGATGCCCTGCTCGCTACGCGAGGTGCTGGAGATATTGGCACACATTTCCCTCCCTCTGATCCCCAATGGAAAAATGCATCATCAGAAATTTTTCTCCGTCATGCTCTTGATATTCTAAAACAAGCAGGTGGTCGTATCGCCAATGTTGATATCACAATTATCGCTGAAAATCCTAAAATTGGTCCCTATCGTCATGCCATGACAGAAAATCTTATGACAATACTTTCAATGACACCTGATCGAATCTCTATCAAAGCAACAACAAATGAAAGGCTTGGATTTATTGGTCGTGGTGAAGGAATTGCTGCTCTTGCAACAGCGAGCGTTCTTTATTCAGGAGAACTTCCCCAATGACATATCTTTGTGAAAAACAAGCACATGAAGTCCTTAATATCTTTCGCCAAAAAGGTTTGCTGTTAACAACTGTAGAGTCTTGTACAGGAGGACTCATTGCTGCAAGCCTCACAAATATTGCAGGCTCGTCAGATGTTCTCGATTGTGGATTTGTTGTTTATTCAAATGAATCTAAAACACGCCTTGTTGGCGTTTGTGCTGAACTTATAAAAACCTATGGCGCCGTTTCAAAAGAAGTTGCTCTTGCAATGGCTGAGGGTGGATTAAAACATTCACAAGCTGACATTGCAGTCTCTGTAACAGGAATTGCTGGTCCAGGAGGAGAAAGTCTTGATAAACCTGTAGGACTTGTGCATTGCGCAGTTGCTTACAAAAATCATAAAACTCTGCACAAAGAAATGCACTTTGGTCATCTTAACCGCAATGCTATCCGCCATGCAACTGTTGAAAATGTTTTTAAAATGATTCTGGAATTGCTTCACTGAATTCCCCATACTAATTTCAAAGCTCTCTATTCCACATTGAGTCTATAATCGTCAACATCTTGAAAAAATGATTTATTGCACCACAACTTTCAGTTGAATTAATCAAATTTATTCACTTGCACGCCACAAGAAAAAAACTGTATAAATAAAATGATTGAAGAAAAGGATACTTGTACCTCTCTCAAATGCTAAGAGCTCGCGCAACATCTCGAGAGATGGCAAATAAATGGTGCAGGCTGACTTCTTCATAAGTATAAAGATGTTGATTTATATACTTTTACGAGTATCTATACTATTTATTATGAAATGGGTATGACGCAAGCATGTCCTATTTGGGCGTTTTGTTTGGATATGCCTCTATTAAAAAAGAGAAACAAAAGCGTGAAGCTGTGCATCATCTTCATCATTTAAAATGATATTCCTTTAATATGCTTTTCAAAGCTGAAAAAGATGAATTAAAACAAATAGTAAAGATGGAAACCAGTTTTCACCTTCACGCCGTTATAAGCAATACGTATTGTTAAAAAATAACAGAATAGACTATGTTATCGTAGAGCCATAAATCTGATGCGCACGCTTCTCAAAAGCGTCGGTGAATTTACGAAACGCAATATCAAACATTGAGCCCATCACTAATCCAAGCGTTTTACTTTTAAATTCATAATCAATAAAAAACTCTACATTACATGCATTGGTATTTTCAATATCATGAAAGGACCAACGATTTTCAAGATATTTGAATGGACCATCAATATATTTAACTTCTATAAGATTTTTTTCCGGCTGAAGAAATACTTGAGTCGTAAAAGTTTCACGGATAATCTTATAGCCAACGGTCATATCCGCAAGAAGCAACATTTTTTTCCCATACTCTTTTCGAGAACGTACTATTAAAGACTCACACATTGGTAAAAATTCAGGATAACGCTCAATATCTGAAACCAGCTCAAACATTTCACTGGCACTATGGGTGATCTGCCGATGTATTGTAAAAATCGGCATAATTATCTCTGTAAGGAAAATTTTTCATCACGCGCTTTTTGCAAAATAGCAAAATCATCTCCAGCATGATGAGATGAACGTGTCAGAGGATTGGAGGCCATATGTAAAAATCCTTTTACTTTACCAATCTTGGCAAAAGACTCAAATTCTTCAGGAGGCACAAAACGAACAACTGGATGATGTTTTCGTGTAGGCTGCAAATATTGTCCAATCGTCATAAAGTCAACATCAGCAGAGCGCAAATCATCCATCAATTGCAAAATTTCATTTCGCTCCTCCCCAAGACCAACCATAATTCCCGATTTTGTAAAAATTGTTGGATCAAGTTCTTTAACGCGTTGTAATAAACGAATTGAATGAAAATAACGTGCCCCTGGACGAACCTTCAAATATTTAGAAGGAACTGTTTCTAAGTTATGATTAAAAACATCAGGCTTAGCAGCAACAACAACTTCTAAAGCGCCATCCTTATGACGAAAATCAGGTGTCAGAACTTCAATTGTTGTTTTAGGAGTTTTTTGACGAATCGCATAAATAACTTTTGCAAAATGCTCAGCACCACCATCAGCAAGATCATCACGATCAACAGATGTAATGACAACATGTTTTAATTCCATCCGTGCAACAGCATCGGCTACACGTTCTGGCTCATTATCATCAACGGCAAGTGGAATACCTGTTGCAACGTTACAAAAAGCACAAGCACGCGTACATATTTCACCTAAAATCATAAAGCTAGCATGCCGCTGGCTCCAACATTCGCCAATATTAGGGCAACCAGCTTCTTCACATACAGTCACTAACTTATGCGTACGTACAATACCATGTGTTTCCTTATAAATTGGCGATGTTGGCGCTTTTACACGAATCCAATCTGGCTTTTTTTGAACGCTTGTATCAGGACGATGTGCCTTTTCAGGATGACGCAAACGTCTATTTGTAACTCTATCAACAACCGTAACCATTTAAGCCTTTGCCTTATAAATACGAAGTAACAATCAAAAATATAAAATCTTTCATACAATCCAGTCATCAAGCGTTTAAAACTTGACCATAAGCATCCAATACACTTTCTTTCATCATTTCCGATAAAGTCGGATGTGGAAAGACAGTATGCATTAATTCTTCTTCTGTTGTTTCAAGATTCATAGCAATAACAAAACCCTGTATCAATTCTGTTACCTCAGCCCCTACCATATGGGCCCCAAGAAGCTGTCCTGTTTTTTTATCAAAAATTGTTTTTACTAACCCCTGATCTTCACCCAAAGCAATCGCCTTGCCATTCGCAGCAAAAGAATAACGACCAATACGTATATCATAACCTGCTTCTTTTGCTGTAGCTTCTGAAAGCCCTACAGAGGCAACCTGTGGTGTACAATATGTACACCCTGGAATTTTTCTTTTATCAAGCGGATGAGCATTCTTTAAACCTGCAAGATGCTCAATACATATCACACCTTCTTCTTCTGCTTTATGTGCCAACATAGGAGGACCTGCTACATCACCAATAGCATAAATGCCTTCCACCCCCGTCCAACTCCATTCATCGGTTACAATGCACCCGCGATCGGTTTTTATTCCCAAAGCTTCTAAACCAAGATTCTCAATATTACCTTGCACCCCAACAGCCGAAATCAACCGGTCAACAGTCATTGACTCTATTTTACCTTGAACATCAATATGTACAGTCACAGAATCAGAAGATTTTTCAACCTTTGTTACTTTTGCTTGACGAAGAATGCGTAAACCTTTTTTCTCTAACTGTTTACAAGCAAACGTTGAAATTTCAATATCTTCAGCAGGCATGATGTGGGGCATCATTTCAACAACAGTTACTGTCGCCCCCATATCACAATAAAAAGAGGCAAATTCAATGCCAATAGCCCCAGACCCTATAACCAAAAGCGATTTTGGCATTGCTGGCGGTATCATAGCTTCAAAATAAGTCCAAATGAGTTTTCCATCTGGCTCAATACCAGGAAGGACACGAGGACGTGCACCCGTTGCAATAATGATATGCTTTGCTTGATATGTTCCCTCCCCTAACGTCCCTTTAGGGACTGGATTTTGCGGTTGCATAATCGGTTTGGAGGATGAAGAAACCATAATTTCCGCAGGATGGCTTCTCTTCGCTTCTTTAGTAAGCTTTGCTTCACCCCAGATAATATCAATTTTGTTTTTTTTCATTAAAAAATCAACACCAGCATTTAAACGTGCTGAAACACCGCGTGAACGTGCCACAACATCTTTGATGTTTGCCTCAATTGAACCATTAATTTTTAGTCCATAATTTTTTGCATGTTCAGCAAAATGTTTCATTTCCGCTGAACGTAGAAGGGCCTTTGTTGGAATACACCCCCAATTTAAACAGATCCCTCCCAAATGTTCACGTTCAACAATCGCAGTCTTAAAACCACATTGTGCTGCACGAATTGCGGTTACATATCCGCCTGGACCTGATCCAATCACAATTACATCATAAAGATTTGCCACAGTAATTCCTCCATGGATATATATAAAACGGATATGCATTTTTTGAACTTAAAACTGCAAAACAACATCACAGAATTATCTTATGTCTTTTTCTTTAAGCTTCACGTAAATGCTTTACCCAAACTAGAAATAGCAATAACATTGCTCTTCAAACTCTTAAATTTGTTTTTATTCTCTTAACACACTCTCTCACAATTTACGTGAAGAACTGTTAAACAGTTCAAACCAACATTGCTAATGGATTTTCAATCATCTTCTTAAAAGCCCGCGCGAGCTCTGCGGCTAAAGCACCATCGACAGCACGATGATCCGCAGAAATTGTAACTGACATAACTGTCGCAACAACTAATGCACCATTTTTAACAACGGCGCGTTCTTCCCCTGCACCAATCGCAAAAATCGTCGCATGCGGTGGATTAAGGATAGCCGAAAAACTTTTTATACCATACATCCCCATATTTGATACAGCTGTTGTTCCACCCTGATATTCTTCCATTTTTAACTTGCCCTCACGCGCACGCTTTGCAAAATCCTTCATCTCTTTGGAAATAAGTGATAACGGCTTTTCCTCTGCATGGCGAATAATCGGCGTAATTAATCCATTGGGAATAGAAACAGCAACCCCAACATCACAATGTTTATGATGAAGCATTCCGCCTTCAAGCCAAGAGACATTCGCATCAGGAACAGCTTTCAAAGAAAGTGCGACAGCTTTGATCACCATATCATTAACAGAAAGCTTATAAGTAGGCTGAGTTTCTTCCTGCCCCTTAATCATTGGTGCAGCAGCATTCAGTTGTGTACGCAGTGCTAACAGCGCATCAAGTTCACAATCTACCGTTACATAGAAATGTGGAACTCTCTGTTTTGATTCCATCAAACGTGTTGCGATTGTTTTACGCATATTATTATGGGGTGCGAAGGTATATTCATCCTCTTTAAAGAGTTTCAGTATCTGTTTGTCAGAAGCACCTGTAGCTACTAGCTCCCCTATTTGTGATGAATAAGACACTTTAGAAATATCACTACTCACAGCTTTTTCTACATCGCGCTTGATAATACGCCCATGCGGACCACTTCCAGAAATAAGGGATAAATCAAGGCCTTCCTGAGATGCTAATCGCCGCGCTAAGGGAGAGGCAAAAAGACGCGCTACCTTTTTATCTTGCTGTATTAATTGCTGAGCTGATGATTCATGAGACATTTTTGTACCCTTTGAGTCCGTCTGTTTCAGAGAATCTGTCTGTTTTACGCGCTCTGGTTCTTGTTTTGTAGAAGAAGAGATTTCTTCTGAAACTTTTGCCGCTTCAGCTAAATCTTCACCTTCTTCTGCTAAAACAACAATTAAAGCATTTACTTTAACGCCTTGTGTTCCAGCAGGAACAACAATTTTGGCAACCCTACCTTCATCAACGGCTTCGACTTCCATTGTCGCTTTATCCGTCTCAATCTCAGCAATAACATCACCAGAGGAAACCTTATCTCCCTCCTTAATATTCCATTTTGTTAAATTTCCCTCTTCCATCGTAGGGGAAAGCGCTGGCATTGTAATTTTAATGGGCATTATGCTTTCCTCCGTTATGCTCTGTATGTCACAGCCTTAACGGCCTCAATAATCTCAGCAGTATTAGGCAAAGCCAACTTCTCAAGATTAGCAGCATAAGGCATCGGAACATCTTTACCAGAAATCGTAGCAATTGGCGCATCAAGATAATCAAAAGCCTGCTGCATAACACGCGTTGCTATTTCAGTTCCCACGGATGACTGAGGAAATCCCTCTTCAATCGTTACCAAACGACCTGTTTTTTTAACTGAAGAAAGAATTGTTGGAAGATCCATCGGGCGAATGGTTCGTAAATCAATCAATTCAACATCGATACCAAATTGTTCAATTTCCGGCAACGCTTGAACGGCATAATGCATTCCAATTCCACACGCGACAATCGTCACATCTTGTCCAGACTTATGAATACGCGCCTTACCAATAGGCAAAACAAAATCATCCAATTGAGGGACATCAAATTGATGCCCATACAAAATCTCATTTTCAAGAAAAATAATAGGATTATCATCACGAATAGCAGCTTTCAGCAAACCTTTTGCATCTGCAGCACTATAAGGCATGACAACTTTCAGACCTGGTACATGACTATACCATGCAGCATAGCATTGAGAATGTTGAGCACCAACACGGGCAGCCGCGCCATTGGGACCCCTAAAAACCATAGGAGCGGTCATTTGTCCACCAGACATATAACGTGTTTTGGCTGCTGAGTTAATAATTTGGTCCATCGCCTGCATCGCAAAATTAAATGTCATAAACTCGACAATAGGACGTAACCCTCCAAAAGCAGCCCCGACAGCCAGCCCAGCAAAGCCGTGCTCTGTAATTGGGGTATCAATAACTCGGCGTTCTCCGAATTCTTCCAACAAACCTTGACTAACCTTATAGGCACCTTGATATTGCGCGACCTCTTCCCCCATGAGAAAAACTTTTTCATCACGCCGCATTTCTTCAGCCAAAGCCTGATTAAGCGCTTCACGAACTGTCATTGTAACCATTTGTGTTCCCGCTGGAATATCAAAATTAGGAGATGTATCAAAAGTAGAAGCAGACTGCGGAACTGACGATGCCAGAGAAAGAGGAGATTCCTTAGTTTTTTTTGCTGTATCAGTAGGTTGCGAAATATCCTCAGCACGCTCACCTTCTTCTAACAAAATCGCAATAACAGTATTAACCTTTACGCCTTCAGAACCTTCAGGCACAAAAATTTTACCAAGAGTACCTTCATCAACGGCCTCTACTTCCATTGTAGCCTTATCCGTTTCAATTTCAGCAATAACATCGCCAGAGCTAACCTTATCACCTTCTCTCTTGAGCCATTTAGACAGTTTACCTTCTTCCATAGTTGGTGAAAGCGCCGGCATCAAAATATCAATAGACATACTTGCTTCCCTCGCATCAAACTAAAATATCAGTATAGAGCTCAGAAGCATCTGGCTCTTGATCACTTTGTGCAAAATCTGCCGCATCAGCAACAATTGCACGAACCTCTTTCTCAATAGATTTTAAATCATCTTCGTTCGCCCAATTTTTTTTAAGAATCCGACTTTTTACTTGATCAATCGGATCGTGCTCCTCTTTTATTTTTTGGACTTCTTCCTTTGAACGATATTTTGCTGGATCAGACATGGAATGACCACGATAGCGATAGGTCTGCATATCAAGAATGATCGGTCCTTTACCTGAGCGTGCCCAAGAAATCGCTTCATCAGCAGCTCCTTTTACTGATCGAACATCCATACCGTCAACAACAATACCTGGAATTTCAAAAGAAAGACCACGTCGGGAAAAATCAGTTTCTGCAGATGCACGTGAAACTGACGTTCCCATAGCATACTGATTATTTTCAATAATATAAACAACAGGAAGCTTCCAAAGTGAAGCCATATTAAAACTTTCGTAAACCTGCCCCTGATTTGCGGCACCATCACCAAAATAAACCAATGTCACATTATCTTTACCAAGGTACTGATTCGAAAATGCCAAACCTGAACCAATTGGAACCTGCGCACCAACAATACCATGTCCTCCATAAAAGTTCTTTTCTTTAGAGAACATATGCATCGAGCCACCTTTCCCTTTGGAAAAGCCACCTTGACGTCCCGTTAATTCTGCCATGACACCACGTGGGCTCATCCCAACGGCTAACATATGACCATGATCACGGTAAGACGTAATAACCTGATCACCTTCTTTTGCCGCTTTCAATGTTCCTATAACAACGGCTTCCTGACCAATATAAAGGTGACAAAATCCCCCAATAAGCCCCATACCATAAAGTTGTCCTGCTTTTTCTTCAAAACGGCGAATTAAAAGCATTTCACGATAAGCATCAATTTCTTCTTCTTTTGTAAAGTCTGCTATTGGTGCTTTCTTTGTGGTGCTTGATAATGCAGTGCGCGCCACCGACGCAGAATTTTTTTTAAGTCGTTCTGCCATATTAAACTCCCTTTTATGATTATTTAGGAATAACCTTTACGAACAAAAGTTACAAGCCTTATCAATCGGCTTAAACAATATCATTGCTGATTGTTGTTTAAAGTAAGCGATTTTTCATTTACCTTTGGTGTCATTTCAAGGTATTAAGATTGTCAGTTCATTTGGCTTAGAAAAGTTCAAATTCTTTCGGACATACTCATCCAGCATATCTTTTTCTATATGTCCATTGCGTAAAAGAGAAATACGCTTTTCCATGAATATCCGCTCAGCTTCTATTTTATGAAGCTCCTTTTCTAATTCGCTAATATGCTGATTAACTTCACTGCGTGAATACAATCCATACTCACCATGATAAATGTGATAACTGAAATAGCTTAAGACTCCCACCGTCATAAGAGGTAGTACAAAGCGCACTTTGATTGATCGACGTTTCTGCTTTGTCCACATAAAATAGCACAGTCTTTACAGCACAAATTTTTTAATATTTTGCCCAACTATGCACGATTTTGATTAATACCTCATTACCAAATCTATACACTCAAACAATTTGTTATTTTCAATTTACCCTCATCTTTGTCCCTAAAATTTCCTGTTAAATAAATATAAAATCAATCAATGCCCAAAGTATAGTTGTCAAAAACCCGATCCCCAGAAATAGTAGACCTATTACACTTAATAAGAAGCATTATAAGGCCCGATACAATTTTACCAACCATAAATTGATGAATCCCCAATGCACAAAAAAACAAGTAAACGATCGCTAGCATCACATTTAATTTTTGTGACTGACCTTCAACCGAGATAGGAAAAATAGATTTAATGGTATCCCTTCACAGACAAAATCAATGGTATCCCCTACCTTTGGTGTTTTTACCCTAAAAAATCTTCAGGCAAAAATTGATAACGCTTATCATCATCTCCAAAAACGAGATAAACCCTTTGATCTTGACCAATAATCGTACCTTTCATCTTTAACACCTATAAAGCTGCTCCTCATGTGTTATTCATAAAGAGATTATTTCTTTTTATAATATGTTGATTAACCTCACGGTGTAAATAAAATTTGTAGCAGCCGTGATAAACGTGAAATTAAAATAGTTTTGAGCTCCCCAATGAGCTAATGTTTTCTGCTGCTATAAGCAGCAATACAAAACACACCTTAGTGGATTTACGCCGTTGTTTTACCCACATAAAATAGCACAGTCTTTTTCAATACTTTTATTCAACTGTGCATATTTCTCTTAATATCTCACATTAAAGAAATAGAGTACAATAATCTTGCATTATGCAACTCAATATATTGATCGAAATAAAAAGTAAACTTAATTATTTTCTTTTTATTATAAAATTTTTACAAATCTGTAATCTGATTCCCATCTTTATCCGTAAATCTTCCAGCAACAATGACTATAAAATCAACAATTGCCCAAATACCGGTAATTATCAATCCAAACAATGATAAAGATAGAACCAGCATTAAAGCACCAGTCCGAACTTTACCAACCATAAAGCGATGAACACCAAAGATACCTGCAACCCAACAAAGCAGTGCGAACATTATCTTTGTGTTCTCTGTACCTGGTCTCAACAATGGGAAAACAGAACTGACAACACCTCCTTCACAGACAAAATCAACAGCATTACCAATCCTTGGTGGATTCTTTCCCAACCAATCCCAAGTCGCAAACTGATAACGTTTACCATCATCACCCGAAACGAGATAATTTCCTTGGTCTTGACTAATAATTATACCTCTCATATTAATCCCTATAAATTTAAACACTTAAAAATTATTGCGTATATGCCTTTGATAAAAAATCTCAATTTCATAGTCTAAATAATATCATACTCTCACACTCTTTGCTCGCAACTATACACGATATAAATCACCAGCATAACGCGCTTGGGCTCCTAGCATTTCTTCAATACGAATAAGTTGATTGTATTTTGCTAATCTATCCGAACGCGCAAGAGAACCTGTTTTAATTTGTCCACAATTCGTTGCAACCGCAAGATCTGCAATGAAAGAATCCTCTGTTTCGCCTGAACGATGAGATATAATGGCACGATAACCTGCTTTATGTGCTACTTCTACAGCATCAAGTGTTTCACTCAATGTACCAATTTGATTAACTTTTATGAGAATAGAATTGCCTACCCCCATTTTAATACCATCACGCAAACGTGCTGAATTCGTTACAAACAAATCATCGCCAACAAGCTGACATTTTTCTCCAATTGTGTCAGTGAGTAACTTCCAACCTTCCCAATCATCCTCTGCCATTCCATCTTCAATTGTAATAATAGGATAATTTTTCACAAGCTGCGCTAAATAATCTACCTGCTCTTGGATGTCACGGCATTTGCCCTCACCTTTATAAAAATACGAACCATTTTTATAAAATTCGGTTGAAGCACAGTCTAAACCAATGGCAATTTGTTCACCTGGTTTATAGCCACATATCATGATAGATTCCATAATAAAATCAATAGCTTGATCAGCACTTTTAAATTGAGGTGCAAAACCACCTTCATCACCAACATTGGTATTATAACCCGCATCTTTTAAACGCGTTTTCAATGCATGGAAAATCTCAGCGCCATAACGGATAGCTTCTCTTACAGTAGGAGCTCCTATAGGAATAATCATAAACTCTTGAAAATCAATCAAATTATCAGCATGAACGCCACCATTAATAATATTCATCATGGGGGTTGGAAGAATATGCGCTTGTGTACCACCAATATAACGATACAAAGGTAAATTTAATGAATCCGCAGCTGCTTTTGCAACAGCTAATGAAACACCAAGAAGTGCATTGGCACCAAGACGGGCTTTGTTTGGCGTTCCATCCAAAGCAATCATTGCTTGATCAATAGCAATTTGATTTGTTGCATCCCGCCCACCAAGTTCTTCAAGAATTTCGCCATTAACTGCAGCAACCGCTTTTTCAACACCTTTCCCTTGATAGCGCAAACCACCATCACGAAGCTCTATAGCCTCGTGTGCTCCTGTTGAAGCTCCCGATGGAACCAGAGCGCGACCAAAAGCTCCATTCTCCAAACGAACATCAACTTCTACCGTTGGATTACCACGGCTATCAAGAACTTCACGTCCAATGATATCGACAATTATAGTCATATGTGTTTCCTTATCCAATAAAAGTCTTGATTCATTTCTAATGTCCTATTAATGAAGTGTTTTTCTCTTCTCAATTCAACTTCTTTGACAGATAATCAAACTCCATTAAAGTCTCAAGCAATCTTTGTAAATTATCAAGTTTAACCATATTGGGTCCATCAGAAGGTGCATTATCTGGATCTTGATGTGTTTCTAAAAAAATACCAGCTACCCCAACAGAAACAGCTGCACGCGCTAAAATTTCAACAAATTGACGCTGTCCACCAGATGAAGCACCCTGCCCCCCAGGTTCTTGAACAGAATGCGTTGCATCAAAAATAACAGGAGCACCAAATGAACGTAAAATAGGCAATGAACGCATATCAGAAATAAGTCGGTTGTAACCAAATGACGTGCCTCGCTCACAAAGCATAACATTCGGATTACCACTGTAAACAACCTTTTTTAAAACATTCTCCATGTCCCACGGCGCTAAAAACTGACCTTTTTTAATGTTAATAACACAGTCTGTTTTGGCGGCTGCTACCAAAAGATCTGTTTGACGACATAAAAAAGCCGGTATTTGTAAAATATCAACCGTAGAAGAAACAATTGTACATTGCTCTTCTGTATGCACATCAGTTAGTACAGGGCAATTAAACTCTTTTTTTAAATCAGAAAAAACAGCCATTGCCTTTTCAAGACCAATACCACGTGCCGCACCCAAAGAAGTTCGGTTAGCTTTATCGTAACTCGATTTATAAACAAACCCGATACCAAGCTGATCGGTAATTGTTTTAATACGACCAGCCATTTCAAAAGCATGATCGCGACTTTCCATCTGACACGGCCCTGCAATTAATGAAAGAGGCATTTCATTTGAAAAAATAATATTTCCAACTTTCACACGGGCATTTGGTTTAGTCATTTTATCCCTCAAAAGCAAAGTAACCCAATTTATGCATTAAACTAATCGACTTTGTTCTACAGCGGCTTCAATAAAAGAAGAAAAAAGCGGGTGAGGATCAAAAGGACGAGATTTTAATTCTGGATGATATTGAACACCAATAAACCATGGATGATCTGCATATTCTATCGTTTCTGGTAAAATACCATCAGGAGACATCCCAGAAAAAATCAAACCACACTGTTCTAACTTATCCTTATAATCAATATTGACCTCATAACGATGACGATGTCGCTCGACAATCTTGGTTATCCCATAAATTTGAGCAATATGACTCTCTTCTTTTAATTCAGCAGCAAAAGCACCAAGACGCATTGATCCGCCGAGATCACCATTTCTTGTACGTTTTTCAAGAACGTCTCCTTTAAGCCATTCTGTCATTAAACCTACAATTGGATTTTCTGTTTCGCAAAACTCACTTGACGAAGCATTCTTAATCTGTGCAATATTGCGCGCAGCTTCTATACAAGCTAATTGCATCCCAAAACAAATCCCTAAAAATGGGACTTTACGCTCTCGTGCAAATTGAATTGCTC
Source organism: Bartonella sp. OD88NMGDW (assembly GCF_042193775.1). Lineage (NCBI taxonomy): Bacteria > Pseudomonadati > Pseudomonadota > Alphaproteobacteria > Hyphomicrobiales > Bartonellaceae > Bartonella > Bartonella sp. OD88NMGDW. The sequence goes on along the minus strand of NZ_JBHIMA010000001.1, from coordinate 359,354 downwards.
GAATCTTTCCTTCTGCCCCTCGTGCCCCAAAAGCACCTGGAACCAAAATTCCATGGGCTTTTTGTAAAGCTGAAACAGAATCTTCTTTTTCAAAAAGTTCCGAATCAATCCACTCAATATTAACTTTTACTTTATTCGCTAAACCACCATGTGCAATCGCTTCAATAAGAGATTTATAAGCATCCTTTAAACCCGTATATTTTCCTACAACAGCAATCGTAACTTCTCCTTCAGGATGGTGAATACGATGCGTAATATCTTCCCAACGATCCATCTGAGGGGAAGGTGCCGAATCGATTCCAAAAGCACAAAGAACTTCAGAATCCAAACCCTCCTTATGATATGCCATAGGAACATCATAAATTGTTGGCATATCTAATGCCTGAATGACTGCATTGGAGCGAACATTACAAAAAAGTGATAATTTGCACCGTTCTGTTTCTGGAATAGATCGGTCTGCACGTACAAGCAAAATATCAGGAGAAATACCAACTGCTTGCAATTCTTTGACAGAATGTTGTGTTGGTTTCGTTTTTAATTCACCTGCCGAAGGTATATAAGGCATTAATGTGAGATGGACATAAACGACACTTTGTCTTGGTAGCTCATTGCGAAGCTGACGAATCGCTTCTAGAAAAGGCATTGCTTCAATATCACCAACCGTTCCGCCTATCTCACACAAAACAAAATCAAATTCTTCATTTCCCATCGTAATGAATCTCTTAATTTCATCCGTAACATGAGGGATAACTTGGACTGTTGCCCCCAAATAATCACCACGCCGCTCTCGTTCAATGATATTGCGATAAATACGCCCTGTTGTGATATTATCTTGGCTATTTGCAGAACGCCCAGTAAAACGCTCATAATGACCAAGATCAAGATCCGTTTCTGCACCATCATCGGTCACAAATACTTCACCATGTTGATAAGGTGACATCGTACCTGGATCAACATTTAAATAAGGATCAAGTTTGCGAAGACGTACACGATAACCACGAGCCTGTAATAACGCTGCTAACGCCGCCGCTGCGATGCCTTTTCCAAGGGAAGAAACCACACCACCAGTAATAAAAACATAACGTGCCATGGGCTTATGGTGATAAGCAATTTATAATGATTTTTCCAGCAAAAAATGCAAAAAGAAACAATTTTTCTTCTAAAATAAAAAAGGTGAAAAAATCACCTTTTTAAAAAGTCTATATTTTCTTAAAAAACTATTTCGTACTGTTATCCGGAACTGTATTTTCAAGAACCGGTGGAACTGGACTTTCTGCTTCAGGATTTGCGGACTGTTTCTGTTCCTGCGGAGAATTCGAATTGCCTCCTAGCTGTTCAAGAATAGAAGGGGAAGAAGACTCACCATCTGATGATGGGACTGATTCTGATCCTTTATTGGTAGAATTCTGTTCTGAATTAACCGGTATACGCTTTAAAATATCAGAACTAGAATTTGATATATTACCCACCACGGTAAGCCCAATAGACACAACAAAAAAACAACAGGCTAAAATAGCAGTCAAACGTGTTAAAGGATTTCGAGATCCACGAGTTTTCATCAACCCTGAGCTATTACTCACACCTAGCCCACCACCTTCTGAAGGTTGGATTAATATAACACCAACCAGAGTAATCACAATCAACAAATGAATAACTATAAGTACTGTTTGCATAAACCCTGCTCTTCAAATAACTCTTTCATAGCTATTTACACATAAATAACACACAATCCAAGGAGAAACTAAAATTTCTCTACTATAGTTTACGACAAACATCGCAAATAGTTAAAAAATCAATCGCTTTTAAGCTTGCTCCACCTATTAAAGCACCATTAACATGAGGAATGCTTAAAAGCTCAAATGCATTGGATGGCTTTACGGACCCACCATAAAGCAGACGTATCTTATCGCCTTCATCACTAAAACGAGAGCGCACCTTATCACGAATGAAATGATGTACTTTTGCAATATCTTCTGGAGTCGCTGTATTGCCGGTGCCTATCGCCCAAACAGGTTCATAAGCGATAATGGTATTTTCTGCTGTTGCATCATCTGGTAAAGATTCTTCAAGCTGCTGCGTGAGAATATCTAGTACTTTATTATTATTACGCTCCTCCAATGTTTCACCAATACATACAAGAGCCACAAGACCTGCTCGCCACGCAGCTTGCACTTTGGCACAAACAATCGCATTATTTTCTTGGTACATTGTACGACGTTCTGAATGCCCAATGATGACATGACTTGCTCCTGCTTCTTTAAGCATAAAAGCTGAAATATCTCCAGTATAGGGACCATGATCATCAAAATGACAATTTTGTCCTCCCAAAAGGAGATTTTTGCCATCCAGCATATCAGAAGCACGGGATAAAAGCGTTGCTGGGACACAAATAAGCGCCTCAAAAAGATGACTGAGATCAGATCTAACGCCTGTAGCAATAGCACGCAACTCTCCAAGTGTTTCACCCGTTCCATTCATTTTCCAATTTCCAGCAAGAAAAGGCCGAGTATTTGGAGACATATTTTCACCTCAAGAGCTCTTACAATACATTGTTTATCTGTAGTTACCAAATTATAACATGAAAGCAAGTCTTTAAAGCTTGCATCTTTTGTCTCTTTATTGCAAATTCTATTACTGCTTTTGTAATAATTTATGTTAAAAATAGGATTGAACAATGCTTGACGTCATAAGAAGTGCTACAAATTCTTGGATTTTCAGAATTTTCCTTGCTATTTTACTCTTATGCTTCATTCTTTTATGGGGAGTACCGCATTTACACAAAAAAAGTGAAAGAGATCTTATTACTTCTGGAAAATCCACAGTAACTGTCGATGATTATCGTCTCGCACTTGCCGATCAAAGTGCACGTTTAGCCCAAGCGGCTCATCTTGGACGTATGTTTACAGCAAATGAAATGCAGCAATACCAAATTCCTGCTTTTGTGTTTAATCAATTACAACAAAATGTATTGCTTGATGAACAAGTACGTAAAATGAAAATAAGTCTTTCAAAAGATACAATAGCTCATACGATTGGTTCTGATAAGATGTTCCAAGTAAATGGCACTTTTGATAAAAATTTATTTTATAACTATCTTCAGCATTTACGTATTAGTGAAAGTGCTTTTCTTAATTATTACTCCAAACAAGAAAAGCGTAACCAACTTATTTCAGCTTTACTCTCTGATATGAAAGCACCAAATCTCTTTTATAAAGCACTTGCTCTTTATCAAGGAGAAATGCGTATTGCTGATTATCTCGTTATTGATCTAAAAGAAAAGGAAACAATTGCTGATCCTGATGACGAAACACTACAAAAATGGTTTAAAACACATCAAAGTCAATTTCGTGCTTCAGAATACCGCACTGTCTCTTTGTTATCTATGGAACTTAATAATTTTGTAAAACCTAAAGATATCTCAACAGATGAGGCAAAAGCCTATTATACACAAAATGCTTCACGTTTTGTAACGCCTGAAAAGCGTACATTCGAAGAACTGCGATTTCCCTCACGCGAAGAAGCCGATAATGCAGCAAAAAAAATAGCTGATGGATTGAGTTTTGATGAACTGGTAAAAGCTGAAAAAAAGACTCTTAATGACATAAAAAAAGGGCCTTTCGCAGAAAATGAACTTCCTAATCATCTAGCATCTGAAGTTTTTGAACTTCAACAAGGCCAAGTCAGTCCTGTGATAAATGACTTACAGGGTCCTGTTATCATTCGCGTCACACATATTGAACCCTCAAGCTCTCTTCCTTTTGAAGGTGTCAAAGAAAATATTCGCCAAACACTTGCCAAAAATCGTGCTACTGATGATATTCGTAACAATTATGTAGCCATTGAAAATGCTCGTTTTGAGGGTGCTTCTCTCAAAGAGCTAGCTGATCAATACAAGTTATCTTTGCGCACAATTACCATTGATAAAACGGGAAAAACGCTTGAAGGTGCAATACTCACGGATTTACCTCAAAAAGATATTTTACTGAATGCCATCTATCAATCAAACGAAGGAGTCGATCTTGATCCTCTCTCTTTTCAAAATGGTGGTTATCTCTGGTATAAGGTCGATAAAATTATTCCTGCCCGCGATAAGACACTTGAAGAGGCTAAGCTAGATGTTCTTTCTCAATGGAAAAGTGAGGAAATTCAACGTCTTCTTGATGAAAAAGCCCAAAATGCTCTCAAGCAGCTCACGGAAGGAAAAAGTCTTGTTGCTCTTGCTCATACCCTTGCTGTTACAAAACAAACAACACCAGCCCTCCGGCGTCAAGACTCATTTGCCCCCCTTGGCGTTGAAGGGATTAAAGCATTATTTTCTGCTCCCAAAGGTCATTATGGCATCATAAAAGGTCCAGTTTCAACAAACCGTATCATTTATCAAATAAAGACTGTAACCATGCCTCAAGATATCACGCCTCATACTCTTTCAACTGAGGTTCGCACCAATATAGATATGATGATAAGAGAAGATCTCAAGCTAGAAATGCTACAAGTTGCCAATAAAGAACACCCTTTGGAAATTAATAGCACAAATTATAATCAGATCTTTAACGCTCTCCAATAAAAAGATTGTGCATAATTTAAAGAACTTATTCGATAAAGTTTCCATCAACTCTTCGTCTATAGTTGAAGAGGTAAGATAGGTCTCTTGTTTCCATATCTTAGGATCAGTATTTGTATAATGATTAATTCTCTCGCAAATCAGTGCATGTATGGATTTGCGAGAAAATAGTCAACGGAATGTAGAGTCGTTTTTGCAACGCATTAAAAAATATTATCCATCCAAAGGTTGTAAAAGTTGCCGCACACTAAGCTATACCCATTAAGCTATAAATGTCATCCCTATCGTCATTCATTTATAGCTTATCATATTGCTACTCTTAATACTCATTCATAAGGAGCGTATTGCTTTTTCTTTAAATGATTTCATTTACACACCCAACTTATAATATACAAAAAAACTATTTTTAAAATTCATTATAAAAATGAAGAAATCTTTTTCTATTCAAGACTCTCATTCAATATGAGAAAAAACGAATTATCATTATAAATCAATATATTCATAAATCATAACAGTCATCAATTATGATTTTATAATTTCTCAAAAATAAGAGTTTTTTATAGACTTATAGACTGCCAAGACAACTTCTCTCATAAAATAGAAATTTTATTTCATTTGCAAATGAGATACAATCAACATACTTAAAAGTTTTTCATCAAACAAACCAATGTATTGAGCTTTATCTCATATTTTTCTTTCTCTGCATCTCACCCTTCCAATACACTGAATAAAACATATTACCGATAAAGAAATACATCGTATTTTCAAGATCATAAAATTTCTTATTCTTTTGCGCTCATAACAACCAAAACATCAACATTTTTTATAACAAAAAATGGTTTGGAAACACCATAGTTCCTTTTATCTTCATATGAGAAAATCAGTCTATATGTTACGCATTCCGACATAGTAATATTCTTTTACAATATCTTTGGAAAATTGCCGCTTATTGCTGCCCTTGTTATCAACCAATAGCGATATATCAATGGCAACGTTGCATTCTCTTGAAAAATTTCAGCCCCCAGCTGTATAGCTTTTTGAAGAGAAGCCGGTACAATGACCAATGGAAGAAAAGCTGGCTTAAGAACTCTAGGTAAAGCACAAGAATACTCGTGAAATTGGGTATAATGATCGCGCGATAATGCTACCATAGCTTCAACAATACGACCCTTTTGTTGATCACTGAGACGATGAGATTCCAAATCTTCCCTATTCACTCCTACAGCCTTTAATATATCAGTAGGTAAATAATATTGATATCGTGATTGCATGAATGATAAAAGACGCAATACACCACTTAATCCTTGAGATATCCCTCCATGTTCATAGATATCTGTAAACTCTTGTGCAGTATCAGGATCTAATATCTGACAAGAAAGCTGTAAAATTATGCTTGCTGTCTCACCACAATAATGCTCTAGATCATGAAGCGTTTCTATTGGATTGTGATAAAGATCTAAAATTTGTGCATTACAATAACGTAAAAAAGCTGTCTTAGGTAAATTAAAAAGAGTCATTGCTTTCAATAAATCACTCAAAATCGGATTATTTCCACTCGTTTGTATTTCACCATGAGCAATAGAATCATACCACCAACGTAACCGTATTTCTCCTATGAGTGGATCATGTACACTTTCGCGAATACGAGAAACTTCAGCATTAAATACGTAAAGAGCAGCCAATGCTTGGCGCTTTTTTTTAGGCGCAAATAAAACCGATATATAGCGATCACGATCTATGGTACGTAAAATATCAAGACAATAAGGAAGAGAGCCTATCATTCGAACCTATTAACGTCCCTTTTTTAGCAATGAAATTAATATCCTCTTTTTATTCATATTAAAAAATGAGGGATAAGCAAATACAGCTCAGAAAATAAGATTTTTAAATGTGTCTCTTAACTGTATTATGAATTAAAATTTCTTTTCTAGTCACTTTTCGTTTTAGAAAGAAAAAAATTAAATAAATAACTTTTCTGATAAAACTTATCTTATCAGACTTCAAATTTTCATTTGCAGTAAAAAAAGTTAAAAACTAATCGTAACATGCATAGTGAAAATTAGAATAACAAACAACGCAAAACACTTTTTCACCGAATAGATGACAATGTTATTTATAAAAATGCACTGATCATAAAAACTTCATCAAATCATTGACCTCCTCCCCATTCTAAAGGACAAAGATTCTTACCAATACCAATTTGTAAAAAATCCAATTGCTCTCGGTGAGTTTCTATTACTATCAACATATTTATTTATAATGATAATTTATTGTTTTATATGTTAAATTAGAATCCCAAATATCGTAGAATGCTTTCATTTCAAACCAATTCCATGTTGACTCAATCAAAACTATTCCCTTGCACGTCACAAGCAGGGCTGGCTTGTAGGTAAAAACTGTATAAGAAAGAATTAAAAATGTCTCTTATGAACTGCCTCAAGTGCCAAGAGTTGATCACTCATGTGATTCATTGAACTACGAACAAGCTCTGCCCTGAATACTTGCTGCTGTATTTAAAAACACTTAATGTGTTAAGTTATGTATATTTTATTCCCCTTATATCACCACTTTAAACGACGGTATTTTACGGCGCAGTAAAGTAATCACACAATTCTTTCATACTAGATGAGAGAATTTTTTTATTAAACAATACTCTATTCTACCGCAAATAATAATGCCGCAACAGCGCGATCTTCAGCCAATAAAACATTAAATGTACGCACCGCCGCTCCCGTACTCATTGTATCTGATGAAATACGTTTTTCCCATAAAAGAACCCGTAACTCTTCAGGTAATCGCAATAATTCAATGCCAGTACCTATTAATAAAACTTCGATTTCAGAAGCTTCTTCTAAAATACGAGATATATCCTCTTGAGTGGGAATAGGTCCTGCCATATCAATGCCATAAATACCTGATGGTACACAAATAATAGAACCTCTATGAGACATATCAGCAAAACGAAATCCACCATTTCCATAAGCATCAATAGGTGCGCGATTTGGAAAATGCGCTTCACGAATTTGAATTGCATCGAACATGAACAAGCACCCTTTATTTTTGAATAATCCAATTGTCTTTGCTACTTCTCACCATAAAATTAAAGGAAGGCTGATACAAACATTGATATCTTAACCATAGCCTAGTATTGAAGTGGAAATTTTATATAAAACCCTAATCTTCTCATACAACGAGTATATGAAAATTTGATAATAAACCGCAATCAAAAGCTATACCTGCTTAAATAAATCTATCTTTTAAAAAGTTTTCTCAGCTTATTTACTCGCAAGTTTCTTTTTATAGAAACAATGATCTTGTTTAAAAAACAGAAAAAAATTGCGTAATATTCTATAAATAAAGCAACTATTTTAATAATCTCAAGGAAACAAAAACTCCATTTTCTGTAGCCACTATAAAAGCTATTTTTCCAATGAAATTGTCCTGATCTTGCCAAGCTTTTTATAAAAATGCTTAAAACTGCCACTACACCTTAAGATGCATTTTCCTTTGATATAGCTTTTTTCTCTTTAGAGACACTCATATTTTCTTTCGTTGTCGTTTTAGATTTAGACTTTTGTGGTGTTTTTGTTTTAGCATTAAGCTTTGATTTTTTTTCTGCAATCGGCTCACCTTTAACGCGCACATCAGCTAATGTTGAGCGAATAACACGAATATTCATACTCTCACCAATTTCAACCTCTAATTCACCACTCTCGTCGTGAACCTTCGTAACTTTGCCGATGATACCACCACCCGTTATAACTGTATCACCACGACGTACTGCATTAAGCATTTCTTGGCGTTTTTTCATTTGAGCACGCTGTGGACGAATCATAAAAAAATACATAATTGCAAAAATTAAAATGAGAGGGACAGCGCTAGCAAATGAAATTCCACCGGAAACATCGCCTGCAACTTGAGCATAAGCGTTCGTAATAAACATTTTCATCTCCTATAGTTAAACCTCAGGTATTTCCCACTCTATTAAAATGAAATTCCGATACAGAAAAAATTCCTAAAGAATTTATCATAAAAAGCAATAACTACATAATCTAATCACAGCTTTACAAAAATACAATAAATCCTTAAGAGATAGAATACCAAAATACAATGAGAAAAATCTTTAAAATAGATTCACTTTCCCCTATTATATATCCTAAAATATAGAATTTTTCACTAACTCAATAAATTATACAAGATAATTTTTCTCATGAAAAAACTTTAATTTATATAGATAATTCATCGTTTTTGATATCGAATGACAGATCTAAGTACAGTAAAATACTCTCATTTCAAACCCTCTGAATTAATCAAAACGATTTTCTTGCACGTCTCACATATGAAATGAGCCTGTAGATAAAAACTTTTTAAGAAAAGCGTGAAATATCTCTTTTCATGCTTCTCTCAAATGCAAGAGCAGTTGGAACACTGAAAGCTGACAAATAGTATGATGCTATTGCCTTACACTTTCATAAACACAAAGATGGTAATATCTAACGCCCCAACGAAATACTCTGATTAAACCAATGATTTTTTGCTGCAATGTTATTGATTTAAGAAAATCAATTGTTTTTCATGAAGTTTCTATAAACTGTAAGGCTATTCAAATTTTAAAGTCATCAATCAATTAGTTTTCTAAATATTTAAGGGGATCAACAGGTAATGAATTCTTACGCATCTCAAAATAGACACGTGGCGTTTTAACATTTCCTGAAACACCAGATTTAGCAATCTCATCACCGCGTCTTATCCTTTGTCCTTTGTTAACAACAAGTTTACTGTTACATCCATAAATAGTGATAATATTATTTTCATGTCGAATCATCACAACATTACCAAGCTCTTTTAATCCATCTCCCGCGTAAATAACAACACCATTTTCTGCCGACTTTACCGAAGATCCTTCCGGCACTGCAATATCTATTCCTCGATTCATTACTGTTCCCTTTTTTTGACCGAACTGGCTTAACAAACGCCCTCGTACTGGCCAACGCATCTTAGAAATTCCTGTGGCTTGCGGAGTCGTCATATTATCTGTATTCGTAACAGTATTTGACAAACCAGTCTCATGATTCAATTGCGTCATCTGTTTAGAAAAATTTTTCTCAGAACTTGATTTGTTCATCTTTGCAGGGGGTGGCGTTGTTACAGGAGCTTTATATATAGGAGAGGACTTCTTGTTTTTTATAGAGGACATCAATTGAGATTGGGCTGCAGATTCTGTTTTTGACACTGTCCAATCGTTATTATTGTGTGCATTTGAAGCTGCTAATGTACGCCTGCTTGGAACAACAAGTACCTGACCGATATAAATGGAATTGCTGTTTATACCATTTGCTAATTTTAATGCCTCAACACTAACCCCTATTTGTCGTGCAATACTGAGTAGTGTATCTCCACTCTGGACAATATAAGAATTCCGCCGAAAAATAGGAGACTTATCCATTTGTGAACGAGAAAGAGTTCCAAGATTACGTGGAGGGGAGCCCATAACGCGACCATCAGAAGAAGTTATCCTACCTTGATGTGGAAAATTATAGGGAGAATTGTCATCTCCCCACGAATCATCGCTTGATTCCACAGGCGGCAATTCAGTGCTTTGTATCATACCACTACCGTATGATAGCATTCGCGGATCTATAGACATTGTGCTCGATATATTTGATTGAGATGATACCGTACGATGAGAGAACATATTAGAAAAACGCTGTGTACCAGAACTACAACCAGCAACAATAGTTACCACCGCTAAAAAAGTTATTCTCTGAAAATTATGCTGGAAAATATTATCCAAAGCTTTTAGACACATCGTTTTGCTCACTCATCAATAATCAACTCACTCTATTAAAGCTTTTTTAAATTACCGAAGAGTTAAAATGAGATGTTTTATTCATAAATATCTTTATATAAGATCAAAATGAATTTAACATAGACAATTTGCAGAAATTTCTTAGCTTTTAAAAATTAAAGTATCTCCGCAATGCCTTTAATAAAAGGTTGGTAACGCACTTGGAACAGTTCTAAACACTCAAATCGACTACCAATTTTTGTATAGCGCGTCACCGTTTGTACCCCTTCGTCAGGTCCTATCGCCTGAATGAGAATTCCGTTTTCAGCTAAAAGTTCTAAAAATTCCTTGGGTTCATCAAAACGTGATGGCCAAATAAGAATGCGATCAAATGATCCCAAGCCTGTCACACTATGACTTCCATCAATCTGCCGTATAATAATATTTTCAATTCCTAAAGTTTGAAATTTTTGGCGCGCCAAATCAACAAGCGTTTTATAACGATCAATCGTTGTCACACGGTCACTCAGACATGCCATAAGCGCAGTACAAAAACCAGATCCTGTACCGATTTCTAAAACGCGATGCCTTTTTTTCAACGATAATGCCGAAAGAATTAAGAGTTGTTCTTCCAAACGTTCCATATATTCACCACACTCAAGGGGAATAACCTTATTATCATAAGCACTATTAAACCAAGGAGCAGAAACAAACTGTTGACGCGGAATTTTCTCTAATGCCGAAAAAAATCGCACGTCATCAATGCCTTTGCTACGCATTTTCAGTACAAGAGCGGCTAACTCCTCACGAAATTGTAAAATACCCTTTTGCCCCATAGTATCATTCAATCTCCAATGGAGGTGCACTTTTATTATACTGACAAACTGCTTCTTTTAAAATGGCAAAAACTTGCGTTTGCATATTATCACCTCTTGGCAATAAACGCATATTGTCTCTCCTTTCGTAAAATTAAGCAGTAATACAACGCATGCCTCCCATATAAGGTTGTAAAACATCTGGAATAACAATTGATCCATCAGCCTGTTGATAATTTTCAAGCACGGCAATAAGACAACGTCCAACAGCTGTACCAGAACCATTAAGGCTATGAACAAAATGCAATTTTTTATCGCCTTCTGTACGATAACGTGCATTCATACGACGACCTTGAAAATCTCCACAAACTGAACAGCTAGAAATTTCACGATAACATTCTTGACCAGGAAGCCAAACCTCGATGTCATAGGTTTTACGTGCTGCAAACCCCATATCACCCGTAGAAAGAACCACTGTGCGAAAAGGCAAACCAAGTCGTTTTAATATATCTTCTGCACATTCTGTCATACGTTCTAATTCAATTAAAGACTGCTCTTCACTGGTAATTGAGACCATTTCAACTTTCCAAAATTGATGCTGACGCAACATACCGCGCGTATCACGACCGGCTGCTCCCGCCTCTGAACGAAAACAGGGAGATAAAGAAGAAAATCGCAGTGGTAAATCTGATATTTCAAGAATTTCATTGTTGACCAAATTGGTTAATGGCACTTCTGCCGTAGAAATAAGCCATCGACCATCTGTTGTACGAAAAAGGTCTTCAGCAAATTTCGGCAATTGTGCTGCTCCGTAAACAATCTCATCACGAACAAGAAAAGGTATTGAGACTTCTGTATAACCATGCTCATTGACATGCACATCAAGCATAAATTGACCTAATGCCCGTTCTAGCCGTGCTAACGCCCCTGAAAGTATTGTAAAACGTGTTCCAGACAAACGACTAGCTCGTTCAAAATTCATCTGCTTGAGATCTTGACCAAGATCAAAATGTTCCTTTGGTGTAAAATTAAATGTTGGAGGTGTACCAAAATGTCGAATGACGACATTATCACTTTCATCTTTACCTTCTGGAACATCATCTAATGGAATATTTGGAAGTGCTGAAAGAATTTTTTCAAGACTCTCCGTCAGCTGTTTTTCTTCCGCTGTTGCAGAGGAAAGAAAGATTTTAATCTCTTCACCTTCAGCTCTAAAGCTTTCAGCCTTTTGCTGATCAGATACCGCTAAAGCCTGTCCTATTTCCTTTGAAACCGCATTGCGACGTTCCTGCGCCAATTGTACCTTAGCAATATGCGACCGACGTGCAAGATCAAGTTGTATTAACCTCTCAGCTTGCGGCTCAAGACCTCTACTTACGAGTGCTTTATCTAATTTCTCAGGATTGTCACGAATCCACTTAATATCAAGCATAAAAATTCCTCATTTATATTTTTTTATTAATTTCTTATCGCATAAGATTATACACTTTTCTTAAGCGGATTTTCTTCTCTTTTCTATACTGTAAGCAATTAAAATTGAAATCTCGTAAAGTGCTATCGTTGGTAAAGCCACTGCAAACATCGTAAAAAAATCCGACGGCGTTATGATTGCCGCAATGATAAAAGAAAGTAAAATAGCCCATTTTCGTTTAGACGCCAAATCATGAGACGTTAAAAATCCAACTTTTGTTAAAAGACTGATGACAAGAGGTAATTGAAAAATCAAACCAAAAATTAGGATAAATGATGTCATAAAGCCCAAATAATCAGAAATACGCACTATAAACTCTATTTTTAAATGAACATCTGGAAGAAATTGTTGAGAAAGGCTAAACCATAGTATTATTGGCGCTAATAGACCATAAACAAACGCTCCCCCAATACAAAATAAAATAGGCCCCCCAATGAGAAATGGTAAAAAAGCCATACGCTCATTTTTATAAAGCCCTGGTGCAATAAAACTATAAAACTGAAAAGCCGTATAGGGAAAAGATAAAATAATTCCCCCAAAAGCAGAAAGCTTCATCTTCGTTAAAAAAGTTTCCCATACTTGCGTTGATTGCAAACGAATATCCTCAGGATTACCCCCTGCTATTTTCATTGCCCACTGATACGGCCATAGTAAAAAATTTAAGATATAATCTTTAACAAGAAAACACATCATAAAAGCGATCATAAATGCAACTAGGGCAGCAATAATTCGTTGACGAAGTTCGATTAAATGTTCTAAAAGTGGTGCCATATGGGCATCAACTTCATCTTTCTTAACATTCATGACACATCTTCTTTATCTTTAGAAGCTATAGATCCTGTCATATCTTTATTGGTTACGTTGTGATCGCATTCCAAAAAATCTTTACCTTTTTCTGATTTATGGTGTGTTGCCTTAACATCCAAATTATCGTGGATATCTTCTAATGTATTTTGAATGGGATCAAAAGTCTCTGTCAACTTCTTGCTTGAATCGCTAATATCCGAATATGTTTTTTGCAAATCATCGAGCTCGATTTGTCTTATTGCATCATCAAACTGATGACGCAGCTCTTTTGCCATTAAACACATATGAGCTCTTACCTTTGCTATTGTCTTTAATATTTTAGGTAAATCTTTCGGTCCAACAACAATGATGAGAACAAGTAAGATTACGACAAACTCTGGTCCATCAATCCCAAACATCTCTTAATTCGACTTCCTCATCAAAAAATAACGCACAATGATGATTACGTTTTTGTTATTTGACACGCTGTTTTTTAGCAACAGATGTTTTGCTTCTTTTAGAAGCAGAAGAAGCCTTTCTGCGCGCTGTTACATGTTTTACCGATAATGGCTGAGATTGTTGAGATTCTACATCAATTATTTGGGAAGTAGTAGCCATTTCAACTTTATCCTCAATGCCATCATCTTCTTCCTTCATATTTTTTTTGAAGGCTTTAATTCCCTTAGCAACATCGCCCATTAATTCAGAAATCTTACCGCGACCGAAAAGCACAAAGATAATCAGTAAAATTATAATTAAATGCGTTGGTGAAAAAATATTACCCATTACTCTCTCTAACTTTATGCTTTTAAATTTGATTTCATTTATTCATGCTTCCTCTGAAGAATGTATCAAATATAATATCTTAATTATATATTTTCTTCTTAACTTAAAAACAATCACACGCTTTTATTGCAAAAGAACTTTTTATCATCTCATCCCTTCTTAGCGTATTATAACACAAACCATTCAAAAATGATAAACCGCTTCATATAAAATTAAAAAAGCTTAAAAACTTTTCTAAAATAACTTCATCTGATCTCTTAGTTACTCATCTTCCTGTAAATACTATAGCTCATGTCTTTCCTTTTAAACAATGTTGTACGTATCATTACAAATATTTCCTCCAAATTATCCATTACTGATAAAAAACATACCATGCTGTAAAAAAATTTACGTATTCAATTAAAAAATTCAGAAAGAAAAATCTCTAAAAAACTTTCTTGACACATCATCAGTCTCTTTAAAAACTATCATCTTACGCATAAGATTTATTCTTTGCGTTGGTGGGAATTTTATCATCCATTATTCCATATACAATACGAAATATAAGCCATCATCGCATTCAATTAAATATCTGACGTGTGGATAAAAACTATTCGCGGAAAGAGTAAAAATGCACTTTATGAATCAGGTCAAGTGCCAAGAGGTATGGCCAATACTAAAAAATAAAAATGGTACCAGCTTGCGCCTTTATTCAGTAAAATACCTCCATATAACCAGCTCTTTGAACCGCTGCATGCCCTAACTATTACAAGTCTCCGGATTCTGGGCATGCGTTCTCATAATATCATGTGCTTAACTTATCTCAGTATTGAAAACAGAATGGGCATTAATAGAAAATTACATCCAATCAAAAGCATGGAATCGAAGCACAATCCATGTAAAAGAATTTCTTATCCTAGTCTTTTCATAAGATTATCTCATAAAGCCGCTAGATAATACAGTGTTAGAGATAGATACACCTATTTACTTTAGTTAAAAACCCCTCATTTTATTGAGATCGCTTGCAGAGAACATATCACTTTTTAAAAGTTTTGTTTTAGCACCATACACAATAATCTAGCCATTTAGCATGTATAATATAAAGCTTGGGTTTCGCTTAAACCAATGAGATTCATCCACACTTTTATAAAAATCTATCACTATAATACCAGCACTTTATTGCTCTATCCATAATTTTACGCTCGCTAAAAAAACTGATAAATGTAACAATGTTTTTATCAAGCATTTTAAATTCTTTAATCTTTAAACAAGTAAATTTATGAATGAATTTGAAAGATAACCTTAAATTTTTTAACAAACTTCACTAATATTCTCGTTAATTGCTTGTCTTTTATAGTTTTCCTGAAAGAGTCCGCGATCATAAGAAACTTCTCTTACAACATAACTATCTCTATTGAAATGTTTGCCCTCTCCCTATCTATTTTTCATATAAAAAAATTTAAGATCTTAATGATGAATCTCATAATATGAAAATAGCCCAGTGAATAAATGCTCCTATGACATTAATATTTTTCTGTAGGGTATTATTTGGGAGTGAGGGTATTATTTGATTTCTATAAGAGTATTTTTATGGATATCAATTCTAATATTCTATGCTAATAATCCGGTACAGTTATACATATGATAGAGTTTATTCCATGAATTATCGGCATATTTATCATGCTGGCAATTTTGCTGATGTTTTTAAACACATTATTGTCACTCGCATTGTAGAATATCTCAAACGCAAAGAAAAAGCTTTTCGCGTTATAGATACGCATGCTGGAATCGGTATTTATGACCTTTCTTCTTTAGAAGCACATAAAACAGGAGAGTGGCGCGAAGGTGTCCAACGGCTTTTTTCAACTCCTATCCCAGAAGATTTAAGAGCACTCCTTTGTCCATGGTGTGATATCATTGATGCCCTTAATAAAGGGGAAAAAGAAATTGTATTTTATCCTGGATCTCCTGTTCTTATTCGTCAATTATTACGGAAACAAGATCGCCTCACCGCAATAGAATTGCACAACGAAGATTATCATATTTTAGCAAAAAACTTTGCCGGAGATTATCAGACAAAAGTTCTGCATTTAGATGGTTGGCTTTCCTTAAACGCTCATGTACCACCAAAAGAAAAACGTGGCTTTATCCTTGTTGACCCTCCCTTTGAAAAAACTGGAGAATTTTCCCGCCTTATTGAGGGATTAATGAAAGCCTATCGTCGCTTTTCTGGAGGGATCTACGCTTTATGGTATCCTGTTAAATATGATAAAGAAATTGAAAGTTTTCTTCACGCGCTTTATCAAACTAGAATTCCTAAGATTCTACAGCTTGAAATGCGTATCCGAAAAAGCTCAAGTCCACCGACAATGAATGGAAGTGGTATGATTATTATTAACCCTCCTTATCTTTTGGAAGAAGAAATGAAAAAACTCAGCCCCTTTCTTATCAACCGTCTGGGACAAGATGAAAACGCCCAAATAACGCATAAGTGGCTTCAAAAAGAACGTCTATCTTTTTGATCATCATGAATTTCCTATTCCAATCATTTTAGTGGATAAATTGAGTAAATTCATAAAACTATTTTAGAATAACAACTCTCATATTTTTTATGAAAAATCGGCTCTCTAAAATCATACTCTTATGCTATAAGATATTATTTATAGAAAAAATTATAAGGATATAAATAATCATTATTTAATAAAAAAGAATATTTCATATATTAAACAACAAGCATATTCTTAATAAACGGAATGGTCCTGAAAAATAATACAAATTGTCCGCAAAATGAGCGGGAAAAGCTTTCTTTTCTCTCTAACATTACATGGAATAATGCCAATCAAAATAATGAGAAAAATCAATTCCAAGGTGTCAAATTCATACAAGAGTTTGTTAGACACCTTCCGCATAAGCCAGGGGTTTACCGGATGATTGGTAAAAATGGTGATATTCTCTATATTGGCAAAGCTCGTAATCTCAAAAAACGTGTTTCAAACTATACGCGTGAACAAGGACACAATAATCGTATTACCCGCATGATTCGCGCAACATATCATATGGAATTTATCGTCACCCATACAGAAACAGAAGCACTCCTTTTAGAAGCCAATCTCATAAAAAGATTGCATCCACATTTTAATGTATTACTACGTGATGATAAAAGTTTCCCTTATATTATGATTACAGATGATCATCGAGTGCCTGGACTTTACAAACATCGTGGTGCCCGAACACGAAAAGCTCACTATTTTGGTCCTTTTGCTTCTGCTGGTGCAGTGACACAAACAGTTCATGTTTTACAACGCGCCTTCTTATTACGAACCTGTACTGATTCAGTTTTTGAAAACCGTACACGCCCCTGTTTGCTTTATCAAATTAAGCGATGTTCCGCACCTTGTACCCATGAAATTAGTGACAATGATTATAAAGAACTGCTGAGGGGAGCAAAAGCGTTCCTTTCGGGAAAAGATCAATCTGTTAAAAGTAATATGGTTCAAGCTATGCATAAAGCCGCAGAAAATCTTGATTTTGAACAAGCAGCTTCCTATCGTGACCGCTTATCAGCCCTTTCTCATATACAAAGCCATCAAGGTATTAATCCTCAAACGATAAAAGAAGCGGATGTATTTGCAATTGCGCAAAAAGAAGGAATGACCTGTATTCAAGTGTTCTTTTTTCGCATGGGGCAAAATTGGGGAAACCGTGCCTATTTTCCTAAAGCAGATCCCTCTTTTTCCTGTACTGAAATTTTAGCGAGTTTTCTTGCTCAATTTTACGATGATAAACCACTTCCCAAAAGCATCCTTTTATCTGAAGAAATTGAAGAAAAGACACTTCTTACAGAAGCATTGAGTCTCAAAGCAAATCACAAAGTGTCTCTCTCTTTACCCAAACAAGGTGAACGGAAAACTCTTGTTAATCATGCCTATCTCAATGCTCATGAAGCACTTGAACATAAGCTTTCTGAAACAGCCACTCATACAAAATTGCTTCAAGGTCTTGCCAAAACATTCCAACTACCTTTTCCTCCACGCCGGATAGAAGTCTATGATAATTCTCATATCATGGGAACAAATGCTGTAGGTGCTATGATTGTTGCTGGTCAAATGGGATTTGTTAAAAATCAATATCGCAAATTCAACATTCGCTCAATAGATATCACGCCTGGCGATGATTTTGGCATGATGAAAGAAGTGATTAAACGAAGATTTTCACGCCTTATAAAAGAGCATGATCAGTCAAATAGAAGTCATGACATAAAAGATAATGATCTTTTTCCCATTTGGCCTGATCTTATCTTAATCGATGGTGGTGAAGGACAAATCAACAGCGTACATGCAATACTTGCTGAATTACAATTAAATGACCTCTTCACAGTTGTTGGAATCGCCAAAGGTGTTGACCGCCATGCGGGACGTGAACGATTTTTTATAAAAGGTATCCCCCCCTTTACACTTCCTCCACGTGATCCTATCCTCTATTTTTTGCAACGTCTGCGTGATGAAGCACACCGTTTTGCGATTGGAGCTCATAGGATAAAACGAAAAAAAGAAACATTCAAAAACCCACTTGATGAAATCGAAAATATCGGTCCGACAAGAAAGCGTGCGTTGCTTCATCATTTTGGAAGTGCCAAGGCTATTGCTAGTGCCTCACTTGAAGATTTAAAAAAAGTTACGGGAATTTCTATGACAATTGCACAAAAAATTCATAACCATTTTCATGAAAAATAGGCTTGTTTCATAACCTTTGCCTTGTTACGTTTAGGAAATATATTCTCTTTCACAAGAATTAAAAATGGCTCCATGAAAAATCATACTTTTTCTTTTCCAAATATTTTAACTTATGCACGAATTGTCGCAGTCCCAATGGTTGTTGCATGCTTTTTTTTAGAAGGGCGATTACAATCAAGTGATATCACTCGCTGGATTGCTGTGTCCATTTTTATCGTTGCATCCATTACTGACTTTCTTGACGGTTACCTTGCTCGTATTTGGGAACAAACATCCAA
This sequence comes from Bartonella sp. OD88NMGDW, assembly GCF_042193775.1. NCBI lineage: Bacteria > Pseudomonadati > Pseudomonadota > Alphaproteobacteria > Hyphomicrobiales > Bartonellaceae > Bartonella > Bartonella sp. OD88NMGDW. Next base: position 340,157 of record NZ_JBHIMA010000001.1, on the reverse strand, counting down.
TATTGGTCGCATGTTAGATCCAATTGCTGATAAACTTCTCGTCTCTGCTTGTTTGCTCTTGCTTGCCGCAGACAGTACCATCGCTGGGTGGACACTATGGGCAGCTATTATCATTCTTTGCAGAGAAATTCTTGTATCAGGATTACGTGAATATTTGGCTGAGTTAAAAGTTAGTGTTCCTGTCTCTCGTCTTGCAAAATGGAAAACTTTTGTACAGATGATCGCTATTGTATTTCTTTTAGCTGGACCAGCCGGTAATAAAATTTTCCCTTACACAATAGAGTTCGGCATTACTATGCTGTGGATTTCTGCCCTCCTTACATTGTGGACAGGATGGGATTATTTTCGTGCAGGTTTAAAACACGTTATCCTATGAATAGTATGGAGATTTATAATGATAATTTATCTTTTTGCACTTAAATAAAAGACGAAAATAGCATAAAATTGATTCATTTTAAATCTATTAATGATAAATCAATAAAACGCTCTTTTGCACATTACAAGTAAGGGTGGCATGTAGATAAAAGCTCTTCAAAAAAAGAGTAAATAGATTTTATATTCTTGCAAAAGCAGCTGCAATATTAAATGCTAACAACGATGAATGCTCCCTATGCTTTCAAAAAAGTCTATAATCTCATAAGCAAAAAACCGAAATATAGTGTTTCGGATTTTTGCTTCTTATAAACGCTTTATTATTATAAACTCTTGATTAACCAACAATTTCTACCTCAGAAAACCAAAAGGCGATTTCTGTTTTTGCCGTTTCAGCGCTATCGGATCCATGGACAGAATTTTCGCCAATCGATAAAGCATGAACCTTACGAATTGTCCCTTCTTCTGCATCACTAGGATTCGTAGCCCCCATTACTTCACGGTTTTTAGCTATTGCATTTTCGCCTTCCAAAACTTGTACAACAGTTGGACCAGAAGACATGAATTCAACCAATTCACTAAAAAAAGGGCGTTCTTTATGAACAGCATAAAAATTTTCAGCCTCACGTTTGCTCATCCAGACACGTTTAGACGCAATAACACACAAGCCCGCATCCTCAAGCATTTTAGTAATTGCGCCAGTCAAATTACGACGGGTTGCATCTGGTTTAATCATCGAAAAAGTACGCTCTAAAGCCATTTAACCACCTTTATTTCATTTATAATATTCTCTCGCCATTTCTATAGCGAGCAAGAAGCGATTTGCCAAGTGACTCTGCAAAAATCTACACAAATTCTCAAAAATATAGAATGAATTATAAAGAAAACTTTGATAGAAATACCTGTAATTTCTCATCCCATCATAAAGATGCGCTACCGACTCTCAATAAACATTGAACCTTCTTGTATAATCTTAAATGCCTCTCATCAAATTTATCATTGAAGTCATAAGAAAAGCCAAACATGCAAAATATATACCTTTTTGAAAGCCTTCTTCTTTAAAGAGGATGAACCTAGATACTTCGATCTAGGTTTGAAAATCCTTCTACACACATTGAGATCAATCAAAAAATAACCATATAATTAGAAACTATAGCGTACACCTAAAATACCCTGAAGGGACTGTTTTGTTTTACGTCCTTTAACATAATGTGCCTCACCATATAACTTTAACTTCTCACTCACTAAACTGCTCAAACCGATTCCTAACTTACCTGCATTACCCGATAAGTCAGTGGTAAATGAATGCCGTTGATTAATCAATGTATGGTTGTCATCTTTATGCTCACGCAACCATGCTGCTGTAATATACGCAAGTGATGAGGAATCCATACGAGAACCAAATTCATATCCTAAAGATATGCCAACCTCACTGCGTAATGAAGTGAATGGACGCATGTCACCTATCATGTCATTTGATAACTGGATTTCTTTACCTTCAACTTGCAACCATGTAAATTGTCCATAAGGCTGCAACCAACTGCTCTTTGACGTCTTAAGTCGATAACCTGCTTCAAAGGAAGTACCCACCGCCCATTGCCTATAACTTCCTTCAATCCCTAAACCATTCGTCGAAACGGCCTTTAGAGTATTCTGATAATGATTGTATTTTAAAATACCATCGAGATACCAACCACTATGATCCAAATAAGTAACATAAGCGCCAATGCCATAAGTATTAATACCGCTTATACCACCCCGTGCATGCGCAATGCGTGCGCGGTCATAACTGCCAAAACCACCTATATAAAATTCTCCATTTTCCCACTCGCTTAAACTATTGATCCCTAAAACAATACCTGTCTGATCCAACTTAAAATCTATATGCTCTGTAGCAATACTCTCTTTAGACTTGATCGCATAGGTCCATAAAGCTGCATTCTTGTTACTTTTATCTAGAATTCCTCTTCCCGCACGCACGGTTTGCATTTCATTGTGAAAAACCATCGCTGGAGCCACAGACATAGACAATACGGCATCTGTAGAGGGCGTGGTCAAAAAGTGAGAAACTGAAAGTGTCTCACTCAATTGTGGAGAAGGCTGTTCTTTATGAACTGGACGCACAATCATTTGATCAGCTAAAGATTGAGAAGATTCTGAAACAGCAGTTTGTTGCTCTTCATCAGAAAGAGAATGAGAACTGGCTAGAGGAAACACCAGACGATTCTGATTTTCTTGAGAGGAAGATACAGAAACACTAGAGACATTCTGCGCTTCTCTTAAATGACGTGGAGGCCGTTGCTTGGGTTGCTCTTTTTTAGTAGATTTACGATAACCGGTATTTTTTCCTCTAGAAGAAGCGCCTTGATCAGATAATGCAAGAGGAACCTTCGTTTTCTTGTTTACACACTGTGCTTCAGTATTCGAACGTGTCGTACCTTCAGAGGCTCTTCCTAAATACCAAATTGTAGCACTACCACTAGAATCAGCACATCTATCTCTCTTCAGCAATTGATATTGATAAGCTCCACCATCGACAGTTGTAATGTCCTTACCCGAAAAATCTGCCAGAGTAAAATTAGCGCCTCCATTGTGGCTTCTATCAGTAATTAAATTAATCCCTGTGACCAAACTATTCTTTTGTGAGAGAGGACCTATAATTTCACGACCAGAATCTGCAACACTTATTTTGTGATTACCTGCGCCCTCATCAATCGACAAGTAATCACTTGAATCCCCCGTAGCACTAATATTGAATCGAAAATGTAAATTCCCTGAAAGTTTCTCAACATGAAGTGAAATATGTCGTGGATCATACGGTATAGAAGTAAAAATAACAGTTCCTCCCTGCCCCCCTAAATCTTCAATTTCAATCTGAGGTTTTTCTCCTATATTCCGCTCACCAACCTCAAATATTGTTTCATCAACTCTTCTTTCTATAGGAATTTTTTTCTTAGTCGTATGATTTGTCCTATCACCAGCAAATAAATAAAGTTCTCCGTGATCATTGACCCTTACTTCTCCAACGATTTTTTGAACACCAACATGGAACCACGATTTAGCAAAGCTGTTAACAGTCAGACCATCCACCAACCCTTTAGGATATACAACTTGAATAGCATGATCTTTCAAATTAGTAGCATAAGATTCTCCTAACGCTAAGACATGCTGTCTCCCATTCCCAGAGATCTCAGCATACATTGATTTTCCCCCCTCTTTTCTTTCTCCCGAATAAAGATTTTGTTCTCCGTTATCTCCCACTTTCGTATACCAAACCCACGTTCCATCATACACATTCTGCTGTCCAACTGCTCCACCATCCCCCGAAACTGTGGAATTATATGCACTACTTTTTCTCTCTACGCTTGTAAGATCAATATTTGGCTCTTCATGAATAAACTGCTGACCTCCCAAAATTTTGGCGTTCATTGCAATTCCTGCACGTGTAACTATTTGCATTCCTCCTTTTTTAATAGTGGAACCTACAGAAGTTTTTCCATTTTCAACAAGCTCTACATCACCATATTCAATCGTAATATTATTTTTAAAAAAACTAGCAATCTGTTCTAATTTTTTTTGTTCCTCTTCTCTATTTCGCACATGTGTTGCTCTTGTTAGCTCTCCATTCCTGTTTTCAACTGCACTTGCAACTTGTACAAGACAACTACTGATCATCAATACTGAGAAACTTAACTTATGTTTATACTGCATTATCGACACTCCACTCTCAATTATTTAGAAAAATATCCCACGGCTACGTAGGTAACTCGTCTTAGATTGTATCGTAATGTGTTTTATTTATGTTTAAAAACACTTTTTAAGTGTATTTTTTTAATATAAACAACTTTAAGTTGTGTATCTATAAGCAGCTAGAAAGTTCTAACTTAAGGCAGAAAATCTGAATAAAATTCAAATTGTTTACTTGAGTTCAAGGAACAATTTTCAATATTTGAGGTTATAGATGAAAAAAACGCTCGTGCCTTCAAAGGAGAGTATAAAAATATCCTTACTGTTTAAGAAGATCTCTACACTCTCGAGAAGACAAAATCGAGCGTTATCTGTTTAAGCATGCAAAGCAATTACATTCATAAAGTTAATCAGCCGTGTACACACATATTTAGAAACTATAGCGTAATCCTAAAATACCTTGAAGAGCATTCTTAATCTTATGTCCTTTCAGATAATGTGCTTCCGCATAAAGTGTCAGTTTATCATTGACCGAGCCGTTTAAACCAATTCCCAATTTACCTGCACTGCCTGATAAATCTGTAATAAATTTATACTGGTTATTAATTGTCGTATAATTATTATTTATATTCTCACGCAACCAAGCTGCCATAATGTAAGCTGTTAATGAAGTTTCTGAATTCACAAAAAATTCATGTCCTGCAGTTAATCCAACTTCACTGCGGAATGAAGTTAATGGACTTAGATCACCTATCATTCCATTGGAAAGTTTTATTTTTTTACCTTCAACCTGCAAACCTGTTAGCTTGATATAAGGCTGCATCCAAGTATTCTGTGCCGGTGTAAAATAACAACCAATTTCAAATGACCCACCTATCGCCCACTGATTGTAATGACTTTGAATAGCTAAACCATTCGTGGAGATAGCTTTCAAATTATCTCGGTAATAATTATATTTCAAAACACCATCCATATACCATCCACGATGATCAAAATAAGTTGCGTAAGTTCCAATGCTATAAGAGCTCAAATCGCTGTCACCACCTCGTGCATGAGAAACACGTGCTTGATCATAACTACCGAAACCACCAACATACAACTCTCCATGCCTTAATTCACTCAACTGATCAGCACCAAAGACTAAACCTGTCTGCCCAAGCTTAAAGTGTGTATGGCCTGTCGCAACACGTTCTCTACTCTTAATCCCATAAGTCCATAGTTCGATATCTTTCTTATTTCTGTCCCAAATTTTTCTACCATTCCGTACAACTTGCAACTCATTATTAAAAATAAGTCCAGGAACTACGGACAACGTTAACACTGCATCTGTAGAGGGGGTTGTTGATGTTTCACCAGGAAAAAAAGGATCTGTCGGATTTGGCATAGAAGGCTCTGGTCCACTGAGGCGGTCTGCCGATAAAAACCAAACTTTTCCATTTTCATCCTTTCTTTCTTTCAAATCATACATATACGTTCCACCATCAATGGCGTTAATTTTGTCACCCTTAAGATCTGTCAACGTAAAATGTGCGCCACCACTTTGATCCCTAATTAAATCACGCTTATTTGAAAAAGGATCCGTGATTTCAACTCCAGAATCAGCAACACTTATTGTATGTTTCCCAGCGCCTTTCTCAACCAAGAGATAATCACCACGGTTATGAGCAATCGTCGTATTGAACGCGAAATGTAAATTTCCTGAAAGATTATTCACATGAAGCTGAGAATAATATGGATCAGAACCTGTAAACGAAAAAATAACACTCCCTTCACCACTTAATTTTTGTATCAAAGAACTTTTTCCATCAAACTCATCAGTAATAGAATACAGTTTTGTATCTTTTCCATTTAAAATAATATCTTCTACTATGGTACGATGTTGATCATTCCCAGCATAAAGATGAATCTGCCCAGAATGATTTACCTGTGTCTTGCCTTCTAATGTTGCCCCAGCATGCACCCATGATTTTGTTTCATCATTCATTGTTAGATTTTTTACAGATCCATCAGAATATATTTCCTGAATAGCGCTCTCATTTAAAGTAACTCCAATAGCCTTACCGCCTTTTAAGATACGCTGTTTACCACCGCCAAAAACTTCTGTGTCAAATGCAAAACCACCATTTTTAGCACTTTGAGATTTTTTTCCAACCTCTTGTACGCCCCCTCGCATAACTTTCGTATCCCAAACTTTTCCGCCATCATATACTTTTTGTTGGCCTAGTATTTCATCTTGACCATAAATGACAGTATGAGAAGCACTACTCCCTTTAACCTCTCCTCCAACATCCCCCTCCCCGAAAACAAGTTGCTCACCACCATAAATTTTAGTCCCCTCTACTTTTCCTCCATTTCCAACACTTTGTTGTCCACCTTCTTTAACGACAGCATTTTTCGAAAAGCCTTGTTTTCCCTTCAAAGCCTGAACATTTTCAATTCCACCATGTTCAATTTTACTATTCTCACTGAGTCCTCCTGCATACACATAAAGCTCTGCACCATTCCTTACAGTGTTATTAATGGATCGCCCTGGACTATTAATCTCACCATCATTTGAAATGTATGCTTTACCTTCATTATCAAGGATATAATTTTCTAACATTGCCCCATCTTTAATGGAGATAAGTTCAGGTTTTTTAAGAAACGCAATATTTTCTTCTTGTACATCATATCCGACATTGTCACGACGACTGCTGTCAAGCTCCTGTTGACTCGCAAACACTCGAGTGCCCTTATCCTCAGTAAAATCGCTAGGATTTTTTAAAAAGTCTAATTCATTGCGTGCCCTTATAATAACATCATTAGATGCTCCAAGTATGCATCTTCCTGTTTTCATATCCTCATTGTATTGATCCTGAAATATTTTGCCATTTTCATAACTTGAAGATTGACAAAAAAGTGCTGCCCCCGCCTCATTTGCAGCAGCAGCTTGCACAAAACAGCTGCTCAACATGAGTATCCAACAATGTCGTTTCCATTTATATTGTAGAGCCATATCCTCCCCCCTTCACGCCTGCATAGACACTAAACGTAATTAGCTCTACAAAACATATTTTCAACCTTAGATTGCAAACAATCCTTCTTAAAAATCCTCCTTATCTCATAAAAAACTGTTCTTTACAGTTTTTTAAATACTTTTTTGATCAAGAATATAAGGGCGTTTTTATAGTGCTTCTTTAGTATTTCCTCGGAGTTTTCTTATCAAAGAAAAAAGTAATGCATAATAAAGTATATAAGGGTATACAGCTTATCATGAAAAGCGAAGCTGCATGCTCTGAAAAATTGTTCTCTGAACCTTCAATTAAAGACCTTTAAAAACAATCATACATTTAAAGATAACTAAAAAATAACCATATAATTAGAAACTATAGCGTACACCTAAAATACCCTGAAGGGACTGTTTTGTTTTACGTCCTTTAACATAATGTGCCTCACCATATAACTTTAACTTCTCACTCACTAAACTGCTCAAACCGATTCCTAACTTACCTGCATTACCCGATAAGTCAGTGGTAAATGAATGCCGTTGATTAATCAATGTATGGTTGTCATCTTTATGCTCACGCAACCATGCTGCTGTAATATACGCAAGTGATGAGGAATCCATACGAGAACCAAATTCATATCCTAAAGATATGCCAACCTCACTGCGTAATGAAGTGAATGGACGCATGTCACCTATCATGTCATTTGATAACTGGATTTCTTTACCTTCAACTTGCAACCATGTAAATTGTCCATAAGGCTGCAACCAACTGCTCTTTGACGTCTTAAGTCGATAACCTGCTTCAAAGGAAGTACCCACCGCCCATTGCCTATAACTTCCTTCAATCCCTAAACCATTCGTCGAAACGGCCTTTAGAGTATTCTGATAATGATTGTATTTTAAAATACCATCGAGATACCAACCACTATGATCCAAATAAGTAACATAAGCGCCAATGCCATAAGTATTAATACCGCTTATACCACCCCGTGCATGCGCAATGCGTGCGCGGTCATAACTGCCAAAACCACCTATATAAAATTCTCCATTTTCCCACTCGCTTAAACTATTGATCCCTAAAACAATACCTGTCTGATCCAACTTAAAATCTATATGCTCTGTAGCAATACTCTCTTTAGACTTGATCGCATAGGTCCATAAAGCTGCATTCTTGTTACTTTTATCTAGAATTCCTCTTCCCGCACGCACGGTTTGCATTTCATTGTGAAAAACCATCGCTGGAGCCACAGACATAGACAATACCGCATCTGTAGAGGGAGTGGTTAAAAAGTGAGAAACTGAAAGCGTCTCTCTCAATTGTGGAGAAGGTTGTTCTTTATGAACTGGACGCAAAATCATTTGATCAGCTAAAGATTGTGAAGATTCTGAAACAACAGCAGGTTGCTTTCCATCAGAAAAATGAAGAGGACTTGCTGGATATGCCCCTTCAATAATTTGACTTCCAAGAGTTGAAACAGTTAGAGATACAGAATCTGGAGATTTTTGCCTTAAGTTTTGGCGGTTTTCTCTTCGATGTAGCAACTTAATAGCATGCTCTTTTGTAACTGTAATAGTTGAAAGAGAAGAAACTGATTGATTTTGATTTAAATGCCACGCAGATCTACTCCTACTACGTGGCAAACTGTTGAGAAATGAAACATTATCAATAAATACCGCAGATAAATACCAAACTTTTTCACCCCCATCCTCATCAATTCTCTGTTTTAAACCATACATATAGATTCCGCCATCAATAGTTTTAACATTTGCACCAGAAAAGCTTCTCAGAGTAAAATGTGCTCCTCCACTTTGATCAACTATTAAATCAAGTTCTGTTGAAGAAGGATCAACAATTTCAATACCGGAATCTACAATACTTATTGTGTGAGAACCACGACCATTCTTGATAAAGAGATAATCACCCTCTCCTTCTGCAAGGCTAACATTAAAATCGAAATGTAGACTCCCAAAAAGATTATCAATATAAAGTTTAGAGTAATGTAAATCGGATTCTGTAGAAGTAAAAATAATATTTCCCACACCGCTTAGCTTCTTAATATAGATTTCTGTGTTTCCATATCCAGTAGAAATAGAGTATAATTTAGCGTTTTCTCCCTCTAAATTAATATCATCTACTGTTGTCTGAGAATTTTTATATTCAGTATAAAAGCTATTATTTCCAGCATAAATATGAACTTGTCCAAAATCATGAATCTTTATTTTTTCTTCCAACATCGCACCAGCAAAAACCCATGAATTGGCTCCTTCTTTAATTGTTAGATTTTTTACAATGCTACCAGCATGAACTTCTTGAGCAGCATGGCGGTGTAAAGTCACAATGTCCGCCTCTCCCCCTGCTAACAGCCGCTGTACCCCACCCGCGAAAACCTCAGTATTCACGGCTAAGCCACCACTTTTTTGTACAAAATTATCATCATCTGCAAACCATTTAGCAAGAGTTTGTATTCCTCCACTCATCACTTTTGTTCCCACCGCCATCCCATCATCATATACATTCTGCTGTCCCGGCGTGTCACCTTGACCATAAAGTGTCGTGTTATAAGTGCTACTTCCCACAATTTCACCATTTACATAACTATCTCCGAAAACAAGCTGCTCACCACCATAAATTTCAGCTCTCAATGCGGATCCTCCTCCCTCCACTCTTTGTTTTCCACCCTCGTAAATAATCGTAAATTCTGAGATACCCTGTTCCCCTACAATCTCTGAACCACCATTTTCAATTGTTGTATTCTTACTAAAACCACCATTCTTAACATAGAGTGTTGCAGTTTCTGGAACTGTATTATTAATGGATAATTTAAAATCATCCGTTTCTCCATCACCAACAATATAAACTATGCTATTGTTACCGAGTATGGAGTTTTGTAAAAATTTTTCACCTAGACCAGTAATGAAATCCTCTGCATAAAAATTGAAATCACCTGTATAAGAATTGGCTCTAGAATCTTCCGAAGGAGAAACAGTATTGTCTTGCTCAAAAGAGTTATCTATAGGCAACTCCGTATGAGATGGAGGAAAGATAGGAGTAGAAATTTTTTCCGATGTAGATGGTGTCGATAAAGACCAAATCTTTCCACCGTTATGATCTCTTTTCTTGAGAGCGTACATGTAGACTCCATTATCAACAGTAGCTATCTCCTCACCCAAAAAATCTATCAGAGTAAAATGCGCATTTCCGCTTTGATCATGAATTAAATCAAGCTCCAAAACTAAGTTCTGATTTTGTAGAAGAGAATTGGTCATTTCAACACCAGAATCGATAACGCTGATGGTGTGATGACCTGCTCCTTTTTTTATAAGAAGATAATCACCGCGCTGTTCTGCAAAATTAGTATTAAACCTAAAATGTAAATTACCTGAAAGATTACCGACCTCAAGTTTAGAGTAATGTGGATTAAACACGGTAGAAGTAAAAACAACGCGTCCATCCCCGCTTAGATCCTCAATCAAAGAGCTTTCACCATCCATCTTGGAAGCAATAGAGTATAATGTGGTATCTTTGCCATTTAAAACAATTTTTTCTACTTCAGTATGAGATTGCTCAGCACCAGCATAAAGATAAATCCGTCCAGAATCATGAATCATGGTGTTTCCTTCTAGTGTTGCACCAGAATGTAACCACGACTGTGCTTGATCCTTAATCGTTAAATCTTTTACATAGCCTCCTAAATCTATTGCTTGAAAAGCATTCCCTTGTAAGAGAACACCAATCGCGATTCCTCCCGCTAAAACGTGTTGTTCTCCACCAGAAAAGATCTTCGTATCAAATGCAAAACTGCTATAATGGTCTAGATCTTCTTCCACAAAAAGATTTTGTACCCCTCCTTCCATGATCTTTGTGCTAAAAACCTCTCCATCATCATACACATTCTGGTATCCTAGCACTCCACTTTTACCAGAAACGACAGTGTCATAGGCGCTACTCCTTACCATCCCACCTTTGATATTAGACTTTCCTGAAACAAACTGCTCACCACCGTAAATTTTAGCCCCTTCAGCTTTTCCCCCATCTTCAACCTTTTGTTTTCCCCCTCTCTTAACTGTACTATCCTGTGAAAGACCCTGTGTTCTAATAAGTTCAGTACCGCCTCTTTGAATTATCGTATACAGGCTAAAACCACCGTTATAAACGGAAAGCTTTCCAGCATCTTTAACTATATTACTAATTGAAGTTTCTCCATTGCTATCAACTTTCTCACTGTTACTATCAAAGCTAGGATCAGCAATCGTAATAATCATTCCCTTTTCAATTGTGCGTTCTATGAGATCATTCGATAATGAAGCCATCGCAGATGGTTGCAAGTTAAAATCAGAAAATAAAGAGGTATTTTCCTCATCAAGAGCATAATTCGCGTCTAAATACCAAATTTTACCATTTCTCTCATTTTTTCTATGTTTCAAACTGTACATGTATGTTCCGGCATCAATAGCTCTGATTTTTTCACCAAAACTGTTTGTCAGAGTAAAATGAGCGTTTCCACTATGATCAGAAATTAATTTAAGCTTTTTGTGGGAAGGGGTTGTAACCTCACCTCCAGAATCAGTAATACTTATTGTATGATAACCTGAACCACTTTCTTTAATAACAAGATAATCACTAAGATGCTTGGCAAAGTTGACATTCAACTCAAAATGTAAAGAACCTGATAGATTATCAATATTAAGCTTAGAGTAATGCTTATCAGCCCCAGAAGACGTAAAAATAACCCTGCCACTTCCAGTTACATTCTGGATATTAACCTGAGATTTTTTGCCATTATCTTCAACAGCAATAATGTATAGCTTGGCATCTTCTCCATTTAAAATAAGATTTTCTACTTCCGTAACAGCTTCACCATTCCCAGCATAAAGATAGAGGTTGCCAAAATCATTAACATTTGTATCCTTATCTAATATTGCACCAGCAAAAACCCATGATTGTGCTTGGTGGTTAATTGTTAGATTATCCGCGTATCCAGAATCATATATCTTCTGAGTAGCTCTATCATATAAAGTAACTTCGCTCGCATTCCCTCCTGCTAAGATATTCTGCGCACCATTTTTAAAAAGTTCGGTACTAAGTGCAAAAGCCCCCTCATTAATTGTAAAATCCTCATTTTCTGTATCAGCTGTATCAGTATCTTCTGAGAATCCGTTATTAAAATTCTCTTTACCATCAAGATTCTGGACACCTCCTTTCATAACCTTTGTATCAACAACCATCCCCCCACTATAGACACTTTGTAGTCCTAGGATTCCATCTTCAGCATAAATTTCGGTGTTATAAGCACTACTTTCCTTATCTTTACGCGACAAACCAGTTCCAAGGACCCCTTTACCAAAAATAATCTGCTCACCGCCATAGATTTTAGCCCCCTCAGCATTTGCACCACTCTCAACAATTTGTTTACCACCTTTTTTAACAGTGGCATATTCTGAACTGCTCAGATTTTGGACGAATTCAATACCACCACTCTCAATTGTCGTATCCCTGCTAACACTTGCTGCATCAATGTAGAGTTTTCCACCTCCTTGAATCGTATTATTGATGGAATAGCCTGCATCTTCATATTTAAAGCTATTTATTTCAGAATCTTCAGAGTCACGATTAGTAATATAGACAATAGCACCATCACTTATTATTGAATTTGTGAGTACTTCAAAGAATAGGCTTTCTAATCTCTTCCTTTCCTCTTCTGAAGACTTACTTCCTTCTACTATCTGTTTATTCTCTATCCTTTTTGATCCCCCTTTTTTTTCTTTTAATCCCCTCACTTCCGATAACATTTTTTTTGTCTCTTCTAGATGTTCACTGATACTTACTGGTGTTAATAACTTTTCTTTTGGTGTCGCTACTCCATCTGCACTCGCAATCTTGACAAAAAAACTGCTGGTCATTAATGCATAAAAACTTAATTTAAATTTGCGTTGCATTATTCACACTCCATAATTTCAAATTTAAGTTTCCCTATTTAGAAAAAAGTGCATAGACCAAAACAACTCAATGCAATTGCTCAACCTCATGTCTTTTAAGATGATAAAGCATTCGATGGACTAAACTCTGACAGATCAAATATACATCCTGTGTTTTAAAATACATGCACAACTAAAAGATTTAATTTCTTTCAGATACGCTTAAAAAGTGTTATAATTACATCTATGAAAAATATTTTTGAGATACCAAAGGCTGATCTATAAATAAGATTGATCCCTCAATAGATAAAAATGGCATTAAACATTAAAGGAAACAGTAATATTAATGAGAGCAGCCTTTATATCCACATATTTCATCCTCTACAGCATTTAAAACAGTGTCTTTATTCTATTTAACTTGGATAATCTAAAGAACACTTATTCATGCTCATCAAGCCATAACCATTGTTCTAATATATAAGAAACATCATAATATCGACTCGACAGTGATTTGAAATTTTTATAATTATAGTCAGTTAACTCATCATTTGATTTGTCATATACTGAAAGGGACATTCTATTCATGTCTATAAACTTAGAAATGCAAGGTAAAAGCAACAGAAATTCCCCTCGTCGCATTTTGTTTGCAAGCCTTATTGGCCCAACAATTGAATTCTTTGATTTCTATGTCTTTGCCACTGCCGCAGCTCTCATATTTCCTCATGTGTTTTTTCCAACACAAAATGATCAGATTGCCATTTTACAATCTTTCCTGATCTTTGGAGCAGCCTTTTTTGCCCGCCCCTTTGGATCAATTGTTTTTGGACATTTTGGAGATAAAGTTGGAAGAAAAGCAACACTTATTGCTTCTCTTCTCACGATGGGTCTTTCAACAGTCATTATTGGTTTTCTTCCTACTTATGAAACCGCTGGATGGTTTGCCCCTTTCCTCTTGACCTTGTGCCGTATTGGACAGGGAATGGGATTAGGAGGAGAATGGGGAGGAGCTGTTTTGCTCGCAACAGAAAATGCCCCTCCAGAAAAGCGCGGCTGGTACGCGATGTTCCCCCAATTGGGTGTTCCAATCGGTTTATTTTTATCTATTGCCGTTTATTTAGGTCTGTTGCATTTCCTTGATCATGAAGAACTTTTAGCTTGGGGATGGCGCATTCCTTTTATTGCTTCAGTTGTTTTTATGATTATAGGATTGTGGGTCCGTCTTTCAATCAATGAAACTGTTCAATTCAAAAAAACTCTTGAAAGTAAGGAACGAGTCAAAGTTCCTATCATCGATGTCTTTTTAAAATGTCCACGAATCTTATTTCTTGGAATATTTTCTGGTATGGCAACATTTGTTTTGTTTTACTTGGTCACTGCTTATTTGTTAAGCTACTCAACAAACCATCTGCAATTGCCATTTTATCAAGCTCTTCAAGTCGAAATTGTTGGTGCTATTTTCTGTGGAATTTTTACTGTCATCACTGGAAGACTCGCTGATCGTATTAGACGTAGAACTTTGATGATTTGGGTTACAATCATCACCGGTATCTATTCTTTTGCAATTCCTTATTTCTTAAATTCTGGAGTTGTAGGAGTCCTTGCAATGTCTGTTATTGGTTTGTCTATCATGGGGATGATATACAGTCCTCTTGGTGCTGTTTTGGCTTCACCATACCCAACAGAAATTCGATATACTGGTTCTTCTATTACTTTCAACTTATCGGGTATCGTAGGAGCCTCTCTTGCGCCTTATATTGCAGAATATCTGGTACAGCATTTTGATACATCTTATATCGGCTATTATTTGCTTCTCGCTTCTTTTATTTCACTGATTTGCTTCGTCGGATTTACAGATGATGAAATATCCAACTAAAATATAATAAAGAAGAATAAAATAAGTACTGGCAGCAAAAATGCTGCCAGTTTCATTTTTAAAGACATGGGTTGCGGTATTTTCCACCACAATATTCCCGAGAACAAAGCGCTTAAAAAGAAAAATAAAAAATCTGCAATATTGCTTATATAAGCAACAGTAAACATTCCTGATAGGATATGTGTTGTTCCCAACCACGAAACGCAAAAAAAAGCCAATATCACAGCCCATAAAACAAGCAAAATTCGATCAATTATCATGATGCCGTTTCATTTTTTTAATTGTAGACCATATCTTTAATATGCCTAAAAGAAAAATCACAATAAAAACCCAACGCCCTCCCCCTGATCCTTTCGCAATAAAAAGCGCTGGATTTACTATTCCTACCAATCCTATAAAAATCAGAACAACAGAGATGAGACGCATTAAACCTGTTTTTCCCAACAACGATCTTCAGTCTGTTGCCAATACGTTAAATTATGATTTTCCATTTTATATTTTTTCCACTGTGCACGAACAAGACTCAACTGCTCATCATTTCTACCATCAAATATCACAACAAGCCGTTGATAAGTATCAATATTCGAACATACGGCTCCCTCTATGAGAAAACGAATCTTTGAATCATTCGGATTTTCTTGTCCTGTCGTCAGAAATACAGGCTGAAAGTTTGAATATTGATCACACTCAGTTCCATGTCCAATAAATGATTCATCCGCATAAACCCATAAATGCATATCCATAGAATCGCGTTGTTCTTCACTTACACATTGTATTGTTACCTTACCAAAACGAGCCAATGCACGCTCTACAAGCGTTGGCAAAATATCTTTCAGCGTTGACTGCGTCAAATGATAGAATAAAATATCCAACCTCTTAAGCCCTCATCACTCTTTATAAAAAGCTAACATCTTTTTTAGAGAAACTTCCATACCCCCAATATAAAAGGAAACGATTCAAGATATAAACCCTCTTTTTTGATTGAGATCATTATCTTTTTGCACATGTCTTTAAAAGACAAAAATTTTTATTTTCAACGTTAATAAAAAAGTTTTTTAAGTTATTTTCTAGATTCTTTGTAGACTATAGTTGAAAATAAAATATAATGTACGGAAAATTTAAAGAGGAACTCATAGGCAATTTTATATTATTTATTTAGTTAAAATATCCAATTCATGGAAGGATATTTTTTCAAACTTTATTACATTTTAACCGAAAGCAGTAAAAATATTTGCTATCGAATTAAAGGCTGAGGATTTTCCCCAATTTATGCGTATTATTGAGTTCTACATCCTGAAACGTGTCCTTGTTTTGTTTAGTTCTGTCATGATTGCAGCAGTGGGCGTTAGTTGGACAGTACAAATTCTCGCACGGATAAACTTTCTCACAACAAGCAAACAAACACTCCTCACAGTCTTACAATTTTCACTCTCATTGGTTCCTTCTGTTATTTTTCTTGTCATTCCATTTGCATTAGTGATCGCAGTTACAACCATCCTCTCAGCAATGCATCAAGACTCAGAACTTGCTGTCATAAATGCCTCTGGTTTTCCTAAAAGTACTGTTTGGAAACCTATCCTTCTTCTTGCTATTGTTACATCCTGTATCTCCTTTTCTATAGCTAATTTTGTTGTTCCTCAAGCGCGTCTTCATATGCGACAAATGCTAGCAAGCGCTCATTTTGATCTTATTAATCTATTCATTAGTGAAGGAAGCTTTCAAAAACTCGCCAATAACCTTTACATAGAAATTGGCGAACGAAATCCAAATGGAACACTTGAACGCCTTTTCATTGCCGACCAGCGTGATCCTAAGACTGATCTTTTTTATTATGCAACAGACGCATCCATTGTGAGCAATAAAAACGGCAGTTTTCTGGTTCTCAATAACGGTGAAATAGAAAGAGTCAACCATCAAAATAACAGTGTTTCAATCGTTCAATTTAGCTCATACACTTTTAGCCTAGGGGAGTTTATCCCCAGTGATAAAGCACCTACTCTTTATCCAAAAGATCGGTCTCTTTCTTATTTACAAAACCCTGATCCAAAAGATCCCTACTATCAACGAAAACCACTCCAATATAAAGCTGAATTTCACCGCAGATTAACACAATGGCTCTACCCTATTGTTTTTTCACTTATTGCATTAGCAGCGGCAGGGGATGTACGCTCCCATCGACAAGCTCGTCATTCCGCAAATCTCTCGGCAATTGCCCTTTCTTTTCTGGTGTATTGGATAGGATATTTTTTCGCAGAAAAAGCAAAGAACGATCTTGCATACGTTCCTCTCCTTTATATTATGCCCATAGGAACAAGTGCATTTGTCTTTTTTATGCTTTTAACGAATCATAAAATTGGGCTCCCTACAAAAGTTAATGAGATTATTCAAATCGCTTTTCAAAAAGTAATGAACAAATTTGAACATCGAAAATCTCAAGATTCCTCGGATGAAATATCATGATTGGGTGGACACTTGGACGATACTTTTTTATACGTTATCTTAAAATAACTTGTTATTTCTGGGGAAGCATTTTTGTTCTTGCTCTTTTAATCGATTTCACAGAGAACTCCGGCAGGCTATCCTCCATTCCGCATCATACAGCAAAAGATGCATTTTTCCTCTCTGTTTTACGCATCCCTTTTATCATGCAACAACTCATCCCTTTCATTGCACTCTTTTCTGCAATGGCAACACTTATCTCGCTCAACAAAAAACTTGAACTTGTGGTGACTCGTTCAATCGGTGTTTCGGCATGGCAATTTCTTATGCCAGCCTGTTTGGGAGCTTTTCTTTTGGGATTATTTTCAATTCTTCTCATTAATCCACTTGCTGCATGGGGATTTTCTCAAGCAGAAAAAAAGATGACTGAATGGCGCAATAACAATGTACTAACACCTTTTCATAATACAGGTATCCACTGGTTAACACAACGTACAAATTTAGGCAGAACAACCATTGGTGCTAAATTTATCACTGACCAAGGACTTTCTCTTCTCGATGCAACCTTTGTACAATACAAGGACAACGCAACCGTCAAAAATTGGATTAATACCCCAAAAGCAACCTTGACTAATGGATCTTGGCTATTAACAAATGGAACAATCTATAAAATAGGGCATCCTCCTGAAAAATTTGCCGTGTTGCAAATAAAAACTAATCTAAAACCTGAATTTTTAACGGAACGTTTAGTGAATCCCGCGACTATTCCATTTTATCAACTGCCAAAAAAAATTATGATTGCACGTTCATTTGGCTATTCTGCTAATAATTTTGATATGTATTTCCAATCTTTGATTGCATTACCGGCATTGCTTGTGGCAATGACCCTCATTGCAGCAACTGTATCTTTAAATTTTACACGTTTTGGGCAATCTAGAAAGTTGATTCTTGGTGGCGTAATAGCCGGGTTTATGCTTTATGTTATTTCCGTACTCGTTCAAGCATTTGGTAATGCTGGATATATTCCACCAATTATTGCAGCTTGGACACCCGTTGTTATTGCGTTATTCTTAGGAATCTCTTTTTTACTGCATAAAGAGGATGGCTAAGTGAAAGCATTAACGCTTAAAAAAATTATTTTAACAAAATTAAGTGCTCTCGCTTTTAAAAGTGTTATGGGGGTTATTTTAGGAGGCGCTTTGTCTTATTGTGCGCACGCTCAAAGCCTTATGTCTCCTTCTCAAAGTCGCATTCAAAATCCGGAACGTCCTCTTTTGCTCTCTGCGGATGAACTCATCTACAATCGTGATGAAAACACTGTTTCTGCACAAGGTAATGTCCAAATCGAATATGATGGCAATAAAGTTGTCGCTCAAAAAATTATTTACAATCAAAAAACAGGACGGCTTATAGCACAAGGGAACGTTGAAATTACTCAAAAGGATGGTAATAAAATTTATTCCAACCAAATTGATATGACCAAAGATCTTGGCGAGGGTTTTGTAAACGCCTTACGTATTGATACAGCCAACAATGTTCACTTTTCAGCCCAAAATGCTACACGCAAAAACAATCACATAACAGTCTTTGAAAATGCAACCTATACAGCCTGTGAACCTTGCTCTTATAAACCAGATAGAGACGTCCTATGGAAAATTAAAGCAAGAAAGATCATATGGAATAATAGTATCAAAAAAATTCGGTTTGAAAATAGCAGTTTTGAAGTTTTTGGTGTCCCGATTATAAAATTTCCAAATTTTGAGATCTATGATCCAACTGTCAGGCGTGCTAGCGGTCTGCTTACTCCTCATTTTTTTTATACTGATTATCTCGGTATGGGGATAAAGAATTCTTATTTTTGGAATCTCGCCCCTCACTATGATTTTACCCTTTCTTCTACCGTTTATACCCAACAAGGGCTTTTAACCGAAGGGGAATGGCGTCAACGTTTAAAAATGGGCAGTTATAATATTCGCTTTGCTCATATATACCAAATGAAACAGCATAGATTTGATAATGATACGATTGATGCACAGCATAAAAACCGTTATATGCTGGCAACAAAAGGGGACTTTCGTATTAATTCACACTGGACTTATGGATGGGATATTCTTGCACAATCAGATCGGCATTTTAGTCGTGCCTATAAACTTGAAAACTATAGCAATCCTACACAACTTTCTCAGATCTATCTGAATGGTCTTGCAGGAAAAAATTATTTTGATATGCATTTTTATCATTTTAAAGTTCAAGATTCATTATTGAATGATCCTCATTATGAACGTCACTCTCGGCAAGCTTGGGTCCTACCGCGCATCGATTATTTTTTCACACCAGATGAACCCATTTATAATGGGGAGCTTACCTTCCATAGTAATATACAATCAATTTATCGTCGTCATGCTGACTTCAGTTCACACGACCAGAAGGGAAACCCTCTCAACATAGTAAGACTTTCTGGTATGGCTGGAAATAGTTTGCGTTTAACAAACGAGCTTCAGTGGAAAAAGCGCTTCAACACGCACAATGGCCTCATATTAACCCCTCTTCTCTCTCTACGAGCTGATATTATTACAACCAATGCAAGCGAAAATTATACAGATTCTACAGAAAACAATGCCTTATCCGCAATTCATGGTTCAACAATTCGTGGCATGGCAACAGCAGGCTTGGAACTACGCTATCCCTTCCTCATTACAGCTGATCATTCTACACATATTATAGAACCAACCGCACAAATTTTTATACGCAATAATGAACAATATATTGGACAAATTCCTAATGAAGATGCTCAAAGCTTTGTCTTTGATGCAACCACTCTCTTTAAACGAGACAAATTTTCTGGTTATGATCGTGTAGAAGGTGGCACACGAGCCAATATAGGTCTAAGATATTCTGGAAGCTTTAATGACAATTGGTCTCTTTATGCTCTTGTTGGACAATCCTTTCATCTAGCAGGAAAGAATTCTTTTGCAGAAAAGGACTTTGTCAATGTCGGTATTCATTCTAGCTTAGAGGCAAAACGTTCAGACTATGTTGCAATGTTTGGTGCGACCCATAAAAGTGGTTTTTCCTTAGAAACGCGTGGACGCTTTGACAAAAAAACAGGAAAAATCCGCCGTAGTGAAATCGAAGCATCACAAAAATGGCAAAATTTTTGGGCGGCTCTACAATATGCCTATATCGCAAAGCAACCAGATTATGAATATCCTCAAGAGCGCCAAGAAATTTCTTTTCAAACAGGACTTAAACTGGCAGATTATTGGTCTATTAATAGCAACGCCGGTTATGATTTAGTATCTGGTACGTTTGTAAAGCGAGGAATTAGCTTGAATTATACAGATGAATGTTTCGGGTTAACATTCGGTTATCAACAGGTAACGAATCCAGGCAGGAAAACACCCTTGCAAAACTTTAATTTCTCTCTTTCATTGCGTACGATTGCAGATATCGGAAAAAAGATAGATTAATTTATAAAGAGAATGTATCAGTCATTTAACTTATCATTGTTTTTATGAAAGAAAGAGTATATTTTAAGTTGTTGATGAGAATTAATAAACAATGCGAAAGCCTATTCACATGAATAAATTGAAAAAGCGTGTTCTTGCTTTATTTTATATTGCGTCTTTGAGCGTAAGTAGCCTTCTAATAAATGAATTTTTGATTCCGACAGTCTTTGCGCAGACTTCTATTGTTGTTACAGTTAATGGCAACCCCATCACAAATTATGATATACAAAGGCGCCTTGCTTTTCTCAGATTACAACAAAAGCAAGGCAATTTGGTGGCACAGGCTAAAAAAGAGCTTATCGATGAAAAGCTAAAAAATATTGAAATAAAACGTCGTAATATTGAAGTAAGCAATGATGAAGTTGATAAAGCTTTTGAGAATTTTGCGACACAAAATAATATGACGATTGATCAGCTCAACCAGATTCTGATCCAAACTGAGATCACTGTGCAACACTTTAAAGATTACATCCGTGGACAAATAGGATGGGGGCGTCTTGTTAGTGCACGCTATCAAGCTGAAACAGGTATGATTAGCGAACAAGAAGCTGTACGCAGGATA
Source organism: Bartonella sp. OD88NMGDW (assembly GCF_042193775.1). Classification (NCBI taxonomy): domain Bacteria; kingdom Pseudomonadati; phylum Pseudomonadota; class Alphaproteobacteria; order Hyphomicrobiales; family Bartonellaceae; genus Bartonella; species Bartonella sp. OD88NMGDW. The sequence goes on along the minus strand of NZ_JBHIMA010000001.1, from coordinate 318,813 downwards.
TTAAAAAATGGTGGTGTAAAACCTTCAACCAATGAATATACATTACAGCGAATTGTTTTTGTTATTCCTGCACATCGTCGTTCAGAAATTTTTGAAAGACGTCAAAGAGAAGCAAGCAATTTTCGCGCACATTTCCGTGGATGTGCCAATGCTCACAATCAAGCAAGAGGTATTTTAGACGTTACTATCCGCCACTTAGGAAAGTTTCTGGAACCCCAACTTCCCAATGCATGGGAACAAGCTATTCTTGCAACGCCTGCTGGAAAAATGACAAAATTACAAGAAACATCTGATGGAATAGAAGCAATTGCTGTCTGCAAAATAAAAAGAGTTTCTGATGATTATGTCGCTCGACTAATATTTTCTCTTCAAGATAGTAAAAAAAGAAGCCCGCAAAAACTTGAAGAATTAAGCGACAAATATTTAGGAGAACTGCGGCGAGTGGCGCGCATTCAAAATTCATAATGGCTGCTCTTATTGTTAGCGGTGGTGATCCTGCCGGAATTGGTCCTGAAATAGTCCTAAAAGCGTGGAATTTGCGTGTTACGCGCCAAATTCCACCTTTTGTGCTTCTTGCTGATCCAGATGTTATTCGTTCGCGCGCTCGTTTTTTACAGATTGATGTTGAAGTGCAATCTGTTTTAATCAATAATTCCGCAAAAAATTTTCAAAACGCTCTTCCTATCATACCATTAAAAAACAAACAAAGTGATCAATTAGGTATACCTTCATCGAATAATGCCGCTGGAATCATTGAAGCAATTGAACGCTGTGTTCAATTGATTCAAAATGGCCATGCATGTGCACTTATCACTTGTCCTATTGCAAAAAAGAATCTTTATGATGCCGGTTTTCAATTTCCAGGTCATACAGAATTTTTAGCCGATTTAGCCCATAAAGCTTTTCATAAATGTTATCATCCAGTTATGATGTTAGCAGGACCTCGATTAAAAACAGTACCAATAACTGTTCATATTCCATTTAAAAATGTTCCTTCACAGCTTACCCGTGATTTAATTATTCAAACGGTACTTATTACTGAATGTGACTTAAAAACACGGTTTAAAATAACGTCACCCCGACTAGCTGTTGCTGGTCTTAATCCTCATGCTGGAGAAGAAGGTGCAATGGGAAAAGAAGATATTGAAGTTATCACTCCTGCTATTGAATATCTTAAAAAAAAAGGACTCAATATTGCAGGCCCGCTGCCTGCCGACACAATGTTCCATGAATGCGCAAGAAAGGCATATGACGTTGCCATTTGTATGTATCATGATCAAGCCCTTATCCCTGTTAAAACATTAGACTTTGATAGCACTGTTAATGTCACGTTAGGTCTCCCTTTTATTCGCACGTCCCCAGATCACGGAACTGCTTTTGACATTGCTGATAAAGGGATAGCCTCTCCCGAAAGCTTTATTGCTGCTCTTAAACTTGCAAATCAACTTGCCGAAAATAGTTTAATACCATGCCAATAGATAATCTCCCTCCTCTACGTGAGGTCATTGATATATATGGATTACAAGCGCATAAATCTTTGGGGCAAAATTTTCTTTTTGATCTTAATTTAACATCTAAAATTGCTCATCATGCAGGTAATATAGAAGGAAAACCTGTTCTTGAAATTGGTCCTGGTCCTGGAGGTCTCACACGAGCCTTGCTAGCAAAGGGCGCCATTGTAACAGCAATAGAACGCGATGAACGCTGCATACCAGCTCTCTTAGAAATAGAAAAACACTATCCTAAAAAATTAAAAATTATTTGTAATGATGCACTGAAGCAAGACTTCTCAAAACTCTTTGAAACAAGCCCAGAAAAACCTCGCATTATTGCAAATCTTCCCTATAATATTGGAACACAACTCTTATTAAATTGGCTTTTGACTGAACCATGGCCTCCTTTTTATGAATCAATGACATTGATGTTTCAACGTGAAGTTGCCAAACGGATTACAGCTAAACCTCAATCTACTCATTATGGACGTCTTAGTGTCTTAACTGGCTGGCGTACCACTGCTAAAATTGCTTTTGATGTGCCCCCTCAAGCCTTCATACCAATACCTAAAGTAACTTCTTCCGTTGTTCATATTATTCCGCGAACACAACCTCTTGCCTGCTCTGCACAAAAACTAAGCCTCGTCACAAAAACCGCCTTTGGACAAAGGCGAAAAATGCTTCGTCAAAATCTCAAAATACTTGGAGGTGAAGTGCTGTTAGAAAAAGCTGGAATTGATGGAACGCGCCGTGCTGAAACGCTCTCGGTTTCCGAATTTGTAACTTTAGCGCATCTAGTTCTCTAAAAAATTGCAATTTTTGTTATACAATCTTTTTTAATCAAGACATTTATCGATCTTTTCAGCAATAAGCCCATCAACAAAAGAGTCAAGATAAGAACAGCGCTCGCGTTTTGCGGTTTCAGCTAAATAAATTGATTTAATAAAAGATAAAGACTGATCTAAATCTTCGTTAATCACAACATAATCATAAGAACGCCAATGCTTTAACTCCGTTCGTGCATTTTCCAATCGTAAATTGATGATATCTTGACTATCTTCTGCTCGACGATGTAACCGCGAAACAAGCTCTTTCATTGATGGTGGAAGGATAAAAACAGATACAGTGTCTCCCAGCATCTTTTTTTGCAGCTGCTCGGTACCTTGATAATCAATATCAAATAACATATCACGGCCAATACTCAATGCGTTTTCAACAGTTTCACGTAAAGTGCCATAATAATTTCCGTGAACTTCTGCCCATTCAATAAATTCATCTCTATCACGCTTATATTCAAACTCTTCCTTTGAAATAAAGTGATAATGCAGTCCATCTACTTCACTAGGACGCCTTTTCCTTGTGGTCACACTTACGGAAAGCTCTAATTGTCCATCTTTTAGAAGTAATCGAGAAATTGTTGATTTACCAGCACCTGAAGGTGAAGAGAGAATAAATAAAAAACCGCGGCGTTGATTTATTTTTATAGCACTCAATTTACTTTCGAAGACTGTCATTACATCACTCTACTTTGTTCATAAATGTTTCTCCAAAATTTGAATTATACATTATCTCAACCTTTCCCCTAATCAATGTGTTTTCTTAGCAGTTTTCAATGTTATTCTGCTCTTTTTTGAGATACGTTATTAGCAGTGTATTCACTGCTTTCTTAAATATTTTTATCCATACGCTAATCCTACTTGTGACAGACAAAAAAATGATTTTTTTATCATTCTCATAAAAAGTTTAAAGAGAAAAATTTTACTATATTTTGCATTCTCATTTACGATGCAAAAAGATGTGTTATCGTTATAAATTCAATGTCTTGCCTTTAATTCTCGCCACTTGCGAACATTCACATTATGTTCTTCTAAAGTTCGAGAAAAAACATGCCCTCCTGAACCATCAGCAACAAAATAAAGTGCGTCACTGCTTGGTGGATGTGCCACCGCTTTCAAAGAATCTCGACCTGGATTTGCAATAGCTGTTGGAGGCAAACCATTAATTTTATAAGTATTATATGGTGTTTCCTTCTCAAGATCTGAACGATAAATTGCACGACCTGATGGCTTTCCTTTTCCTCCAAAGAGACCATAAATAACTGTTGGATCCGATTGAAGACGCATATGCTTTGTAAGGCGGTTATAAAATACCGCAGCAACCATTGGTCTTTCTGCTGCAATTCCCGTTTCTTTCTCAACAATTGAGGCTAATATAACAAATTCATCAATCGATTTAATGGGTAAATCAGGCGAACGCGTAGCCCATATAGCATGAATTAATTTTGTCTGTTCTTCACGCAATCTGTTTACAATCTCTTTACGCGTTGTCCCCCGAATAAAACGAACAGTATCCGTCATTAAACAGCCCTCTGGAGGCAAAATTTTTGGAAGATCTCCAATCAAAATTTCATTCGCAGCTAATCGATCGAAAACTTGCTGAACCGTTAAACCTTCAGGTACTGTAAATGTATACTCAATAGATTTTCCTTTCACAAGAATATCCATAATATCCTGCATCGAAGCATGTGCTGGAATTAAATATTCACCAGCCTTCAGATGCGTTGTTTTTTGGTGATAACCAACCCCATAAACAAAAATATCTGATGATCGAATGAAACCACGTTTTTCTAGCAATGAAGCAATTTCACGAATTCCTGTGCCAGGATGGATAAGAACAATTTGTTCTTCCTCAATTTTCCCCTTTTCTTCAAAAATACTTTTTCCAATATAAAGAGGAATACTTATGGCGAAAAGAATAACCACAATCAGCATAAGAAAAAAATGACCGAGAATAACCAACGGATTACGGACGATCGATGATTTCTTTCGTTTTTTATGTACTAACATGTCATAACTATATGCTAAATGATTCGAAGAGGAATCACTTACGTCCTTTAATGATTTTCCTTTTTTCACACCGGACATAACCCCTCAATAGCGATTAAGGACAATATTATAATTTCTCATTCACCTTATAACAAAGTAGAAAACTCAAAAGCAGAAATTAAATAAAAATACTTACTATCCACTAAAACGTCGCATCACCAACGATGCATTTGTCCCACCAAATCCGAAAGAATTAGAAAGAATTGTATCAATCTTTCGTTCACGCGGTTTGTGTGGTACAAGATCGATTTTCGTTTCAATCGACGGATTGTCAAGATTAAGTGTCGCTGGAGCTATATTATCCCGTATAGCTAGAACAGAAAAAATAGCCTCAGCAGCACCGGCGGCACCAAGTAAATGCCCGATAGATGATTTCGTTGATGACATGGATACTTGTGGTGCATAATTCCCTAAAACACGTTCAACAGCTGCTAGCTCTATAGAATCAGCCATCGTTGATGTACCATGAGCATTAATGTAATCAAGTTCACTCACATTCACTTGTGCACGCTTAAGAGCAGCCATCATACTACGCTGAGCCCCTTCACCACTTTCTGAAGGCGCTGTAATGTGGTAAGCATCACCAGATAAACCATAGCCAATAACCTCAGCATAAATACGCGCTCCTCGTTTTTTGGCATGTTCCAGCTCTTCTAAAACAACAACTGCCGCTCCTTCCCCCATCACAAAACCATCACGATCAGCATCATAAGGACGTGACGCCCGTTCAGGATCATCATTGCGACAAGTAGAAAGAGCTCTACAAGCTGCAAAACCTGCAAGAGATATCCGATTTATCGGAGATTCGGCCCCCCCTGCCACCATGACATCGGCATCACCAAACATAATCAAACGTGCCGCATCACCAATCGCATGCGCTCCTGTCGAACAAGCCGTTACAACAGAATGATTAGGCCCTCGTAAACCATATTGAATAGACACATAACCAGAAGCAAGATTAATCAAACGACCTGGAATAAAAAAAGGAGAAACACGACGAGGTCCCTTATCACGAAGCGTATAACCAGATTCAACAATGCCCTCAATTCCCCCAATTCCTGAACCAATTAACACACCTGTACAAATCTGATCTTCATCATTCTTAGGAAACCATTCTGCATCTGCAAGTGCTTGGTTAGCAGCAGCCATTGCATAAACAATAAATGCATCAACTTTACGTTGCTCTTTAGGTTCCATATACAAATCAGCATTATAGGTCCCCTCTGTTCCATCCCCTAAAGGGATACGCGCAGCAATCTGGCATGGCAAATCTGACACATCAAACTCAGTAATACGTCGGACACCACTTCTTCCTTCAAGAAGTCGTTTCCAACTATATTCAATATTACCAGCTAATGGAGATACCAATCCTAAACCAGTAACAACAACACGTCTCATAACTTCTAACCTTGAACTAAACTTCACCTCTCAAAGCTCTCTTTTCAAAAGAGCTCCGAAGAATATAGGCAAAAGCAATTTATGCCTTTGCCCTTTAGTAATCATGCAGAAGCTTTATCAATGAACTTGACTGCATCACCAACTGTGAAAATCGTTTCAGCAGCCTCATCTGGAATTTCTACCCCAAACTCTTCTTCAAAAGCCATAACGAGTTCAACTGTATCAAGGCTATCAGCCCCTAGATCATCGATAAAGCTTGCATTTTCTACAACTTTATCAGCATTAACCCCAAGATGTTCCACAATAATTTTCTTAACGCGCTCTACTGTATCACTCATGTTGAAATCCTCGAATTTATATTTTCCTATAATTTGGTTAACTATATCGGCTCATCTAATCAAGCAATAGATGCATCACTTTAAAAGATTTTAGCAATGATTTAAAACATCCTGTGGATATCCCCTACAAAATGAACCAATCTGACATTCCGACATCAATTGATCAACGGCCATGTTAAAGAAATAGATGCATCTTTCTATTTCAATCGTTACTATCTAAAATAATACAACTCATAAATCAATGTGGAATAAAATAAATACTCAAATCATTGCCATTCCACCATTGATATGAAGTGTTTGACCTGTCGTATAGGCTGCTTCATCGCTTGCTAAATAAACAGCCGCAGCGGCTATTTCTTGCCCACTTCCCATACGCTTCATTGGAATCGCCGCCATAATGGCTTCTTTTTGCTTTTCATTAAGCTTGTCTGTCATTGCAGATTTAATAAATCCTGGAGCAATACAATTGACAGTGATGTTTCGCGAAGCAATTTCTTGTGCCAATGCTTTAGAAAAACCTATCAAACCTGCTTTTGCAGCACAATAATTCGTTTGTCCAGGATTTCCCACAACACCAACAACAGATGTAATGTTAATAATCCTTCCATAACGGCGGCGCATCATAAAATGTATTAATTCACGCGTCAAAAGAGAAGCAGCTGTTAGGTTAACTTCTAAAACATCATCCCAGTCTTTATCTTGCATACGCACAAAAAGACCATCCCTAGTGATTCCCGCATTGTTAACCAAAATATCGACGCCATCCATTTCTCTTTCTGCAACTTCAGCCAATTGTTTAATCGATTGGCGTTCAGAAAGATTAGCGGGAAATACAAAAACATTCTGCCCTAATTCTACCGCCACTTCTCTAAGCTTTTCTTCACGTGTTCCATGAAGTCCAACAATGGCTCCTTGTGCATGAAAGCAGCGTGCAATTGCCTCACCAATTCCTCCCGAAGCCCCCGTTACAAGAGCTTTACGTCCTGTTAATCTAAACATTTTTTTACTCCTTATAGATTAAACGCCAAGCATGCCTAGCGCTGATTCTATTTCATCAACTGTTCCAATTGTTACCCCCTTTATATCTTTGTTAATACGACGCGTTAAACCTGTTAATACTTTTCCAGAACCAACTTCAAAAAGCGTATCAACCCCATTAGCAGCGATCCATTCTATCGTTTCACGCCATCGCACCCTCCCAGTCACTTGTTCAACAAGAAGAGCAGTAATACGCTCTGGATTGCTCTCAGGTGCAACAGAAACATTGGCAATCAAAGGAACAATAGGAGGCATTTTGTTAACAGTCAAAAGTGCTTTCTTCATGGCATCAGCAGCAGGTTGCATTAAAGATGAATGAAAAGGTGCAGAAACTGGAAGAAGAAGTGCACGTTTTGCACCTTTTGTTGATGCAATCTCTACCGCTGTCTCAACTGCTTTTGCTTTACCTGAAATAACATATTGTCCACCACCATTATCATTAGCAATCTGACATAGTCCTTCTCCAGAAACAGTTTCGCAAATTTCTTCCACAACGTGCTCTTCCAAACCAATCAGTGCTGCCATAGAACCTTCACCAACTGCGACAGCAGCCTGCATAGCATTGCCACGAATACGCAAAAGTCTTGCCGTATCTGTGAGAGCAAATGTACCAGCAGCACAAAGAGCCGAGTATTCGCCTAAAGAATGACCAGCAACAAACTTTACCTTTTCTTCTATACAAAACCCTAATTGTTTCATCACACGAATGACAGCCATGGATACAGCCATTAATGCCGGTTGTGCATTTGCTGTTAACGTTAAAACATCTGCTGGTCCTTCAAAAATGATCTTTGATAATTTCTCACCCAGAGCATCATCAACTTCCTCGAAAACCATCCGTGCGGCAATAAATTGCTCTGTAAGCGCCTTCCCCATACCAACAAGTTGACTTCCCTGCCCTGGAAAAATAAAAGCTGCACCCATTTACCAACTCCTAAAATTGTACAATTAAATTATTTTCTTTTGACCTTATTCATCCGCACAAATCAAGATAAAGCCCTTTATTTAAAACGAATACCACTCTTAAAATTATATTTTAAAGGCGGAATTTGATATAAAAACTTAGGAAAGTAGGGAGCTATAAACTGAATAACACCCAAACTTATGAGACTTCCTAAAATTGCACCTGCTAAAATATCAAAGGGATAATGTACACCCACAAAGATGCGCGCCCAACAGATCAAGCACAAAAACACCGTGGCAAATTTAAAAGCAACTTTGTATCGGTAAAAATAAAAGTTAGCTGCATAAGATGCAATGGTCAAGGCATGATTACTAGGAAAAGAAGCTGTTGCACGATGTTGAATAAGCGGTGTCGCTAACCCTACCACGAATGGGCGAGGATGAAAATAAAAAAGAGAAATGAGATAACCTACGAAAAGAGCCGCACAAATACTCATGCAAATGCTTAGTACGACACATCGTTCCCTCTCCCCACCACAAAACCACAACGCACAAAGATGGAGAGGAATAATGTAAATTAAAAACTTTGCACAAAAAATACTAAACAAAACTACAATCGACCAAGCTTGATGATTGCCGACAAACATTTCAAAGAGTGTAACATCAATCTGGTTTAAAAAGTCCATTTTTCTCTCCTTTATGTTACAGTACTATCTTTTTGTAGAAGAGGGAAATATATCAAGATTTAACAAATCAATTTTTTTATGTGCATAAACTTGCTATTTTAAAAGATAACCTGTAGATATGAAATATTCGTTGCCGGCACTTTAGCTGGAGGTTGAACGGAGGGCTGTAAAATATCAGTAGGAAATACAATGTTTCCGGCCTCCCGTGTCTCCGCTCTCGGATGTCTCGAATCGTAAACGCGTCCTTTCTTCTTTGGATTTCCAAAAAAGACAAGTCGCAGAGGCTTTGCGCTAAAACCGGTGAGATTTAATTGAAGAAAGGCAAAACAATGGCTCTTTATGAACATATGTTCCTTGCCCGACAAGACATTACACCGCAGCAAGTTGATGAACTTTTGAGTCTCTACAAAGGTGTCATTGAAGCACATGGTGGAAAAGTTGGGCGTGTAGAAAATTGGGGACTTCGTCCTCTTGCTTACCGTATTCGTAAAAACCGTAAAGCTTATTATACTTTGGTCAATATTGATGCACCAGCTTCAGCAATTGCTGAAGTGGAACGTCAGATGCGCATCAATGAGGATATTTTGCGTTATATGACCATTCGCGTAGAAAAACACGAAAAAGAAAAATCTGCTATGCTCTCACACCTTGATCGCAATAGCCATCACATTGGACACGATGAAGAGCGTCCTCGTTTTCCGCGTCGTCAACGTGAAAATGCTATAGAAGGGGTAGAATGATGACTGATACCAATCAAAACTCTGCACGTCGCCCCTTTCATCGTCGTCGTAAAACATGTCCTTTTTCAGGGACTAATGCTCCCAAAATTGATTATAAAGACATCAAGTTGTTACAACGTTATATTTCCGAACGTGGGAAAATTGTTCCTTCACGGATTACTGCTGTTAGTCAAAAAAAACAGCGTGAATTAGCTAATGCTATCAAACGTGCTCGCTTTTTAGGCTTACTTCCGTACATTATAAAGTAAACGATCAATACGCTATGCAACTGGAGAGTTTATCCAGTTGCTTTTCTTATATGGTTTTAAAAAATAGCTTGTTGCATCCTATGTTAAGCTATTACATGTCAAAGTTGGGGTATTGACGCGCCCCTAACTGCAGAAAGCAGGACAGCAATAAATGAAAAAAAATCGTACCTATGAGATATTAATCGGTATTTTAGCAGGATTATTTGCTGTTGTAATAGGAATGGCAATCATCAGTGTTGCAAATATCGCGCCCTTTTTTTCTCTTCTTCTTGGCTGCTTTCTTTCATTGCCAATTTTTATTGTTGCGTTCGGTCAAGGAACATTAGCCAGTCTCATCGCCCTCATAAGTGCCACTGTTGTTCTTATCATAACCACTAATACCTATATTGCTCTTGGCTTGATGTTCTTATTTTTCCTTCCTGCTGTCTATGCTTCTTGGCTTCTTGGGCTTGCACGACCAGCGCAAAAAGAAAACGAACTGATATGGTATCCATTATCATCGGTTATTTTTCATTTAACTAATTTTATCGCTCTTATAGCAACTTTCATTGGGCTCTATGTTCAAACCCGTCCTTCCACACCCGTCATTGCAAAAAAAATCACCGAAAACATAGCACAAACTCTGCAACAATCACAGTCAATAAAAGAAGCCGATATACGCGCTTTTAGTGAGCTTTTAATGACGCATCCAGCAACTTTTACTGCTGTTTCTTTGACTCTTTATAGTTTGGTTTTTCTCATTGGTAACCTTTACTTTTCCATGATAGCAGCACAACACATGAAATGGCTGAAAAGACCCCGTGATGATTGGAGCCAAACTCTCCGCCTTCCAATTTCTGGAATTGTTATTTTCATTATTGTTTGCATAGCATCGATGGTTGAGTTGAGCGCTTCTCTTAACTTGAGTACCCGTGTCTTTAGTACTGCATACACTGTCATCATATTAATTAGTGGTCTAGCATATCTTCACAATATTACAAAAGGGGTAAACGGTCGGATTATTATACTTTCTCTTGTTTATATTGCTATTTTAACAGTCGTTTTTACTCCACCTATTGTTTTCATGATGCTTTTGATGGGAATTTGGGCTGCTATTCAATATAATTTTCAATCACGCAAAAAACTCCACTAAATTTATTTGTTCGAAAGGAAAAACTATGGATATTATTTTACTTGAGCGCATTCCTCGTCTTGGTCAGATGGGTGATATTGTCTCAGTTAAAGATGGTTATGCGCGTAATTTTCTCTTGCCTCAAGGTAAAGCTTTACGCGCAAATGAAGCCAATAAAAAACATTTTGAGATACAACGTGCACAACTTGAAGCCCGTAATCTTGAACGCAAAAGCGAAGCGCAAAAAGTTGCTGAAAAACTTGATGGACAATCATTCATTGTTGTTCGTTCTGCTGGTGAAACAGGACAACTTTATGGTTCTGTATCAACACGTGATATTGCTGAAATTATAACAGATGAAGGCTTTTCTATTGGGAGAAATCAAGTCGAACTTAACCATCCAATAAAAATGATCGGTCTTCACACAATCACTCTTAGCTTACATCCTGAGGTTCAAATTTCTGTGATTATTAATGTTGCGCGTTCTACCAGTGAAGCACAACGCCAAGCAGAAGGTGAAACTCTCACTTCTGCTAAAGAAATATATAATATTCAAGAAGAATTATTAGAAGAAAATCAGGAAGAATTATTGGTAGAAGAAATTAATGACAACGATATAAACAGTTCTCATCAAGAAGCTTAATTGCTATTTTTGCTTTCTGTTTTATATTTTTTATTCTATTTTAAATATTGCTCATAAAATACTCACACTTTAAAATTGGGTATTTTATGGCTATCATACATAAAGAACCTAATTTTTATGAAAGAATTAGGAATATATTATTTAAAGGCATTACATGCCGAGAATGATAATATCACTAAGAGGAAATTTTCTTTTGTTGTCTAGCATCTAAAGCAAAAATAATTTAAAGTTCTACCCTTAAGGGTAAGGTTTGTATGAGCGGTAAGTTGATTATATCAACACATGATCTGAAATAATTTCAGTTATAAAAAAGTAATTCTACTTACACAGATATTGGAATTTTAAGGTCACATAACTTCAAAACACTTAAATTTAGAATAGCAAAACTTCCACTTTAAAATCACGTATTATAAAATAAAATAGATCAATGTTATATAAATAATACACAAATGATAGATGAGCAACGAAAAGAGGGTTTTGAAAAATTATATAATTTTAACTTAAAATGAAGATTTGTAGCTCTATTCTTTTAATTATACGATTTTCAATTTATCGCCTAAAGTAGCTAGACTTAGAATTTTAGTGGAAAAATATTATGGAAGAAACTAACGTTGTTAATGTCAGCTCTTCAAAGAAGGAAGATTCTCCTTCTTTTCGGCAGCTTCCGTATAATATTGAAGCTGAACAGGCATTGCTTGGTGCCATCTTTATCAACAATGATTCTCTTGACCGCGTTTCAGATTTTCTAAAACCAGAACATTTTTTTGAACCATTGCATCAAAAAATTTATCATGTTTTATCTCACCTTATTAAAACAGGAAAACGTGTAGATCCAGTTACAATCAAGCCCTATATCCAAATGGAAGAAAAAATTGGAGATATTACTGTATACCAGTATGTTGTTCGCTTAGCCACAGAGGCAGTCACTATTATTAACGCTGAAGATTATGGACGCGTCATTTACGATCTTTTTATCCGACGGTCTTTGATTAACCTTGGAACTCAAGTTGTCAATACAGCCTTTGATGCTCCTGTAGAGCTCACGCCTACCCAACAAATTGAAACTGTTGAAAATCAGTTATTTGAGCTAGCAGAAAAAGGGAAATATGGAGGTGGATTTGAAAATTTTAATGAGGCTATCAAAAAAGCTATCGATATGGCAAGTGCTGCGAAAAAGCGCTCTTCACAATTATCAGGGATAGCCACCCATATTAAAACACTTGATGAAAAAATGGGAGGATTACAAGCATCTGACTTAATTATCCTTGCAGGACGCCCTGGTATGGGAAAAACCTCACTGGCTACCAATATTGCCTTTAATATTGCTAATGCTTATAATCGTAATGCCAATATCCAAGAAAATGAAGGGGGTATTGTAGGTTTCTTCTCACTTGAGATGTCATCCGAACAGCTTGCAACCCGTATTATTTCTGAACAAACAGAAGTCTCTTCTTCTGATATTCGGCGTGGTAATATCTCAGATGAACAATTTTCAAAAATTATTCGTGCGGTGAACCAACTACAAAAGGCACCACTTTATATTGATCAAACTGGGGGAATATCAATTACGCAATTAGCTGCTCGTGCGCGGCGTCTCAAGCGACAACATGGTTTAGATATCTTGTTTATTGACTATATCCAACTCATGACAAGCAGTTCAAAGCGTTCATCAGAAAATCGTGTTCAAGAGATCACAGAAATTACCACAGGATTAAAAGCGTTAGCGAAAGAATTGAATATTCCTATTATCGCTCTCTCTCAACTTTCACGTCAAGTAGAAAATAGAACAGATAAACGTCCCCAACTCTCAGATTTACGTGAATCTGGTTCAATTGAGCAAGACGCCGACATTGTTCTGTTTGTCTACCGCGAAGAATATTATCTCAAAAATGAAGAACCAAAATTAGGTAGCTTAGAACATACAAAATGGCAAGAAATAATGGACAAAGCTTTTGGAAAAGCTGATGTTATTATTGCAAAACAGCGCCATGGGCCGACAGGAATCGTGCCACTTGCCTTTCAATCTGATTTCACACGATTCAGTGATCTGGCCGATAGCAATTATCTTCCAGAGCAAATCGGTTAAATTAACATGGCGCGTAATCGTATTCAATTTATCTGTCAAAATTGTGAAACCATTCTTCTCATTAAAAAATGTAATTCTTATCAAGAATGAAATTTCTTACAAAGAATCATTTTTCAATGATTCTAGCCGCCGTTATTTGCTATTTAATAACATTCTTCTTGCATGAAATGATAACACATCTCTTAATGTTGTAAGTGGGGTACATATATTAAAATCCATAGCTAATTTAAACCTTGCTATATTGTTCCTTCTTTTACAAAGTCTCTTTCTTGCAAGACACCCATTTTCTCGTTATTAAATTTAAAAATAATTGCTGCTGTTGTGTATGGCAAGCTATTATGAAAATATCAGAAGATTTCCTCTTCATAGAAAAATCTCTAATTTTTTAACAAAAATATTTTCTAATTTATCTGAAAAAAATTACCCTAATTACCGTAATATAAAAAAACAAGCAGTGTTTTAAATATTACAGCACAGAGAAAATTCTATAACATGCAACATATTCTTGATATAAAATTGTATAAAAACTGATATCTAACAAAAGGAAAATGTATAATTATGCTAGAAAAAAAAGAAGACTGCGATAGTGGATTTGACAGTCTTGATGAAGCTATCAAAAGAGTTATTGATATAGCAGGTGCTGCAAAAAAACGCTCTTCGCAAATATCAGGGATAGCAACTCACATTCAAACACTTGATGAAAAAATGGGAGGATTACAAGCATCTGACTTAATTATCCTTGCAGGACGCCCTGGTATGGGAAAAACCTCACTGGCTACCAATATTGCCTTTAATATTGCTAATGCTTATAATCGTAATGCCAATATCCAAGAAAATGAAGGGGGTATTGTAGGTTTCTTCTCACTTGAGATGTCATCCGAACAGCTTGCAACCCGTATTATTTCTGAACAAACAGAAGTCTCTTCTTCTGATATTCGGCGTGGTAATATCTCAGATGAACAATTTTCAAAAATTATTCGTGCGGTGAACCAACTACAAAAGGCACCACTTTATATTGATCAAACTGGGGGAATATCAGTTTCACAACTGGCTGCCCGTGCTCGGCGTCTCAAGAAAAAACATGGTTTGGATGTCTTAATTATTGATTATATCCAACTCATGACAAGTGATTTAAAATACACATCTGAATATCGTATTCAAGAAATCACTGCAGAATTAAAAGCATTAGCTAAAGAATTAAATATCCCTATTATTGCTCTTTCACAACTTTCACATCAAGTTGAAAACAGAACAGATAAACGCCCAAAACTTTTAGATTTAGGTGGATTTGGTTCTATTGAGCAAGATGCCGACATCGTTTTATTTGTCTATCGTGAAGAATATTATCTCAAAAATGAAGAACCAAAGTTCGGTAGCCTTGAACATATGAAATGGATAGAGACAATGGACAAAGTTTTTGGAAAAGCTGATGTTATTATTGCAAAACAACGTCATGGACCGACAGGAATCGTGCCACTTGCCTTTCAATCTGATTTCACACGATTCAGTGATCTGGCCGATAGCAATTATCTTCCAGAGCAAATCGGTTAAATTAACATGGCGCGTAATCGTATTCAATTTATCTGTCAAAATTGTGGAACTGTCCATTCTCGTTGGGCGGGAAAATGTAGTGCTTGTGGAGAATGGAATTCCCTTATCGAAGAAACTATAAATGGCGGCATAGGAAGTGGTCCTAAACAGAATGCTCGTAAAGGACGCATTGTCACACTCACATCTCTTTCTGGAAATATCGAAGATACTCCACGTATTCATTCTGGTATTGCTGAACTTGATCGTGTTACCGGTGGGGGCTTTGTCCGTGGATCAGCACTCCTTGTTGGAGGTGATCCGGGTATTGGTAAATCAACATTGCTGACACAAACAGCTGCTGCTTTATCACGCAAAGGATATAATGTTATCTATGTTTCAGGTGAAGAGGCTATTGCGCAAATTTGTCTGCGCGCGCAAAGGCTTGAAGCTAACAATACAGAGGTGAAACTTGCTGCTGAAACCAATGTTGAAGATATTCTGGCAACCTTAAGCGAACATAAAAACCTTGATATGGTGATTATCGATTCAATTCAAACCCTATGGTCAGATACAGCAGATTCATCACCCGGCACTGTCACACAAGTACGTATCGGTGCTCAAGCAATGATCCGCTTTGCCAAAAAAACGGGAACCGCCGTTGTTCTTGTTGGTCATGTTACAAAAGATGGGCAAATTGCTGGTCCTCGAGTTGTTGAACATATGGTTGATGCCGTTCTCTATTTTGAGGGTGAAGGAGGACATCATTATCGCATTCTTAGAACTGTAAAAAATCGCTTCGGACCAACAGATGAAATTGGTGTCTTTGAAATGTCTGATAAAGGATTACGCGAAGTGATAAATCCATCCGAATTGTTTTTAGGAGAACGTAATGAAAAAGCTCCAGGTGCTGCTGTTTTTGCGGGAATGGAAGGGACACGCCCAATACTCGTAGAAATTCAAGCGCTTGTTGCTCCTTCTTCCCTTGGGACACCAAGACGTGCGGTTGTCGGATGGGATGGAAATCGTCTTTCTATGATTCTTGCCGTTTTAGAAGCCCATTGCGGCATTCGTTTTGGACAGCATGATGTCTATCTGAACGTGGCAGGTGGATATCGCATATCAGAACCCGCTGCTGATTTAGCTGTAGCCGCTGCTTTGGTATCCTCTCTTGCCAATATCGCATTGCCAACGGATTATGTATATTTTGGTGAAGTCAGTCTTTCAGGAGCTACCCGCGCTGTTTCACATTCAGCACAGCGCATCAATGAAGCAAAAAAACTCGGCTTTCAAGGAGCATTTCATCCCACAACAACAACCGAAATGATGAAGTCGCTCAATTTTCAACAAAAAACTTTCTCCGACCTTCCGGAACTCGTTGCTACTCTTACCGTAAGTAAAAAATGATCTGCACCATAGATATGATAATATAGAAAAAACTCTATAAAATACAAAAGATCCTTGCTATAAGAACAAAAAATATATTTGCACATAGACTTAGAAGAACACAACTTTATGTATAAGGAACAAACAAATGATCATAACAATCCTTGATGGAATTGTCGTAGTAATCATCCTGTTGTCCGCTTTTCTTGCTATGCTTCGAGGGTTTTCACGTGAAGTGTTATCGTTGATTTCTTGGGCAGTTGCAGCTATTACGACACTGTTTTTATTCAAGCCTGTCTTACCTTTCTTTGAACACTATCTCTCTAATAAAATGATTGCATTGATCACAACATTGGTCACGATTTTTATTATTGTTCTCATTATTACTTCAATTATTACAATGAAGATCTCTGATTTTATTATTGATAGTCGAATTGGTATTCTTGACCGTGCTATTGGTTTTATTTTTGGAGCACTTCGCGGTTTACTTATCATGGTCATCGGTATGTTGCTGATTAATGCACTGATTAAACCCGAGCTTCAAGCGAATTGGTTAAAAAATGCAAAAACAAGGCCTATTTTAGATTCACTAGGACAAAAAGTTTGGGAAATACTCCCAAAAGATATTGGATCGGTTCTCGAAAAGGCGGAAAATTTGTTTAAAGACAGCAATAAACATACGTATGGGCAACACTCTCATGAAAAGATAATTTTAGAAAATAGAGAATAGTTTTTCATGAGGAAAGAGAACTAAATGATGTAAAATGTGATATTAATGATTCCTCCATATCACAACTGAAAGAATATGATGATAAAAAGCGATGTTTTCTGTCAAGAATTTTCATTAGATGATGATACCCTTCATGAAGAATGTGGCGTTTTTGGTATTCTTGGGCATGAAGATGCAGCAACATTAACAGCTCTTGGACTCCACGCACTTCAGCATCGTGGGCAAGAAGCGGCTGGTATTGTTTCCTACCATAATAAAATGTTTCATCAAGAAAAGCATTTAGGTCTTGTTGGTGATCACTATACCAATCCTACAACACTTGCACGCTTACCAGGAAATCGCGCTATTGGACATACCCGTTATTCAACAACTGGAGAAGTAGCATTACGCAATGTTCAACCCCTTTTTGCTGAGTTGAAAGCTGGAGGCATTGCTATTGCTCATAATGGTAATCTTACCAATGGTCTCACATTACGCCGTGAACTCATCGCTTCTGGTGCTATCTGTCAATCAACGTCAGATTCAGAAGTTTTTCTCCATCTTATTGCCCGCTCACGTTATGAATCGTCCTCTGATCGTTTTGTTGATGCAATTCGGCAAGTAGAAGGTGGATATGCTATGTTAGCGCTCACGCGTACAAAGCTTATTGCTGCACGCGATCCAACAGGGATTAGACCCCTCGTGATGGGGGAACTTGATGGTAAGCCTATTTTTTGTTCTGAAACTTGTGCTCTTGATATTATTGGAGCAAAGTATGTCCGTGATGTTAAAAATGGGGAGATCATCATATGTGAAATACAAAAAAATGGGGAAATTACTAAAAAAATTATAAAACCAAAAAATGAAAAACCAGAAAAACTTTGCTTGTTTGAATATGTTTACTTTGCCCGTCCGGACTCAATCGTTGGAGGGCGTAGTGTCTATGCAACACGCAAAAATATGGGAATACGTTTAGCACAGGAAGCCCCTTGTGAGGGTGATGTTGTGGTTCCTGTTCCTGATGGAGGAACTCCTGCTGCAATTGGCTATGCACAAGAAATTGGAATTCCCTTCGAGCTTGGTATTATTCGTAATCACTATGTTGGTCGCACTTTTATCGAACCAACACAACAAATTCGTGCTTTTGGTGTCAAATTAAAACATTCTGCAAACCGTCCTGTGATTGAAAGAAAACGTGTTATTCTTGTTGATGACTCTATTGTACGTGGAACAACATCTCTTAAAATTGTGCGAATGCTCCGTGATGCAGGAGCAAAAGAAGTTCATATGCGCATTTCTAGCCCTATGATTTTCTATCCCGACTTTTATGGTATTGATACACCTAAAGTTGAAAGCCTTTTAGCAAATCAATATCCAGATTTAAAATCTATGTGTGATTTTATTGGAGCGGATTCATTAGAATTTCTTTCAACGGATGGATTATATCTTGCTGTAGCAGGAGAAAAACGGAATAATGCCGATCCACAATTTACTGACCATTATTTTACTGGATATTATCCTACGCAGCTGGTTGATCAAGAAAACCTCTCCAAAACTCATCAATCATCTGTTCTTAGAACAAGAGATTAATGATGACAAAATTTAGTCTCCATGGGCGTGTTGCACTTGTTACTGGCGCATCAAGAGGAATTGGTTATTATTTGGCACTCGAGCTTGCTACACGCGGCGCTCATATTATTGCTCTTGCACGAACAGTCAGTGGACTTACTGAATTAGATAATCAGATCCAAGAAAAAGGGGCTCATGCAACCCTTGTTCCCCTTGACTTGCATCATATGGAAAACATCGATACTCTTGCTATCTCAATTGCCAAACGCTGGAAAAAACTTGATATTATCGTTGCAAACGCAGGAATCCTTGGAACACTCTCACCAATAGCGCATATAGAAAACACGGTATTTGAAGATGTTTTTCAAATAAATCTTTTCAGCCAATGGCGCTTAATGAAAGCTGTTGAGCCTTTATTACGAGAATCTGATGCTGGACGAGCCATTCTGTTATCCTCAAGCGTTGCGCATGCTGCGCGCCCTTTCTGGGGAGCTTATGCAGCCTCTAAAGCAGCTTTAGAGATGATTGCCCGCTGTTGGGCAGAAGAACTCAAACAAACCCCTATAAAGGTTAATTGTGTCAACCCTGGTGCCACACGCACTGCCATGCGCGCTGAAGCTATGCCCGGTGAAGATCCACAAACTCTCCCTTCACCACAAGAGGTTGCAAAAAAGATAGTACATTTGTTATCACCTGATTTAAAAGAAACTGGAAAACTCTTTAATGTCCATAAAAATCGGTTTGTAGATTATCATGTACCTGACTGATCATCATCGGAGAAGTAAATCGTTTGATTCTCTCTTTTTCCTGTGCTTCTCAACAGAAGAATGAAACACTTTATGATTCTTGGATAGCTTTAGCATCAGCCTTTTTCTCTTCTAAAGTAGCACGTTTATTATAAGCGATAAAACTACAGGGGAGAAAAATCATATAGCTAACAGCTGTAATCAATAAAGTTTTCCATGTGTAAGTCGCAAGAAAACCGACATAAATAACAATAACCAACATGCATGGTATAACGATATCGCGCCTTAAATTTTGATCAATTGTTTTTGCATTCCATACTGGTAAACGACTAATCAAAAGAAAAGCAATAATTACAGTATAAAGACTAAAAAATAATGCCCACCCCCAATTGGGGACCAAACCAAGAGCGCCTAAATAGGTAGGCAATAAAAGGAGTAATGCTCCTGCTGGTGCTGGAACACCAACAAAATAACTTTTCTGCCACTTAGGTATATTGGTGTTATCCAACATCACATTAAAACGTGCTAATCGCAAACAACAAGCAACACAATAAACAAGGGCTGCAACCCAACCAATGTGATTTGCTTGATTCAAGATAAAGGAATAAACAATAAGTGCAGGGGTAACACCAAAATTTATAACATCAGCAAGAGAATCCATCTGTGCCCCAAAAGATGAACTACCATCTATTAAACGGGCAATGCGACCATCAGCACCATCTAAAACTGCGGCCAAAAGCACCATTAAAATAGCAGCTTCATAGCGATGTTCAAAAGCCAAACGAATGCTGCTCATCCCTGCACAAATTGCTAAAATAGTAATGATATTGGGAATGACATACCGCATTGATGTAGGTGAACGCCGCCGACTTGCAACATCATCATGCTGCCCCTCAGGATTGAATGAAGAAAATGGCGAAAAATTTTTCATTGTGAGTCCTAATCGTATCTGAAGTCCGTTGTGGCACTCTTATCATCAAAAGAACCCAAAACTGTTTCTCCAGCAATTGCTGTCTGTCCAACTGCAACACGCAATTTCATTTCAGTTGGTATATAAATATCAAGGCGAGAACCAAAACGAATCAATCCAAATCGCTCACCAGTCATAACGGCATCGTTTTCTTTTGACCAACAAACAATCCGGCGTGCAACCATTCCCGCTATTTGTACGATACCGATTTTACCATGTTTGCTATCAATTACCATCCCATTACGCTCATTAAACTGGCTAGCTTTATCAAACTCAGCATTGGTAAATCGACCTGGATGATAAACGATAGACTCTACTGTACCACTGATAGGAATACGATTAATATGGCATGAAAAAATATCCATAAAAATGGAAATACGGATCATTTCATCTTTCCCTAATCCTAATTCTTCAGGTGGAACACATGATTCCACAAATGAAATACGCCCATCGGCAGGCGACATAACCCAATTTGAATTCAAAGGGATCACACGATCTGGATCACGGAAAAAGTATATACACCACACCGTGAGAACGAGACCAAACCAAAACAACGGACTCCATATCCAACCAAGAATGAGCGAAATAACAAAAAACGCTACAATAAAAGGATAACCCTCTTTATGAACCGGTACAAAGCTATTATGGAAAGATTGCAGAATACTCATATAATTTCCTATTCATCGTAAACTTAAACAAGCAACAAATCTTTTTGTTCCTCTTGTATCTTTTTATGTATTTAATCAATCACTCCATATAAAGATATAGATTACATTTTGCCCTATTTATTTTTTACGATTAACAACACTCGTCTCATCTTCTTCACGTATTTTACGTAATTTTTCTTCAGCTTTCGATGCTTCAAGCTGCTTATTCCACATTGAAGCATATAAACCTTTCTTGCGTAAAAGCTCTGTATGCGCCCCATTTTCAATAATACGACCACTTTTAAGAACCAAAATTTCATCAGCATTGATAACAGTAGAAAGACGGTGAGCAATAATCAATGTTGTACGTCCACGGCTTACAATATCCAATGCTTGTTGAATTTCCTGTTCCGTTGCCGTATCAAGAGCCGATGTTGCTTCATCTAGGATAAGAAGTGGGGGGGCTTTTAAAAGTGTCCGTGCAATAGCCACACGTTGTTTTTCACCACCTGATAATTTGAGACCTCGCTCTCCTACCATAGACTGAAAACCTTCCGGTAAAATTTCAATAAATTTTGATATTTGTGCCATTTCAGCAGCTTTGCGCATTTCTTCATCTGTAGCACTTGGACGCCCATAGCAAATATTATAGGCAATTGTATCATTAAATAACACTGTATCTTGTGGGACCATGCCTATCGCTTCACGCAAACTCTTTTGTGTTACGTCACGAATATCCTGCCCGTCAATTGTGATAGAACCCGCGTCAACATCATAAAACCGAAAAAGCAACCGAGAAATAGTTGATTTACCTGCACCAGATGGACCGACAATGGCGACTGTTTTTCCTCCAGGAACTTCAAAATCAATATCTCTGAGAATCTGACGTGTCGAATCATAGGAAAACTTTACCTGATGAAAACGAATGGTCCCATCGCTTATCTCTAACGGTTTAGCATCCGATTTATCAACGATCTCCTTCTGAACATCTAAAAGATCAAACATTGCTTCAATATCCGTTAAACCTTGTCGAATATCACGATAAATTGAACCAATAAAATTCAGTGGAATGGAAAGTTGCATTAAAAGTGCATTAATAAAAACAAAATCACCCAAAGTTTGTGTTTTATAAAAAACTTCATAAGCTGACATCAGCATCATGATCGTCATTCCAATACCAAAGATAAGAGCCTGACCAAAATTAAGCCAGCTTAACGATGTCCAAATCTTTGTTGCGGCTTTTTCATAACCTACCATAGAAGCATCAAATCGATCGGCTTCTAGAGTTTCATTGCCAAAATATTTCACCGTTTCAAAATTCAAAAGAGAATCAACAGCACGCGTATTGGCCTCAGTATCTGCTGTATTCATTTGTTGCCGAATACGAATGCGCCAATCACTCGCCTTAATGGTAAAAAAGATATATAATCCAACCGTTGCAACAACGATGAGAAGATAATGCCACCCATAACTTATGTAAAATACAAGTGCCGTTAATATAAACTCTAGAACTGTCGGTACTGTGTTCAGAATTGAAAATCTTACGATCGCTTCAATTCCTTTTGTACCACGCTCAATCACACGAGAAAGCCCACCAGTTCGGCGTTCCAAATGAAATCGCAAGGATAACTCATGCATATGTACAAAGGTTTTATAAGCCAATTGACGAACAGCATATTGACCAACAGTGGCAAAAAGAGAATCGCGTAATTGATTTAATCCAGCCTGCATAATACGTGCGACATTATATGCCAAAACGAGCATGATGGGAATAATCAAACTGGATGGGAACCATTCAGGTAGCTGAAAGCTTGAATCAAGCACATTCGTAGAATATTTAAAGAAATACGGTACAGATATGAGAACGAGCTTAGCCAAAACAAGATAAAATATTGCCCATAGCACACGTATTTTTAGATCACGCCGACCTACTGGCCACATATAGGGCCATAAATTGTAAAGTGTGTGCAGAGTTCTCCCTGTATCTGATGATACAGTTTTTGTCATTTCATTGCGTTTCATAAAGTCCTTACTTCTCTATCATCCACACGAAAAAGGCAAAATACCCCCCGTGGTTGTTTATAGATTTATCTCTTCATTACGCTTCCAATAAGCTATACCTACTCGTTGTTTGAAGTTAGACTGTTTTTGAAAAAGGAACAAGAAATAATCCACTATACAATTTATTATTTTGATCTGTATTTTCATACCACTCTGCTGCAAATAAATTTTCAACTTTTACATGTTTTTTTTTCAATTCTGCATGAAGCCACTTTTTTGTTTTACCAATCTCTTTAAGTCCATCATCAATAACTTCACCATTTTCTATTAAAATCGTCGATTTCTTCCCCTCTTCCTTTTTAATGACAGTGAAATCACCATTGGTTTCCAAACGAACAAAAGCGGCTTCATGTAAGTGACACCCTTTAAGACGTAACATCGTAATGAGATCATTAACATTGATCCCTAAGTTCTTAATCTTATCTATTTGGAAAACCCCATCTAAAACTAATGTAATATTCCGCCCCGCGATAAGACGACGAAAAAAAACTGAATAGCGTGCAAAAAAATTAAAAGATGTAATCAAGGTTTGCCAGATGAGTAAAACAAGCAATAATTGAATGCTACTAATATTCTGATTATAAATAACTCCGCCAATAATACCTCCCATAACAAAATTACTGACCAAATCAACTGGTGTCATCTGACTAAGACTCCCCCGTCCTGTTGTTCTTAAAATAAACAAGAAGGCAACAAGACCTACAGCCAGCTTAAGCGCGATATATCCATAATGATATAAAAATTCCATCAAACTTTCCTCCCTTTATTTATGTAAGCTGCTGGAATAGGAAAATTAAAATCGTTTTATTTCCCACACAGTTATGCGCTCACCACTCTGCGGATCCTTACTGTCTTTTAAAAGAATCCCCTCAGCTGCAAGCTCATCACGAATTGTATCCGCTGCTTCCCACTCTTTATTATGGATAAGTCGTAGTCTTTCAGCAATACGTTGATCAATAAATTTTGAATCAAGAAAAATTTTTTTTATAAATAATGGGCAGTCTATTTCTTTAATCCATTCTTGTCGTAACAGTCCTAATAAATTCATCCCATTAGCAAGAGCCAACGCATTCCCTTCTTTATAAAACTTTCGCAAAAGAGTCAGTGCTTTTGGAGTATTAAGATCATCACTGAGTGCATCTATCAAAGTATCATTAATTGCTTCATTGTTTTCCATCTCACTTTTTTTGCTGCGAAGCAATTCATACCAACGATACAGTTCGCTGCTCGATTGTATTAAACGCTGTGCTGTCCAATTTAATGGTTCACGATAATGCGTTTGCAACATCGAAAAACGCGCAGACAAACCAGCCCAATTTTTCTTCATTTCATCGGTTAAAATACCATTAAACTCCCAAAAGTTATTCTCTAAAACAGAACGAATAGTTATGAAATTGCCAAAGCTTTTCGACATCTTTTTTCCTTCAACTTGTAAAAAACCATTATGCATCCAAAAATTTGCCATTCGCTCCGTCCCAAAAGCTGAACAACTTTGTGCAATCTCGTTTTCATGATGAGGAAAAATTAAATCAAGTCCACCACCATGGATATCAAAAACATTCGCGGTTGGATCATCACAAGTTAAACCACCGCCATAGGGCGCTAATAACTTTGCCATTGACATCGCAGAACATTCAATATGCCAACCTGGACGACCTAAAACAGGAATTCCGGCCGGCGATTCCCAACCTGGCTCCCCTTCCACAGAAGGTTTCCATAAAACAAAATCCATCTCTTCCCTTTTATAAGCAGCAACATCAATACGCGCCCCCGCCCTCATTTCATCTAAAGAACGATTTGCAAATGCCCCATAGTGGGGAGGATTTTTTATGCTACTTACAGAAAATAATATATGATTTTCCGCTTTATAAGCGTGCCCCTTTTCAAGCAATCTTTCAATTAAAGAGCGCATTTCCTCTAAATGCTCGGTTGCGCGCGGCTGACTGGTTGGTAATAGACAACCAAGTGCTATTGTATCTTGTTGAAACTGGAAATATGTACGTTCTGTTAATTGACGAATGGCGTCATTCAATGACAAGTTTGGATATTCAAAAGCTGCTCGTGCATTAATTTTATCATCAACATCTGTAATATTACGCGCATATAGAACATGCTCATTGCCATAAACATGACGCAATAAACGAAATAAAATATCAAAAACAATGACAGGGCGTGCATTTCCTATATGCGCATAATCATAAACTGTCGGACCACAAACATAAAGACGTACTCTTGTCGGATCTATTGGTGTAAAATTTTCTTTTTTACGTGTCAGCGTATTATAAAATCGCAACTCTCTCATTATTGACTCCATGGACGATACTATGCACCGCTCCTTTTAGATGTATCTTATCTCAACTTATCGTATTACGCGGTTTAGGCTCAAAACTTTTATCTTATAGTAAATTCTTCTTACCATTTTCCCACTAGTATTCACGGCTGTATTCATCATTTATCATAAAAACAATCTATTTTATTTGATTGAACAAAAGCATTCTATCATTAGAGATGCTTTTCCTCCTTAAAGAAAACGAGCTTAGAAAAAGTTCTATAGGCAATACAATATAAATCTATGTGAAAAATAGATAGCTTTCAGGAAGCAAATCTTAAATTTTTAACCACACAAAGCTTCGTCAGTATTTTCAATATTCCACAATGGGTTCCTTACTGCCTCTTACGCCCTATATTTTATAATCAATAATTGAGAATAATGTAGCAATTAACTCTATTTTTTTACACAGTTCTCATGACAAAATTATTTCATCTGTACAGAGTTTTATTCAAAGAAAGCAATAAAAATAATGCGTAATAGATTGATGAACATCATTATTTTAATATTTCTTGTCATTTCAATGCCAACCTTTGCGCAACAATCTCCACCTTATGAAAGAAAATTACTCCGACTAGCAGAAATTTTAGGATCATTGCATTCTCTCCAAAATCTTTGCGATCCTTCAACAAACCAATGGTATGATTATATGAATGCACTGATTGAAGCAGAACACCCCATTCCACAAAGACGTGCTTATTTTTATGAAGCGTTTAATGAAGCGTATCGTGCTTTCTCAGAAAATTATCATCATTGTACACAAGCAGCCATTGAAGCCAATCAAAGATACATTGAGGAAGGAAGAATTTTATCTGAAAACCTCCTCATGCATTATAAATAATTAATCTATACAAAAAGTATCTCTCTCAATTTTAGCGATATCAATGATATTCCTCTCACAAATGCGGAGAGCAATAAACCAGCTCTGAAAATAGAGAGACTTTTAAAAAATAATGTCTCGATACGCTTTTATTCGTATGAGCGCCTTCTTCTCATACAAAATCGTTCTTTGGCTTCCTCCCCACACCTCAAAGGATGAAGATTGTTAACTAAATTTTTTCTGTAAATAATCTAGGTTCTTGTTGAACAAGATTCCTCTTGGCTTCCCACTCATGTAATTTGCTTCATAGTTTCTACAAATAAGCCTAAGAATATTCACCACGCATTAAAAAACACTTATGTGCCAAAGAGGCTGACATACCCTATATCATCACTCTAAAAGATGATATTTTACGACACACTTTTTAATCTGTTTACACCAAATTTTCCATAAATTTAACAGGCTCTCCTTGTGACGGTGTGACAATTTCACCTTCCCACATAACGCGCATACCACGGATAATAGTCCCAACAGGCCAACCTTTAACTTTTTGACCATCATAAGGTGTCCAACCGGCACGCGAACCAATTAAGCCATTCGTAATAATTTCTTCTCTCTTAAGATCAACAATGGTTAAATCAGCATCATACCCAACAGCAATGCGCCCTTTACAGCTTATACCAAAAATACGACTAGGGCCATGTGAAGTGAGATCAACAAAACGTTCAAGAGATATTTTTCCTTCATTCACATGTGTCAACATAATTGCTGCTGTTGTTTGCACCCCTGTCATTCCTGAAGGTGAAGAGGGATAAGGTTGAAGTTTTTCTTCAAGGGTATGAGGCGCATGATCTGAGCCTAAAACATCAATAATTCCTTGTTGAACACCATACCAAAGAGCTTCACGGTGGCGCAATTCACGAATAGGCGGATTCATCTGAATTAATGTACCAAACTTCTTATAATCATCAGCCGTGAGAGTCAAATGATGTTGTGTCACTTCAATTGTTGCAACATCCTTATGTTTTTTTAGAAAATCAATTTCTTCTTCTGTCGAAAGATGTAACACATGAATCCGTGCTTTCGTCTCATGGGCAATTTTTACCAAACGCTGCGTACATTTTAATGCCGCAATTTCATCACGCCAAATCGGATGTGACGATGCATCCCCTTCAATACGCAATATTTTACGCTCTTTGAGCCTCGCCTCATCTTCAGAATGAAAAGCTGCACGACGGCGTGTATTCTTCAAAATAAGGCGTACACTTTCATCATCATCAACCAAAAGATCACCTGTAGAGGACCCCATAAAGACTTTAATTCCAGCCGCACCAGGAAGTCTTTCTAATTCAGATAGTTCATGAGCATTTTCACGCGTTCCTCCAACCCAAAATGCAAAATCACAATGCATTCGATGAAATCCGCGTTGAACCTTATCGCTTAATGTTTCTTCTGATGTTGTTAATGGATTGGTATTAGGCATTTCAAAAACTGCCGTAACACCCCCTAACACAGCAGAATACGAGCCACTTTCCAAATCCTCCTTATATTCATTTCCTGGCTCACGAAAATGCACTTGGCTATCAATAATTCCTGGTAAAATATGAAGCCCCGTACAATCAATGACCTCATTAGCCGATGCACATGTAAGGTTGCCTATTTCAGCAATACGACCATTTGTAATACCAATATCACGCTTGCTTCTTCCATCATGATTCACAAGTGTTGCACCTTTAAAAATTGTATCAAATGTTTTAAACATAGCCACGCTCCTTACATATTGCTCACTTATCGATTATGTAACTTTGAGCAGAAAGGCAAGAACCATGATTGAAAAACAAAATGCCATTTGCTTAAAAAACCGCGGGCTTATTCAAATTACAGGCGAAGAAGCAACAGATTTTCTACAATCCCTGATCACGACAGATGTAAAAAAAATCAGCCCACAGGAACTTTTCCCTGGAGCCCTTTTATCCCCACAAGGAAAGGTTCTTGCTGATTTTCTTATCGGAAAAAAAGAAAATGGTTACCTGATTGATATCAGAATGCCTTTAGCTGATACGCTTCACCAACGTCTGTTGCTCTATAAGCTGCGTAAAAAAGTAGAAATTACACAACCATTACAAAAGCTTGTTACGGTTTCTTTGAATAATGAATCAGATTCTTTAAATTTTGATTCAAGTTTTGTTGATAAACGCTTCCCACAACAAGAAAAAATAATACGAATCTATGGCAAAAAACCTTTTTTGACTTCAGAATATAATGACACATGGAATCAATTGCGTATCCGTTATGCAATTGCGGAAAGTGATCAAGACTATGAAATTGGTAAAGTCTTTCCTCATGATATTAATTACGATCAAATCAATGGACTCTCATTCAATAAAGGATGTTATATTGGACAAGAAATTGTTTCACGAATGCACCATCGCCGTGCAGCACGTCGCCGTATTTTTATTGTAAAAGGCCAGTGTGAATTAACCCCTCAATCTAGCATTGAAGCAGGAACAAAAGTGCTTGGCTACTTGGGAACGTGTGTAGAAAATGAGGCTCTCGCTTTAATGCGTATTGACCACGTCAAAGATGCTATGGATCATAACATCCCCTTTACTGTAAAAAACATTCCTGTCACTATAAGCATTGCTGAAAATATGAATTTTACCTTTCCTGAAAATACTATAGAAAATACGCATGGCTAAAGCTGAATTATTAAAAAATGGAGAAGCACGCGCTTGGCAAAGAATGCTCTCTGGACGCAGACTTGATCTTCTCAACCCTTCTCCTTTTGATGTTGAAATTGAAGATATTGCCCATGGACTTTCTCGCGTGGCACGTTGGAACGGTCAAACACGAGGGGAGCATGCCTATTCTGTTGCACAACATTCACTTTTGGTTGAACAAATATTTCAAAAACTTTTTCCACAATCGGGAAGCAACGAATGTCTTTATGCTCTTCTTCATGATGCTCCAGAATATGTCATCGGCGATATGATTTCCCCCTTTAAAGCTGTCATAGGAAAACAATATGAACGCATTGAAAAGGGCATCCAAGATGCTATCCACATGCGCTTTTCTCTTCCCGTTGATCTTTCTCAAAAACTTTTAAAAAAAATCAAACAAGCCGACCGTATCGCTGCATATTATGAAGCGATTACGCTTGCTGGATTTAGTAGAGAAGAAGCCCTTCGCTATTTTGGCTCTCCCAATAATATTTTACCCGATGATCTTAATTTATACCCCTACTCTACCCAACAAATTGAAAACGCATTTTTAACTCGCTTCAATGCCTTGGATGCCCAAAGATTATAGACTCTTCGCATTGTTCCTTCCCTATCATTAAAGACTCATCACACTGATTTATAATAATAATTCATTGTTTTTTCATGTTGAATGAGAGCCACTAATATCGTAAGATTCACTCATTTCAAATCTGTTTATATTGAATCAATCAAAACCATTCTCTTGTACGTCATAAGTGGGACCGGCATATGGGTAAAAACTTTTAAAGAAAGAATTTGAAATGTCTCTTATGAAGCGTAAAGATGGGGGCGCTCTATAAATTGTACACTTCACAGGGGCTTTACCGCTATACCATTCACAAGCGCCGTCGCGAAATAGGATTGAGTCCCCAAGAAAGCTTTCTTAAAAAAGCACATGACTTAGCAACCCAATGGCGTTCTGTTTTGCATGAGAGGAGTGACTCCATTAAAGAAATGGAAAAAATCACAGCTCAAATTGCATACAAAATATATGAAATAATACACTTTCATTATCAAAATAACAAATGTTCCCTTGTTAAACTTTTCATCTTAAACTGAAGTTTATTTTAATTTATAAACTTCATTATCCGCTGGGAAAGCACGAGATGTGACATCCTCTGCATAATTCTTTATTGCAGTTTCCATGGCTTGTTCAAGGTCTCCATAACGGCGTACAAATTTTGGCACATGAACACCATAGCCCAACATATCTTCCATAACCAATACTTGTCCATCGCATTGATTGGATGCACCAATACCGATCGTAGGGATAGAAAGCTTTTCTGTCAGTTTTACTGCTAAAGGTTCGACAATCCCTTCTAAAACAATAGCAAAAGCACCGGCCTCCTCAATTGCAGCCCCATCGGCTTCAATTCTTTGCCAATCACTCTGTTTTCGTCCTTGTGTTTTGAAACCACCAAAACGATTCACCGCCTGGGGTGTAAGACCGATGTGCCCCATCACTGGAATGCCACGTTTACACAAAAAATCAATTGTTTCCGCTATATAAACACCACCTTCAAGCTTAACTGCACCACACCCCGTTTGAGCAAGAATACGCGATGCATTAAAAAAAGCTTGCTCTGGACTTTCCTCATAAGAGCCAAAAGGCATATCAATAACCACAAGAGCTTTTTGAGATCCACGCACCACGGCTTGTCCGTGTAAAATCATCATATCTAAATTAACAGGAAGCGTTGTCTCAAACCCATACACAACCATACCAACGCTATCACCAACCAAAAGGATATCGCAATATGGATCAGCAATCCGCGCAGTATAAGCTTGATAAGCTGTTAAAGAAACAATTGGCTGTTGTCCCTTTCTTGTACGTATTTCGGAAGATGTTATACGCTTTACGGTTTTATGTACACTCATTTTCCGCCCTTCTCTTGCAATATATATTGATCAATCAGCCTTACCTCTCCAAAGCGAACAGTAAGAAGTAAAACTGCTGGTTTATTCAATGTTCCTTTAACCACGCATAAAGTTTCCATATCCCGCAAATCTATTGCTTCAATGATTGCACGCGTTTCTTGTTGTAAAATATCACGAACAGTTTTGCATAATTTATCAACCGACCGTTCACCTTCATGGTAAAGCTTTTTAGCAGCTTTCCCACTTTCAGGAATAATTTTGGCAGCTTTACGATCTTCTAATGTTAAAAACTGATTGCGTGAAGAACAAGCGACACCATCTGACTCCCGTAGAATAGGAACTCCAACAATTTCAATAGGAAAAGCCAAATCTTCAACCATACGCCGAATAATTAAAATTTGTTGAAAATCCTTTTCCCCAAAAAAAGCCTTATCTGGTTGAACAATGTTAAAAAATTTAGCAACAACGCTTGTTACACCACAAAAGTGCCCTGGACGCAATTTTCCCATCAAAATACGTGATAATTTTTTCACTTGCACAATTGTATCATTTCCCAGTGGCCACATTTCATCTACAGAAGGGGCAAAAACACATTCAACACCTGCTTCTTTTAACAAAGCACAATCGCCCTTCAAATCTCTTGGATATTGAGAAAAATCTTCATGAGGTCCAAATTGCTTTGGATTGACAAAAATAGAAACCAATACGCGATCACACATTGCTCTTGCATACTGTACTAATGCAAGATGACCATCATGCAATGCCCCCATTGTTGGAACAAAACCAATCGAAAAACCTAAACGTCGTTCCTCTGAAGTATATTGGCGGACTTCAGCAATTGTCTTTAAAACTTTCATTTTTCCATTCAATTATCATCAGATCAACAAATTAATGCTCGTATACCAAATTGGCGCTCAAACAATTGTATCAAATTCATGCGCACTGACGGCTGCTTTATATCTCGTGGCGCCCAGACATGACGCATAAGAAAAAAACCCGTCAGTATAAAACCATTTATTATGTCACTAGAATCAGTAGGACGAGTTGTTCTTTGCACAAGAAACTGTGGTAGAATGAGAAGCTTTTTTTTCCAAGGTTCCCCTGCTTCTTCACAGACAGCCCGTCCAGATTTTGGTGATACGTAATGCAGCCTTTCCTGACCGCCTGTTGCAGCACAACAAGATAAATCAAGACCAAAACCAAGTTCTTCAAGAAGCCGCATTTCAAAACGTACAAGCAATTCTGCAGTTACAAATGGTTCATCAAAATTCTGCATAAAAAGGTGTAAAATATCATATAAAACGGGATGTGGATCACGTTCGGGAAGAAGCCGCAAATGAAAAGCTATCAATTGCAAAGCATAAAGTG
Source organism: Bartonella sp. OD88NMGDW (assembly GCF_042193775.1). Classification (NCBI taxonomy): domain Bacteria; kingdom Pseudomonadati; phylum Pseudomonadota; class Alphaproteobacteria; order Hyphomicrobiales; family Bartonellaceae; genus Bartonella; species Bartonella sp. OD88NMGDW. The sequence goes on along the minus strand of NZ_JBHIMA010000001.1, from coordinate 286,475 downwards.
CTTCTGGTAGACAGATTAATCGCGCCGCGTGTAAATCAAGAGCTTCAAGTCGAAAAAGTCCCAAATGCTCTTCTAAACGAGCCCACCATTCAGCTTCCACAAAATTTCCAGGTTGAAGAAGAGCTGCCATACGACGCGACCGCCCCCCTTTTACCACTCCCATATAACGACCATGTTCACGTGTCATAACCTCAAGAATAACACTTGTTTCACCATATTGGCGTGTACCAAGAATAACGGCTTGTTCTTTCCACTTCATTTTACTTTAATTATTTTTAAAAATCTTATTTTTAAAAATCCAATCCCATTTCGCGATAACGTTCTGGATCGGTATCCCAATTATCGCGCACTTTCACAAAGAGAAAAAGATGAACCTTTTGATCCATAATTTTCATTAGTTCTTTACGTGCTGCTTGACCAATCGCTTTTATTGTATCGCCTTTTGCTCCTAAGACAATTTTTTTCTGACTCTCACGCTCAACATAAATAACTTGATTAATTTTAACGGAACCATCTGAACGCTCTTCCCAGTTTTCTGTTTCAACCGTTGAGGAATAAGGAAGTTCATCATGAAGACGAAGAAAAAGTTTTTCACGCGTAATTTCAGCAGCAAGATGACGCATGGGCATATCGGAAATTTGATCTTCCGGATAATACCATGGTCCCTCCTGCATCATATTACTCAACGCATGAAGTAAATCCTTGCAACCAGAACCGTTTAGAGCAGAAATCATAAATGTTTGCGCAAACTTTACACGTTCATTTATTTTAGTGGTTAACGCTAGAAGAGATGATTTAACAACTGTATCAACCTTATTAAGAACAAGAACTTTTTCTTGTTTCATGTTGTTTACAATATCTAACATCATATCAACTTCATCCGAAAGACCACTTTGAGCATCAATTAAAACGAGCAGAACATCCGCGCTCTTAGCCCCTCCCCAAGCAGCAGAGACCATGGCACGTTCTAAGCGCTTATGGGGACGAAAAACACCTGGTGTATCGACCAACACAATTTGCACATCATCATGAATGACAATACCGCGGATTAAAGTTCGTGTTGTTTGTACCTTATGCGTTACAATTGAAACCTTTGTTCCAACCAATTGATTAACCAATGTCGATTTACCGGCATTAGGCATCCCAATAAGCACAACAAACCCAGAACGCGTTTTCATAACGTCACTCATGATCATTTTTTCCCACTGTTTTCCATACACCCTCTCGTCGCAAAATTTTTTCAGCTGCCATTCTTTCGGCATATCTTTTGGAGCTTCCCTGCCCAATCTCTGAAGCAAACCCAGAAATACTGACCTCTACCATAAAAACAGGATCGTGATCTGGACCTGAACGTTTTATAACCTGATAATGTGGTTGTGCATTGCCTTGGATATGCGCCCATTCCTGTAATTCGGTCTTGGCATCACGCCGACCAGCATCCATTTTCTTTGCCCGACTATGCCAATATTTTTGAATAAAAGGGCGAACGCTTTCCAATCCTCCATCGAGATATATCACGGCAATCAAAGCTTCCACGACATCTGCATGCATATTGATGAGTCGACGCCCCTCGAAATTTTTCATCTCAAAACCAACACGGATCATATCAGGCAGCCTCATTTCACGCGCAATATCAGCACATGTCTGCGCGTTGACCAGATGATTCAAACGGACTGATAATTCACCTTCACTTGCCTGAGGAAAAAGTTGATACAGCATTTCTGCAATCAAAAGCCCTAAAACCCGATCCCCTAGAAACTCTAGTCGTTCATAATTCCCCTGTTCCGAATCTTGCACACTCGAGTGTGTTAATGCCTTCTTTAACCTCTCTTCATCTTTAAAACGATGCCCCGTCAGCTTGAAAAGCTGATCAATCATTAGACGTTTCATCGTTGTTTCCTTGATTGATAAGCGGCAAATCATGAACCGTATTTATGAAAGAAAACAAACGCTTCCAACGCACATCAAATGGCCAGCGCCAAACCTGCCAAGCACTTGAACCGTTACTGATGGAAAAGAAAATCACGCTCGCGCGACCAATAAGATTTTCTTCTGGAACATAGCCTACATCTAAACGACTATCATCTGAATTGTCGCGGTTATCTCCCATCATAAAGTAATGTCCTTGAGGAACTTCAAAGACTTTTGTATCATCGACTTTCGGGATGAAAGCTAAATCAAGTGTATCATAACTGACACCGTTAGGCATTGTCTCGCGATAAACCTCAACAGGATAGTTAACCTCTGTTATATCAGAATTATCAATTTCCCCCATAAAGTGACGGGAAACAGCCTCATCATTAATATAAAGAACACTTTGACGGACTTGTATACGATCACCTGGTAGCCCAACAACGCGTTTTATATAATCAATCTTTGGATTACTTGGTAAGCGAAAAACGACCACATCTCCACGTTGAGGCTGAGATGCCCAAATCCGTCCAGAAAAAAGAGGAGGAGAAAATGGGATGGAAAAACGAGAATACCCATATGCATACTTAGAAACAAACAGATAATCTCCCACCAACAAAGTAGGACGCATTGAACCGGAAGGAATACTAAAAGGCTGGAAAAAAAGTGTCCGAATAACCGCTGCTAAAAGCAGAGCCTGTATTAAAACAGAAATAAATTCACGAACCCCACCTTTTTTTTCTTTTTTATGCACTTTATCTTTTTGGATCATCACCAACTGCCTTCTCATCACAGATATAATTTTTTTCATCATAATATTCAAATAACAAAAGCACAATCTCTCACACCATCTATCCACGTGGAAGTGCTTCGATAATAATAAATGCCTGTGCCCAAGGAAAATCATCTGTTATGCTAAGATGAATAACTGCATCATGATGAGGAGGTAATAACTTTTGAAGTTGTACTTGCGCACGATTTGTTAATTGCATTATTGGTTTACCAGATGGCAAATTAATAACCCCCATGTCTTTCCAATTAATCCCACAAGCGATTCCCGTTCCTAAGGCTTTAGCACATGCTTCTTTAGCAGCAAATCTTTTTGCATAGGAAGAAGAGCTTTTTTTGAGATTTTCCGATCTATTCCTTTCAATATCCGTAAAAATACGTTGGGTAAAACGCTCACCATAACGAACCAACATTTTCTCAATACGTCGTATATCAACCAGATCATTTCCAAGACCAACAATCATACGATATTACCCCATCTTTCTTACGATGAACGCTTCTTTAAACGCCTTTTTTTATAATCTTTTGATATCGCTTTTGTTTAAAACGAACCGTTGCTCTGTAAACACCTATATAAGATAAACCACCAAAAACAATACCTAAAAGAGTTCCACCTAAAATCATAGGACTCATAATTGTGTCCCATGCGCCTTTAAAGAGGAGAGAGAGATTTGACAATGTCAAACCATTAAATAGAGCACGAATTTGCGAAAGAGAAATCTCTTTGACATCGCTAAAAAGTGATAAACAAAAATACCCTACTTTATAATCAGCCATGACAATCAATAAAAATGTGAGTGGATTAGAAAAAATCGTCCCAATGATTGCGGCAGCAAAGTTTGCACGCAAAAGCCAAGATAAAAATATTGCCAAAATAATATGCAACCCAAAGAAAGGGGAACAAGCTAAAAAAATGCCAACAGCAACCCCTAATGCTACTTCATGCGGTGTTGCTGATATACGCAAAATACGTTTATGTATGTAGCAAAATGAGCGAGAAAATGAACGACGTGGCCATAACCAAAGTCGAATACGCGTTACAAAATCTATTGGTTCTCGACTACGAAAAAGCATATGACTCTCAATATACATCTTTTGATGATGAAATAATCTATATCATCCAAATTAATCTTTTTAAGCTTTTGCACAAAAAAAAATAGAAAGACAATTAAATATTTCGACTACCTGGTTTAATCGCTGGAAGAACAGAAAGCTCTGCAGGAAGTGCATCACTAGTATAAGAGGTTATCTCATATTCAGCAAGCGCAATCAATGGAACCCCAACATTGACCTTACCACCAGAACGATCAAGGATACATGCACTGGCCAATACCTCTGCTCCTGCTGCAACAAGCGCCTCAATAGTCTCACGAATGGAAAGACCCGTTGTCACAATATCTTCGACAATAACAACCCGTGCCCCCTTCTTGATTTCAAAACGACGCAATTCAAAGATGCCATTTACACGCTCTACCCAAAGAGAAGGAACACCAAGGTGCCGTGAAGTTTCATAGGAAGGAATAAGGCCGCCAATTGCGGGACCAACAACATAATCAATTTTTCCCTCGATAGATTTTTTGATTTTTTCAGCTAATCCACGACACAACTTTTCCGTCAAGTCAGCATGCATGAATACTTTCGCTTTTTGCATATAAGTCGCACTATGGCGTCCCGATGTTAAAATAAAATGCCCTTCTAGAATAGCATCTGCTTGTTTAAAAATATCAATGACATCTTGTGTATTCATTGCAAAATCTTTCTTTTTATCCATGAACCCGCCGTACTGTACTTACTGAACCCGCCTCTTTTAACTGAGAAAAAATACGATTCAAATGTTTTAAATCCCACACTTCCAAATCAATCATAATTTCTGTAAAATCTGGTGCTGTACGGATAAAAGATAAATTTTGGATATTAGCATCGTTAGCAGAAATTATTTGTGTAATTTCAGCCAAAGAACCAGGACTATTTACAACCAAAATGTTTATCCGTGCAGGAAAACGTTCATTCATTTGGGCATCAATATCCCAGCGGACATCAATCCATCGTTCTGGCTGATCATCATATGCCATCAAAGCTGAAGACTGTATTGGATAAATAATGATCCCAGCCCCAGGCTGCATAATACCAACAATCCGATCTCCAGGCACTGCTCCTTCCGGTGAAAAACGTACGGGTATATCTCCACGGGTTCCTCTAATAGGCAATGCTTTAGATTGATGATTCTCGAACATTTCATTCTTTTCATTTTCTGGAACTTTAAAAATCATACCTTGAGCATTCTCAATATTAAACCAACCTTCTTCCCCAGGCTTAAAAGATGACTTTTGTACTACACGGTGATCTTGATAATCAGGATAAACCGCTTTAATCACATCAGCGGAAAACAGCTCCCCACGCCCAACAGCAGCCAATACATCCTCTACATCTTTACGTGCTAAACGTGGCAAAACTTTCTTCAAAACGTCTTTTGAAAATTGTTTTCCCATATATTCAAATGAACGCTCGAGAATACGATATCCTAAACCCGAATATTGTTTACGTACCGCAGCACGACTTGCTCGTCGAATAGCTGAACGTGCTTTACCTGTGACAACAAGAAATTCCCATGCAGCCGGCGGAATTTGAGCATGTGAACGAATAATATCAACCTCATCACCATTTTTTAATTTGGTCATTAAAGGCATAATACGACCATTGATTTTCACACCCACACAAGAATCACCAATATCGGTATGGACGGCATAAGCAAAATCAATAGGAGTAGCTCCTTTAGGAAAAGCAATTAATCGACCTTTCGGCGTAAAACAAAAAACTTGATCTTGAAAAAGCTCAAGCTTTGTGTGTTCTAAAAATTCTTCCGGATTATCTCCATCTGACAAAGATTGAATCGTTTGACGCAACCATGCATACGCATTTGTTTCATTTGATAACCTCGAAGCCGAATAATTAGAACCTTGCTCTTTATAAATGGAATGTGCCGCAACGCCATATTCAGCAATTTCATCCATAGCAGCAGTTCTAATCTGCAATTCAACACGTTGTCGCGATGGTCCCACAATCGTTGTATGAATGGAACGATAATCATTTTGCTTTGGTATAGAGATATAATCTTTAAAACGACCAGGAACCATTGGCCATGTCGTATGAATGACACCAAGAGCACGATAACAATCATTCACGGACTCAACAATCACACGAAAACCAAAAATATCCGATAACTGTTCAAAAGATAATGCTTTACTTTCCATTTTGCGAAAGACTGAATAAGATTTTTTCTGACGGCTTTTAACATCTGCTTTAATGCCGTGCTCGAAAAAAAGCTTTGTCAATTCATTTTCAATTGTGGAAAGCAAATCACGGTTGTGTTTCAATAATTCAGAAAGTCGATTAGTAATCGTACGATAACCTTCTGGATTTAAATAAAAGAAAGAGAGATCCTCTAATTCCTCGCGCATATCCTGCATACCCATACGACCTGCAAGTGGCGCATAAATATCCATCGTCTCCTCAGCAATTCGCCGACGTTTATCATCACGCATAACACCAAGGGTACGCATATTATGAAGGCGGTCAGCGAGTTTGACTAAAAGAACGCGAACATCATCAGAAATAGCAATAAGAAGTTTACGAAGATTTTCTGCCTGTACAGCTTTCTTTGATACAAGATCAAGCTTATTAAGCTTTGTAAGTCCTTCAACCAACTTCCCAATTTCAGAACCAAAAAGCTGATCAATTTCTGCTCGTGTAGCGCTTGTATCTTCAATTGTATCATGCAAAAGAGCAACAGCAATCGTTGCCTCGTCCAACCGCATATCCGTCAAAATAGCAGCAACTTCTAAAGGATGAGAAAAATAAAGATCACCTGACGCACGCTTTTGATGTGCATGCTTTCTCATTGCATAATCATAGGCCCTGTTTAAAAGAGCCTCATCTACGTCAGACTTGTAACGTTGAACACGTCCAACAAGCTCACACTGACGCATCATACGAGCATATCCTTTATCTTTTCACACCCCTAATCTTTATTGAACACGTCCTATCAATAAAAGACAAGAAAAATAATTGCTCCTCACATGACAAGGTATCTTTACTCCTGTAACATAAATTGCTGCAATTAATAATCGTCACTTTTTTCTGGAACAACCAAACCTTCAATACCCGCTAAAAGCTCTTCTTCTGACATATGATCAAATGAAGTACCTTCTTCTTGCGACGACGTATTAAAAGCACTTTCAGCTTCACCTGAATGGGTAATAAATTCACTTGCCATTTCTGGCTCATCTACTTCCACATGCTTTTGCAGCGAATGAATAAGGTCTTCCTTTAAATCAGCAGGCGACAATGTTTCTTCTGCTATTTCACGCAAAGCAACAACTGGATTTTTATCATTATCACGATCAACCGTAATCTGCGCTCCTTGTGAAATCTGACGCGCCCGATGACCTGCTAAAAGTACCAATTCAAAGCGGTTATCAACTTTATCAATACAATCTTCTACCGTTACGCGGGCCATTTATGCCTCTTTCTCAAATAAAAAAATTTAATAGCGGATAGAGAAGTATATACAATAATCAAAATAAAACACAAGAAAAACAACTCAAACTTTTATATTTTTTGATTAAAGAACTTATTTAAGAAAATTTATAAAAATGTATAACCTATTCATGCCCGTTATCAAAGCTTCTCTTAAAAGCATTCCAATAAATTGGCTTCAAACAGAGGGAGCTCTTTCTTGACAAAATACTTGTCTGGAGTCTTTATCCTTTTAAAAAGAATACCAGCTGTTTAAAATCCTTTGCAATAAAGGCAGCCTTATGCATAATTTTTATGATAATATCTTTATTTAAAGAGAACTTTTTTCTTTGAACATCATGTGTATTGCACTCTTATTCATCGAATGAATTACTGAAAGATTACCTCTCTTTACATAATAATTAGCAATAAGTTTATATTAAATTTTATTTATATTCATTATAGATTGTTTCTCAAAACATAACCCGTCATATACGCTATAAAAGACTCAAAAAAATAGAAAAAACGATTGATGCCTAACACCATGAATAACCAATTAACATCACTTTTCCCAGAACCACCCAAAAATTGCAATTTATGTCCTAGGCTCCATCAGTTTATCGCTGACTGGCGTGTAAAAGAACCAAGTTGGTATAACGCACCGGTGCGCCCCTTCTTTCCTTATAAAGGAGCAGACACAACGCGCCTTCTTATTGTTGGACTTGCTCCTGGATTACGTGGAGCAAATCGAACTGGACGTCCGTTCACTGGTGATTATGCTGGGCACTTACTTTATTCAACTTTAAAAAAATTTGGTTTTGCCCAAGGAACCTTCGAAGAAAGAGCAGATGATACTCTTGAACTGATTGATGCAGCAATCGTTAACTCTGTTCGTTGTGTTCCACCAGAAAATAAACCCACCGGTGCAGAAATTAACACGTGCCGCTATTTCTTCTCACCTCTTTTAACAAATCTTCCCAAACTTAAAGCCGTTATTACCTTAGGAACCATTGCACACCATTCAACGATACGTGCCCTTAATGCAAAAGTTTTAGCTCACCCTTTTGGACACGGCGAAATCAATAACATCGGCAGATTACGCATCTTTTCAAGCTATCACTGTTCTCGTTATAATACAAATACTGGACGCTTGACAGACGCCATGTTTCACCAAATTTTTCAAGCAGCAAAAACATACTTAGATCAATGCTAAAACTGTTTTAAACCAGCGCTATAAATAAAGGATACCTAGATCGCATTCGTCATCCATATCTTTTTAAAAGTCTTGCTTTTTCACGTCCCCAATCGCGTTTTTTTTCTGTTTCTCGCTTATCATGAAGTTTTTTCCCCCGCGCTAGAGCAATCTCCAACTTAACGCGCCCACGTTCATTAAAATAAAGTTTAAGAGGAACAAGTGTCATTCCTTCACGAGACGTTGCATTAAAAAAACGTGCCATCTCACGTTTTGAAAGCAATAACTTGCGCAAACGTCGCGGTTCATGATTAAAACGATTAGCCTGCGTATATTCAGGAATATAGCTGTTTACTAACCATAATTCCCCATTCTCAAAACTCGCATAGCTTTCAGCAATATTGGCATGATTAGAACGTAAGGACTTTACTTCCGCTCCCTGAAGGACAAGACCGGCCTCGAGATTATTAAGGATTTCAAAATTAAAACGTGCTTTACGATTGTCAGCAATTATTTTCCGTACGGGCGCGTTCTTTTTTTTATTCATGGCTTTGTCAATATCATTTTATGCTTTTAAAATACCAGCATGACTGAGGGCTGCATCAATAATCTTCTTTGTTCTTTCTGTTAACGGAACAATCGGAGAACGCACAGTATCACCACAAAATCCTAATTTTGCAGCAGCATATTTAATACCCGCTGGACTAGGCTCAATAAACACAGCACGATTAAGAGGCATCAAGCGATCATTTAATTCTCGTGCTGTTTTATAATCACCACGAAAACAAGCATCTTGAAGCTCTGCACACAGCTTTGGAGCAACATTGGAGGAAACTGAAATACACCCCATACCTCCATGTGCATTAAAACCTAACGCTGTACAATCATCACCGGAAAGCTGTACAAAATCCTTCCCACACTTTTCACGTTGTTCACTAACGCGTTCAATTCTGCTCGTTGCATCTTTTACACCAATGATATTTTTAAAATCTTGATAAAGGTCTTTCATCGTTTCCACAGCCATATCGATAACAGAACGACCAGGAATATTATAAATTATAATCGGAATAGAGACAGCTTTGGCAATGGAAGAAAAATGTTTGTATAAACCAGATTGATTTGGTCTATTATAATAGGGAGTGACAACCAAAACTGCATCTGCACCAGCTTTTTGCGCGTATTGTGCAAGCTCTACAGCCTCACTTGTGCTATTTGATCCCGCTCCAGCAACAACAGGAACACGCTTTGCGACCTGCTCAACACACAATTCTATAATCCGCTTATGTTCTTCATGACTTAACGTTGCTGATTCACCGGTTGTCCCAACTGGGCTTACACCGTTAATCCCTTGTGTGATCTGCCATTCAATAAAATCACAAAACGCCTTCTCATCAATTGCGCCCTTATTATCAAACGGTGTAATAAGCGCAGTTATAGCTCCCTTGAGCATGATAAACTCCCTATAATGTTCGCTTTTATTTTTTTTAATAATCGCCTTTTATAAATTTTAAATAGAGCATAATCTTGCTCTATCATTGAAGCAAGATGAATTTCAAAAAAAGCCCTCTTAAGATAAAAATATTCCTCCTTAAATGTTGCACATTTTTTTAAAATAAGCCGTCTATATTAACGCGTTTTTCATGCTTGTGTTCTATAAATCCTTAAGTTTTTACAAAAAGCAAGGTCTCAAGGTCTTTTCTCTATGCGTGTATTTTCCACCTCTCTTTTCGTATCAACCTTTACTGCACTTATACTGGCAATAAGAATTTTATTTTCAAGTGCATCCGCGCAAACACCCCTTTTGCACGGGAAAGCGCCAATCCCTTTGGTGCGCCCTACTCCCTTTACCGAAAAAGAAGCTCTAGAGCCTCTTCAACAGATACACACGACATTACACAATACTGCTACACTTCAGAAACTGAAAGCTGGGCTAGATGCACTAGCAAACAACAATATTGCAAAAACAATAAATCTTCGTAATTCAATGGAAAAACATAGCCTTGATCGTCATATTTTGACATGGGCGCTGGGGATATCAAACCAAGCTGATATACCAAGTTCTGAAATATTTAATGCAATCAACATGCTAAAAGGATGGCCCGGTATAGAAACGATGCAACGCAATGCTGAACGTGCTTTTCTTAACGAAACCAACCTCACACGCGCAATCATCCAAAAATTTTCTCATCACCCGCCCCAAACAGCGCAAGGAATGGCTCTCTTCGCTAAAGCACTTATTGCAACGGGACAAACCACTCGTGCTCGACACGTTATTGCGCCATGGTGGCATAAAACACAGCTTAATGCAAAAGAAGAAATATTTGTTCTTAAAAATGCAAGCGCTGCATTAAAACCTATTGATCATCTGAAACGCATGCAGTTTATGCTGTATGCATATCGTTTTGATTCAGCAGCACGCGTTGCAAAATTAGCCCATGCTCAATCTCTTTTTGATGCTTTTGTGGCCGTTGAAAAAAATGATCCTAGAGCTACACAAAAATTAAAAGCTGTAGAAAGATCATGGCAAAAAGATCCTCTTTTTCAGTTTGCTCGAATACGCCATCTTCGACGAACAGAGCAATATAATGCAGCTGCAGCACTCATGATGAAAACATCAAAAGATGCATTCCACCTTATGAACCCTCATTCATTATGGAAAGAACAACGCGCCCTTTCTCGTGAAATGCTCGATTTAAACAAACCAAAAATTGCTTATCAACTCGTTGCAATGCACACTGGTATAACATCTGCATTAGCTATCGATGCTGAGTTTCATGCAGGATGGTACGCACTACGGTTTCTTCATAACCCTAAATTGGCAATGCAGCATTTTTCACGTATTCCTCAACTCTCTTCTTTACCTTTTTCTGCATCACGTGGATATTACTGGATGGGACGAACAGCAGAAACGCTAGAAGAACATAAAAATGCCCAGCAATACTTTCATCGCGCAGCTCATTTTGGTGCAACTTACTATGGTCAATTAGCCGCTGCACGACTCAACCAAAAAAAGCTTAAAGTTTCCTTTCCCAAACCAACAACCGCTGAGCGACAACATTTTAGTGCACGAAAAGCGATCAAAGCAATTCAACGTCTTGAAGCAGCCGGCTATGCTGATTTTGCTAAAATTTTTTATAGAGAGCTCGGAAAAAAAATAGAAAGTCCCGGCGAATTAGCCCTTCTGGCTGTTATGGCAGAAAAAAACGGAGACTATTATACCAGTCTCAAAATTGGAAAAATGGCTGTTTTTCAGGGAAAAAATGTCGGTGCACTCTCTCATCCTCTGGGAGCTATACCAGCTTCTACTAATATTTCTGTAGAAGAAAAATCGCTTATCTATGCCATTGCACGCCAAGAAAGCGAATTTAATCCAACAGCCATATCAAAAGCAGGTGCACAAGGTATACTCCAATTGCTTCCTACAACAGCAAAAGCATTGGCAAAAAAACACTCAATTGCATGGTCTCCTAAAAAATTTAGCAATGATGCTCATTATAATGCAACATTAGGTGCCCATTTTCTTAATGAACAATTGGAACGTTTTAATGGATCCTATATACTAACTCTTATTGGCTATAATGCGGGTCCCCGTCGTGTCAATGAATGGATAAAACGTTATGGCGATCCTCGAGGACAATCTCTCGATAACGTCATTGATTGGATTGAGCGTATTCCTTATACAGAAACACGTAATTACGTGATGCGTGTCATGGAAAATTATGGTGTCTACAAAGCAAGACTCACTGGGAAAATAGATATAAAAACCGACCTGCTTTCTGGTCGACGGAAATAATATGCCTTAACTTCCCAAATAGTACTTTGAAAGCGTTCATAAGACGTGTTTTTATTCCTTTTTAAATAGCACCCACATACCAACCTGCTTATGATGTATACGCAAGTAATTTTAATTGATTCAGTATCAATAAATTCAAAATGAGAAAACCCTATGCTATTAGGATCTTTTATTTCAAATACAAAATGATGAATTATCATTATAAATCAATATATTATAAGAAAAGCGCCCCATATAAAAAATCAGCTAAATATCAAGGATACTCTGATTATTTTATTCACTTTTGATGGGGGGGGGGGTGGAAAAGAACCAACGCGTTGAAGTGCCGCCATCGCTAATCGATCAAGTTCCGGATTACCAGCAGAGACTGCTACACGACTAGAAAAAATACTCCCCTGCTTATGCACCATAAATTCTAACTTCACCGTTCCTTTTGCACGACTGGTACGCTGTCCCACAATATAATTTTTTTGCCTTTCTAATTGTGACTGTACCTTTGCTAACCACTCCATTAACAACATATCTTCAAGCCCTGCTGTACTGACGCCCTTGTTGGTGGAAGAAGAACGTACCGCCTTTGCATTGGAGCGCTTTACTACAGCTTTTGGCATCGGTATTGTTTTTTTGATAAACGCTTTATGCTCCACTTTTTGAGGAAGAGGTTCTTCCAAAGACTTTAAGTCATCTTGTTCTACCATATGCTGAGGCTCTTCCGATTGAACTTCATCCACGGATTCTAATTCCTCTGACTCCTTCTCTAAAAGATCAGACTGTAATACTTTTGGCTCTGTATTAATATCCGAATTAATATCCGACTCTGTATGAATATCTGACAAATCTGTATCAACATCCGGATAGATAGTTTCTTGCACAAAAGTCAGCATAATCTCCGACGAGAGCAAGCTATTACTTACACCCGTACTTTGAAAATAAAACTGCGCTCCCAATAATACATGCAAAAATAAAGCTCCAACAAATGCACCAATCCAAAGAGTTAATAATTGCGTCGTATTTTCAAAATTCATCGTTTCTTCTGCCGCTATTTTAAGCTTAATATTGGTGTAAATCTCATTAAAACAGGCTATTTTGAAATTGCAACTTTTTTCTTGACTGATTTTGTCATGTTTAATATGGTTTTCTAGTGGTTTTGTCTTGTTGGCAAAATCACTTCTGCTTGGCTGGCAAGTTTTAATCAGCGGGTCCAGCCTTTTTGTATGTAAATAAAATTTCAAAACAGAGAGGGGATGTTTAAAAAGGTTGTGATGTGTTATGCAAATAAGACGAAAAAATATCTATAAAAGCTGTGTGATTTTAAGTGCATTATCGGTCTGTATACCTTCATTTGTTTTTGCACGAAATAAAGATGGAGGAGCTGTCACTGAACTCAAACCAATTGTTATTGAAGAGAAAAAAATAGGGACGGCCTTGGATTCGGTCACTATTCTGACAGATCGGAAAACCGCGAAGGATATTCGTGAGAAACAAATAACTGATGCCTATGATATTAGTCGTCTTTATCCAACCGTGGGGTATAGCCCAAGTAATAACAGTTTTGTCATTCGTGGTTTAGAAGCAAACCGTGTTCTCACAACAGTGGATGGTATTGTTCTTCCGTGGTTCAATGATATATTGCGTAATAACAGTGGTAACACAATGTTTGACTTTAGTGCGCTTTCCACACTTGATGTTATTCAGGGACCGGATTCTAGTCTTTATGGATCTGGTGCACTGGGAGGAGTTGTTGCGTTGCGTACCCTTGATCCTGAAGATCTTATCACAGAAGGAAAAAATTGGGGTGGTCTTATAAGAAGTGGTTATCATTCTGTTGATAATAGTTGGCACGTAGATCAAGCTGTTGCAATGCGTGCTCAACAAACGTTTTTGCTTTTCCAAGGTTCTTATGCGGAAGGTCATGAGCGCAAAAATATGGGAACCCTAGAAGGTTATGGAGAGCGCACACGTAAAAACCCTGCTCATTTTGACCAAAATAATTTGCTCTTTAAAATTCACCAATACCTTGATGACAATCACCGACTTGGTTTTACAGCAGAACGTTTTGGTCACAATGTTGATACACATTCATTGAATGCTTCTGAAAGATATTATGCCCGTGGTTCCGTTTATGACAAGGACGACAAACTCCGTGAACGCCTTTCTCTTTCTTATGACTATAACGGCAATGAAGATGCACTTTTTGATGCGTTTCGTGGACAGATTTATTGGCAAAGACAGTCAAGTCATGATATTATGACTTCATTTCGTGTTCGGGCACCCAAAGGGGATTTTTTGAGAGATAATTTTTTGCGTAATACCAATTATGGTTTCAATGCTGATGCTCTCAAGAAGGTTCATATTGGCACTGTAGACCATACGTTAAAGCTTGCCGCTAATGTCTTGTCATCTAAGTTTCATCATTATTTGTTCGGGAAAGATAATTGTCACTTGCCGGAAAATGCACGGGGATGCCTCTTTGTGCCCGCTAATCGGTCAGATTCACCAGATACAAATGGCTATAATTTGGGTTTTGTTTTCGAAGATGAAATTGGCCTTGCCGATAACCATTTCCGTATCACACCTGGAATTCGTTATGATTGGTATAAGTATGTCCCTCAGAAAACGTCTTCTTATGAGAAAGCTCTACTTTCTGACAAATTTCCTCCAGAAAGAAATGGTTCACGTTTTTCTCCCAAATTACGTGTGGAGTGGGATGTTCGTGATCAAGTAACGCTTTATGCCCAATGGGCACAGGCTTTTCGTGCACCACGTATTGCAGAACTTTACGTCTCTTATATAAAACCCTCTGCTTATTACTCGAAGGGCAACCCTGATCTTAAAGCAGAAACGAGCAATGGGTATGATGTTGGTATAAGGTATGGAAATAGAAATTTGGGTGGTTCAGTCAGTGCCTTTTTCAATCAATACAAGGACTTCATAGACACTGTGGATAAAGGTCCATCAGAGGAATTCCCATTAGCACGTCGCCATTATATAAATCGTGCAAATGTGCGTATTTATGGTGCTGAAGCAAAAATACATTTGGCTCTTAATGGTGGATTCCATAGCAATTTTGCTCTTGCCTATTCGCAAGGAAAAGATATTGATAAAGATGAATATCTTAACTCAATTCCAGCTTTAAAAACGATTGTTGGGATCGGATATGCAAAAGAAATCTGGGGAGCAGACGTTGTTCTTACCTCATCTGCCAAACGTGATAAAGTTGCTAAGGAATCGGACTATCAAAAAATTCCAGGTTATAATATTATTGATGTGTCAGGTTGGTTGAAGCCATTTGGTGAAAAGGGTCCTGTTATAAGGGCTGGTGTTTATAATCTGTTCAATCAAAAATATTGGAATGTATCAGATCTTCCTTCCGATGACGGCTCAACACCGAAGGATTATTATAGTCAGCCTGGTCGCAACTTTAAAGTTTCGTTCGTGCAAAAATTTTAGTCACTTTTGTTAATCATTAGATCAATTAAAAAGGTTATATCGATAAAAAATAAATTATTGCGTTTCTGTTCTCATTGTTCTTTGAACAACGAATTTTGAGGTTTGCGCTTTAACTCTTTGTAATTTATTGGTTTTTATTGTTCTATTGTTGATAAAATAAGGGCTTTTTTGGTGGTGAGTTGAACCATTAGTTGATAGTGGTTCAACTCACTGTTTTTGAGTTTTAAAATTAAACAATTAACCTTTAAACAGGTAACATAAGGATAAGCCCATGTCATACACAGCCGAAATGATTATTCACTTGCGTGAAGAAAAAAAAGAAATGCGTAACCGCGATTTCGCGGACTCTATTGGTATATCCGAAGCAGAACTCATTGCGGCTTATTGTACAATTGGAAAAGCAAAAAAACTACGCGCTGATGTCGCTACTCTCTTGGAAAATGCTCCTAAACTTGGAATAGTCATGGCATTAACACGGAATGAAAATGCTGTCCATGAAATAACAGGATGTTTTGAGAAGATTGTTCAAAGTCAGCATATTCCGATAACACTCGGTGAAATTGACTTGCGTATTTTTTCAAAACAGTGGAAGTTTGGTTTCGAGCATGACGTGACTATTCTCGGAACACCTATGAAAAGTCTGCAATTTTTTGATCAATATGGCATTGCTATTTTCAAACTCTATTCTCAAGACGCAACAAATATGGAAGAATGGGCTGCACTTGTTGAAAAGTTGCTTCATAACGATCAATCATCCGCACTTGATATTTCTCCCGCTCCTACTCCAGTACAATGTGATACGGCAAAGCTAGATGTTGAAAAGTTCCGAGATCGTTGGCGACAGATGACTGATGTGCATCAACTTCATGGAATTATTTCTGAACTGAAAATTAATCGACATAATGCCGTAAAACATGCCGGAAATGAATTTGCCGATGAGTTAAAAATAGAAGCTGTTGAGATGATGCTCAAACAAGTTGCACAAGAAGAGTTACCAATTATGTGTTTTGTTGGAAATAAAGGATGTATCCAAATTTTCACTGGGCAAGTAAAGAATATTAAGCAAATGGGACCTTGGCTTAATGTTCTCGATCAGAAGTTTCACCTCCATTTACTCGTTTCTGGAATCAAGAAGGTATGGCGTGTTCGCAAACCTACAATTGATGGATATGTCAACTCACTTGAAGTTTTCGATAAAGATGATGAGATGATTATTCAATTCTTTGGCGTACGCAAGGAGGGCCAAAAAGAACGTGAAGATTGGCGCTCTTTATTGAATGGTTTACCATCGTGCCAAGAAAACAGCAGTAACTAAGATAAGGTAAGGTCAGACATGTTCATATCTCTTTTGCATAGGTTATCAAACCTTTTCCTTATATGTTTACTGCTCTCTCTTACCTGTTTTTCTAAACAAGTGATTGCTGAACCCACAACCCGTTTTCCTGAAAATGCTCGAATTGTTTCTATCGGCGGAGCACTTACAGAAATTGTCTATGCATTGGGTGCCCAAGATCAGCTTGTCGCCCGTGATAGTACAAGCGTCTACCCGCAAGAAGCGCTCAAGCTTCCTGTGCTTGGATATATGCGTGCTCTTTCACCGGAGGGTGTTTTATCACTTGCCCCAGAGGGCATATTGCTTGTTGAAGGAAGCGGTCCCGCTTCAACAATTGATATTCTCAAAAAAACATCAATCCCTCTGGTGATCATACCAGAAGACTACTCCCGTGAAAATGTGATAGAAAAGATTCGCCTCGTTGGTCAAGCCATTCATCGGGAAGTTCAAGCCGCTGCGTTAATTGAAAAATTGAAGCGTAATTTTTTAGAAAACGATACGCTTTTGGCGAAAGTAACAACACCAAAGCGTGTTCTTTTTGTTTTCTCTGTGCAAAATGGACGCGTCATGGCATCTGGAACAGGTACTGCAGCTGATAGTATGATAAAACTTTCAGGTGCTATCAATGCTATCACCGATTATAAAGGATATAAACTTCTCAACGGCGAAGCGTTATTGAAATCAGATCCTGATGTTATCTTACTTGTAAAACATGGTGCAAGATCAACTAGCATTGATAAGATTTTAGCCATACCGGCAGTTCAAGCAACAACAGCAGCAAAAAATCATGCCATAAAACAGATGGATGCTATGTATTTTTTAGGATTTGGTCCACGCACTGCAGACGCATCAAGAGAGCTTATTGAGATACTTTATGGTGCAAATCAAAACGGTAAGAGCTGATAAAAATGGTAGACGGTACATCCATGATGCATTTACCTGAAACAAAAGAAGGTAAAAAAATAAACCGTTCAAAGCAGGGGAAGGTTTTATTATTAAGCTTAATAATATTCCTTACCTTCAGTATTTTTGGTGGGCTCTTGAATGGTGCCGCAAAGGTTTCTTTCCTTGATCTCCTCCATGTGATGCTTACACAAGATTTTTCAGTAAGTAGTAAAACGCGTGATTACCTCGTGCTTATCGACATAAGGCTTCCCCGTGTTATCTTTGGATTGTTAATTGGAGCAGCTTTAGCTGTCTCCGGTGTTCTTATGCAAGGGCTTTTCCGTAATCCTCTTGCAGATCCTGGAATTATAGGTGTATCAGCAGGTGCTGGACTTGGAGCAGTCTTAGCAATTGTTGTCGGTATTGCTTTTCCTGTTTCATTTGCACCTTTTCTAGAGCCTTACAAAGTTATCATAGGTGCTTTTTTTGGTGGACTTTTATCAACGATTATTCTCTACATAATAGCAACGCATAATAGCTTTACCTCTATTGCAACCATGCTGCTTGCTGGTATTGCTCTTGGTGCATTAAGCAGTGCAGTTGTTGGAACATTGATTTTTATCGCAAATGACCAACAACTCCGTGATATCACTTTTTGGAGTCTTGGCTCTCTTGCAGGCGCTACATGGTTGAAAGTATGGCTCGTTCTCCCTTTCATCGTTATTGGTCTTCTTTTCTCTCCCTTTTTATCACGAGCACTTAATGCCCTTGCTCTTGGAGAAGCTGTTGCTGGCCATATTGGTTTCCATATTCAACGCGTTAAAAATATTGCTATTCCCCTTGTTGCCCTTATGTGTGGTAGTGCTGTTGCTGTCAGTGGTGGTATTGGTTTTATTGGTATTATTGTTCCTCATATTTTACGTCAACTCATTGGTCCTGATCATCGCTATCTCATTCCTTGCTCTGCTCTCTTGGGAGCAGCATTACTTATTTTTGCTGATACGTTTGCACGCTTAATTGTTGCCCCCGCAGAATTGCCGATTGGGATTGTAACAGCGCTTTTTGGTGCTCCTTTCTTTCTATGGATCCTTATATGCAAACGAGGAACAGACTTTTCATGATTAAAGCGACAAATATTTGTGTTCAGCGCGGAAAGAAGCAGATTCTTAAACACATTAATCTTCAAGCTAAAAGTGGTGCTTTTACCATTATTATTGGTCCTAATGGATCAGGGAAAAGTACTTTTATCAAAGCTCTGAGTGGTGAAATTCCTTACAGTGGAAAAATAACCTTAAATGGTTATAATGTATGCCAAACAAAAACTCATGAAATGGCAAAAATGCGCGCTGTGCTACCACAATCAACAACGCTCGTATTTCCATTCTTAGTCCATGAAGTTGTAGGGCTTGGCCTTTCTGTAAACCAATTTACCATTACCAAAGCCGAAGTGCAAAATCTTATCCAAAAAGCTTTAGAGTGCGTTGACCTTTCTGATTATGGCAACCTGTATTATCACCAATTATCAGGTGGAGAACAAGCTAGAGTACAACTTGCCCGTGTCCTTTGCCAAATCTGGAAACCTGTTCATAATGGGATTCCTCGCTGGATGATATTAGATGAACCTATTGCTAGCCTCGATATTCAACATCAAATCATCGTTATGGATATTGCTAAACAATTTGCCCATTCTGGTGGCGGCGTTCTTGCTGTTCTTCATGACCTCAATCTCGCAGCACATTATGCAGATAACATGATCTTGCTCAAGGAAGGAGAGATTTATTGCAAAGGAAATGCAACTAACGTTTTGACAACACAAAATCTCCGCGATGTTTATCATTGTTCTTTAAACGTTTCTGAATTACCTAAAGAAGATATCCCATTTATACTCCCTCAAACGGCATCCTCCTATGAAATTAGATCTCTAAGCTATCGGTTTCAATCTAAAAACTAAAGTCCATAGAAAAATAAAACATGCAAATATTTAAGAATCTTTTTTATTTTTATATGAACTTCTTTTTGTCATCTGTCATTTTAAAAAAGAAAACCAAACACCCTAAAAATATTTTGAGAAAAAACCACTAGTTTAAAATCTTTCAAGATTTTACATAACTAAAAACATGCGAAATTTTGTTTTGCTATCAAGCTGTTAGATAATACGAATTTATACAACATAAATATGCGTTTTTCCACTCTTTTTATCACTTTTATCTTTATAAAAATGTTTCAAGAAATGCGTACAAATGCCTTTGTTATAATAATGGGGTGTATTATTTATATCTTCTAAGGACTATGTAGAAATCAAGTACCTTTCTCCCATCTATAAAAATTTATTTGTAGCTTTAATGGTAATATTTTCTTTATAACACATATACTTTAGCTTTTTGTATAAATAAATATTGATTTATAATGATATTTTTTACTTTTCTCTCTCTATTTAAAAAATCGTTTATTGGCATATTACAAAGAATTAAACTATTGAATAAAAACTTTAAAATAAAATCAATAACGCTTCTTGTAAGCCCCCTAATACAAAAACAATGCGGAATATAGGAATGAGGAGAGAGATAGCATTTGTCTGCTGCTTCACAAGCATAACGATGATTCCACTCAAGGAATACTATCATTTACAGATAAAGCCTACACCATAGCAATGCAAAGAAATGAAATGGACAACAAGATGAGAGATATCTTTATGAGATAAATTAACTCATACAGGGGTATGCTATTTTTACACAAAAAACGTTAAAAATATTGTACTTTTTATGCCTCAGGTTGAATAATTTTATCACCTTATCCCCTATCAAAACACCTTATGAACAAATATATCTCCAGATCTCTTCATGGCACAGTTTAAATGATTTAATACATTTTCTCTATGTTATCATACAATTATAAAAAAGTTATGATTTTCTTTTTCTGATAATAAATTATATCCTTAACTCTTTCTTTTAATCATTTTAAAATTGTTTTTTTGTCTCCCTCAAGTATCGTATTAACAATATAGATTTCCTCTTCATAGACGTAGAAAATAACGCGGAATTGCTCCGCGTTAATAAAATTATCAATGTCTATAGATTATTATTACTCAAACATACTCAGGATTTTATAGCATAGACAACGGTTGCATTAACAGGACGCGTTTCTGCCTCACCCGTATGGGAAAGAGTTACCTTGTGTGTATGTGCGCCAGCAGAACCTGTTCTCCCCTTCAGGGTCGCATTATAGGTATAATGGTTCGGTAGTCTCCCAATATCACCAACTGGCCATCCAACTCCTTTATACTCAAAATTATGCGCATGCTCGCCTGCATTTTCAATACTCCCAATATGCGTATGCGATTTTATGCTATCTTGTTGTTCATCTGCAAATTTTCTACCACCATCTAACCCCCGACCATTATCAAAGCCGCGTAAAAACATGCCTCTAAAATCAGGAACTTTAAAAGTTTTATTGCTGTCTTTTCCCCATTTATCACCTATTGCGTTGAATAACTGCGGATAATCTTCACGCTTATAGGCCTTACCATCACACAAAAGCCAACCATTTGGCACATTTTGCATAGCAAATGTTGCAATAAATCCAGAGGGAAAACTTTCTATCTTTGGTGGTGTAGGATTTAATAAATACCACCCCTCATGCTCTTTTATTAAAACACCATTATTGTACACCATTTCATAAATGCCATCTGTTTGAAATTCTCCACCTTCTAATGGTATAACCCCCGCATCAGTTGCTTTATAGATAAGCTTTTCTCCTATATTATTAACAGTTATTTTTGTCGAGCCAATATTTACACCACAAGCTTTAAAACGTATGATGATATCATTGTTGTATTTTTTTATAGGCGAAACTGTCTTTAAGGTAATTAATGTTGTTTTATCTTCCACATTTACTGTAAAGCTTGAATTAATAGATCCACCATTATCTGCAAGATATTCACGCACGCGCTGCATCATCGCCCGTGCACTATCATTAACAGAACTAGGCGGCTGACCTTCTGCCCAATTAATGATACTATCTGAATAAGCATTTTCATCAGCCTTTAGAGACCAATCGTAAATATTAGACATTATAAATCCCCCATTATTTTCATAGTTTTTCTAACAAATTCTCGTTCTGTGCACTAAAATGTGCTGCCACTGTTGATTGGTACATCATAATCACTGCACCATCCGTATTTACGCATTTTACCTCTCTTCACTCCTTACAATTTAATAACCTAAATTCACCAGATGCTTTTCATAACATTAGTATTAATGTTTTCTCTTCTAATGTGTGATGTAACCACCTCATCTGATGTTACTTAATATCTTGTTTTGTTGCTTTGCTGTTGTTATATAAATATTTCTCAAATCTTGCATCTTGTTGCAAAATTTATAAATACTGTTCAAAATTTTCCTTATTATGGATTTCATATAACCATTATCGAATGTAATAACTTATCATCCACATAGAAAGTTTCTGACTTAAGCATT
This sequence comes from Bartonella sp. OD88NMGDW, assembly GCF_042193775.1. Lineage (NCBI taxonomy): Bacteria > Pseudomonadati > Pseudomonadota > Alphaproteobacteria > Hyphomicrobiales > Bartonellaceae > Bartonella > Bartonella sp. OD88NMGDW. The sequence goes on along the minus strand of NZ_JBHIMA010000001.1, from coordinate 264,132 downwards.
ATCTTTTTTATTTTTTTCAATAGTTTAAATCTATCTCGTTGATATTTTAAAACAAGGAAACTCTATCTTTTGGCTATCACTTGTATTAAAATTTTAAAGTTAGCTTTAAATTCTTTGCATGCTTCATTATGTTTTTATTCACATGCAAATGCTTTGTTCTATTTTATTCAATTTATTCCTGAAATTGTGTTACAAGGTCAGCACCAATGTTTTTTTGAACAGGCTTTTGTTCAATCTAAATGCACCATAGAGAATATACTCAATATGGCCATTTCCTCACACTTTCATTGAACTGGAAATGAAATACCACACACCTTCACCACATCTGAAGGTTGTATCCGATCCGGAAAACATTAAAAAACATAACCTAGCACCCTCCCCCAATTTTTATGAACAATACCCTTGTTTTTTTAATGCCCCGTAACCAAATTCTCCCCTCCCGCATTTAGCATATTTCTATATATATTATTATATGTATATTTTTTTTGCAAGAATAATAAATCATTCTCAACAACATCTTGCAATTATTGGTGCTCTTCTCTATTCTTTCCAGCGTTTACCTCATTATTTAGTATAATTGAACTACTTAAAAATGATTTTTTTAACAAGATCTAAAAGATAAGCTATTTTTTATATCTTTCATAGTGTTCATAACGAGTTTTATGATATTAGTGGAACAATGCAAAGCAATTATAGAATGCTATGATAGTTTAGATAAAGAATTCACTAACGAATTTATCTATGAGTCTCTTGTTAACACATTTGTCTATCTCTGGGGTATACCAATCATCTTTTCCTGTATAGCTGCAGATTTTATATGGCTACCAATTGTAACATTGCTAATAATAGCAATATTAGTGGGAATTTGGTTACTCTTCCTCATAATTCCTTACTTATTCCAAAATTGGTTTTTGGCTTTGATAATCATTATTATAATAATTCTTTGTTTGCGTTTGTTTTATTTATTCCCTATTTTAGTGTTTAAAAATTTTTTTGAGGCGAATTTACTCAATTTTTTTCTTGTTGTATTATAATAAATAAGAGCACTTCATTATAATTAGAAAGCTTTTTGTATATCTTTTTGTATATAATGAGTGATTTCTTATCTGTAATATTACTGCACGATATCACATGACTCTTGAGTACCTTTACCTTGAAAACAAAGAGCTTTATGTCTCAGAAAATGAATTTAAGTAGTACTTTATGCTGAGATACATCCTTTTGCTTTCTCTCTTCCAACTCTTTAAAAGTGTTGATGAAATTTCAAGATGAAAAGCCTTTGTTCATTTTCATCATCATTTTTTAATAATAAAGATTAAGTATTGTTTCACATTTTTGTTTATCGCATTCTTAATGGGAATATCTCCTCATGAAAAATAGAATGCCCCACACAAAATATAATGATATTGCATATCACGCACTTTTTAAAGAAATATTGCTCAAAATATACTCTGTTCATTTTACGATAGCACACGTCAATGATACAATAGAAAGCCATTACAGATCGTCATCTTTAAGCTTTTGAAGATACAAGCTGGAACCCATTATACAATTTTGTTGGTCGCCACATTGCGATCGTCCTCGCATCTGAGAATGTTCATGTATGACTTTTCGCTTCCTTTCTTCAAGTATTTTGCCCCATATGCTCCCACTGATGACGTGCAAGAAGTGATTTTATATGAAAAGATGTATGATGAAAGAATCTTATGGTATTCTGAGTTACTATTTTAATATGAAAAAAATCTCGATCAGAGCTATAAACTATCTAATTTTTCCTTGATAATCCGTTTTTAACTTTATTCTTGTTTATAAAAGCTTCAGTATCATAGTTTATCACTTCATAATATCTATTTTCACTCTTAAAAAACACACCAAAATCATTTAAATATATTTTTATGATTGACAATATAGATATTTAAGCCAACCATATTCGTATTAAAAAAATACTTTAAATGGGAGGAGGCATGCAAATATTAGAATAGATATTGTATCAATTTTTCAAAATAAATTTTCTTGAGCTTTATTCGGTTTGCTTTGCTATAAAGCAAATACTATTTCTATTCATCCGAATGCTCGTAATTGATAATTTGAATATATCTCCATTAACATCGCAACCTATTTTTGAACTCTGTATCTATAAGGAAAAAGTTTGTGCAGAAAAATACTCCATCAATCAGTTGTAACCCCTTTCCCGCTTCACGCAAAATTTATCAACAAAGTCCTATCTTTTCTGATGTGCGCGTACCATTGCGTGAAATTTCACTGACTGATGGCAGTGGTGAGAAACCTTTAAAAGTTTACGATACTTCTGGCCCCTACACAGATAAAGATATGATCATTGATATTACAAAAGGCTTGCCAGCAATTAGCTTGCCTTGGCTCTCTAAGCGGGATGATACTGAAACTTATCCTGCACGATTAGTTAAACCTGAAGATAATGGATTGGCTTCTGATAAAAACCTTACACCAACCTTTCAACAAAAACGTCCCATTTTACGAGCAAAAAATGGCAAAGCAATTACACAAATGGCTTACGCGCGCGCAGGCATTATTACCGAAGAAATGGAATATGTGGCTATACGAGAAAATGAAGGATTAGCAGTAAAAGAACAGCAAAATGTACCATCAAATGAAACATTTGCTGGATCAATACCAGAAATTTATACTGCCGAATTTGTTCGCAATGAAATTGCTTGTGGACGCGCCATTATTCCACAAAACATTAATCATCCAGAGTGCGAACCCATGATTATTGGGCGTAATTTTCGTGTTAAAATTAATGCTAATATTGGCAATTCAGCAGTGACTTCATCTATGGAAGAAGAAGTTGATAAAATGGTTTGGGCCATTCGCTGGGGAGCAGATACAGTTATGGATCTCTCAACAGGTCGAAATATTCATAATATTCGTGAGTGGATTATTCGAAATGCCCCTGTTCCTATTGGAACTGTTCCACTTTATCAAGCACTCGAAAAAGTACAGGGTATTGCCGAAAACCTAACATGGGATATTTTCCGTGATACTCTTATTGAGCAAGCAGAGCAAGGTGTTGATTATTTTACCATTCATGCGGGATTAAGATTACCTTTTATCCCTTTGACCGTTGATCGGGTAACAGGTATTGTTTCACGAGGTGGTTCTATTATGGCAAAATGGTGCTTGCAGCATCACAAAGAAAGTTTTCTTTATGAACATTTTGATGAAATTTGTGATATTGCACGCACGTATGACATCTCTCTTTCCTTGGGGGATGGATTGCGCCCTGGCTCTATTGCCGATGCCAATGATGAAGCCCAATTTGCAGAGCTTAAAACTTTGGGAGAATTGACAAAAATTGCTTGGAAAAAAGATGTACAGGTTATGATTGAAGGTCCTGGGCATGTCCCAATGCACAAAATTAAAGAAAATATGGAGCAACAATTAGATCTCTGTCATGAGGCGCCTTTTTATACTTTGGGACCTCTTACAACCGACATTGCTCCTGGTTATGATCATATTACATCAGCAATTGGTGCCGCTATGATTGGATGGTTTGGAACAGCTATGTTGTGTTATGTAACACCTAAAGAACACCTAGGACTCCCCGATAGAAATGACGTAAAAACTGGTGTGATCACTTATAAAATTGCTGCTCATGCCGCTGACCTTGCCAAAGGTTTGCCTAGAGCACAATTGCGCGATAATGCTCTTTCGCGTGCACGATTTGATTTTAGATGGCATGATCAATTCAACCTTTCTCTTGATCCGGAAACAGCCTGTGCCTTTCATGATGAAACAATGCCTAAAGAAGCCCATAAATTGGTACATTTTTGTTCCATGTGTGGACCAAAATTCTGTTCTATGCGTATTTCTCATGATATTCGTGAGGCAGCAGCAATAAGAAAAACAAAAGGGGAAGGTATGATCGCCATGGCCGAAAAATATCAAAAAAATGGTGATCTTTATATGGAAATCATTTCTCCTCAAAAAAAGAAAGTAAACAGTTGAAGAACATTCTTATCAAAGGTGCAGGTGTAGGCGGCTTAACGGTTGCCTTTATATTACAGCAAAAAGGTGTTTCTGTTACTATATCGGCTCCCCCTCATTCTCCTATAGGAAGTGCTAGTTGGTATGCAGGAGGAATGCTCGCACCTTACTGTGAGAGAGAAAATGCGGAACAGATTGTTGAAGATCTTGGTATACAAGCTATACAGTGGTGGCGTAAAACGCTTCCCAACCTTGTCATACAAAAAGGCACTTTAGTGGTTGCACCTACACGAGATAGAGGAGAGCTTGAACGGTTTTCTGGACGCACGCATAATCACAAAACCATAGATAATATAGAGATAGCTCATCTTGAACCAGATCTTGCGGAACGTTTTAACTGTGCACTCTTTTATGAAAATGAAGCCCATATTGATCCTCGCAAAGCACTTATGGCTTTAAAAGAAAAGCTTCTCAACAATGGAGCGTGTTTTGTTGATGTAGAGACGGCTGAAACAAATTTTGATATTGTTATTGATGCGACAGGAATAGCACGTTTAGGAAAAGATAAAAATATACGGGGCGTACGCGGCGAAATGCTTCTCGTGCGCTGCACCGATATTAAAATTTCGCGTCCAATTCGTCTTCTTCATCCACGGTTTCCTCTCTACATTGTACCTCGACAAGATAATATTTTTATGATTGGTGCAACGATGATTGAAAGTGACTTTGATGGTGCAATCTCAGTGAGATCAATGATGGAACTGCTCAACGCGGCTTATACTTTACATCCTGCTTTTGCTGAAGCAGAAATTATTGAATCTGGCGTTGGTGTTCGTCCATGTTATCCTAATAACTTCCCTTCTGTGCATAAAGATGGTAACTTTATTTCTATTAATGGATTTTATAGACATGGTTTTCTGTTGTCTCCAGAAATGGCAAAACGAGCAATGGAATTGGCATTGGAATAAAGCATGCAAATATTTGTTAATGGTGAAACAGTCCAAACAGAAGTTATGACTCTCGGTCTCTTGCTTGAAGAATTGGGGTATGAAGGAAATTGGCTTGCAACTGCTGTTAACGCTGAAGTTGTTCCCATAGATGCACGAAGCCAATTTGTCTTGCATGAAGGAGATAAAATTGAAATTTTAAGCCCAATGCAAGGAGGCTAAAATTATGCTGAATCTTTATGGACGACAATTCTCTTCCCGTCTTCTATTAGGTACAGCGCAATATCCTTCACCAGCAATCCTTCGTGATGCTATTCATAAATCGAATACGGAAATTGTAACTGTTTCCTTGCGCCGTGAAACTGCAGGTGGAAAACAAGGTGGACAATTTTGGCAATTTCTTCAAGAACTTGGGGTAACAGTACTTCCTAATACTGCTGGTTGTTATACTGTTAAAGAGGCCGTAACCACAGCGCAATTAGCAAGAGATCTCTTTAAAACAGCTTGGATTAAACTCGAAGTGATAGGAAACCCAGACACCTTACAGCCAAATATTTTTTCCTTAATCGAAGCAGCGCAAATTTTAAACAATGAAGGTTTCAAAATTTTTGCTTACACAACGGATGATCTCATTGTTGCTGAAAAACTTTTTGACATTGGTTGCCGTGTTATTATGCCTTGGTGTGCTCCTATTGGTTCTGCCAAAGGACCTCATAATACTGATGGATTGCGTTCTATCCGTGCTTACCTTCCGGATGCTACTCTTGTTATTGATGCCGGCATTGGACGCCCATCACATGCCGCCATTGCGATGGAACTCGGTTACGATGCAGTACTGCTTAATACCGCAGTTGCTAAAGCAGGTGATCCTGTCTTAATGGCTGAAGCATTTTCTAAAGCTGTTCAAGCAGGACGTATGGGATATAAAGCTGGCATGATCGAAGCACGCAATGTGGCAGTCCCTTCAACGCCAGTCATTGGAAAAGCAGTATTTTCATGAAACTGGATCCATTTTACCTCATCGTTGATAACGCTGATTGGGTTGAACGTTTGCTCCCTCTTGGCATCAAGCTCGTACAATTGCGTATGAAACATGAAAATCAACAAATAATCCGTCAACATATCAAGCGCGCAAAAAACATATGCAATAAATTGGGAGCACAATTAATTATTAATGATCATTGGGAAATAGCAATTGATGAAAAGTGCAATTTTATTCATCTGGGACAAGAAGATCTAAGCAATGCTGATCTTCACGCAATTCGTAAAAGTGGTATAAAAGTTGGTCTTAGTACACACGATGAACATGAATTGGATATCGCACTCTCTGTTAATCCTGAATATATTGCACTTGGTCCTATTTATCCGACAATCTTAAAAAAAATGAAATGGATGCCGCAAGGACTAGAAAAAATCAAACAATGGAGAAAGCGGATTGGTGCTTTACCTTTGGTGGGCATTGGTGGTTTAACACCAGAACGCGCAGTTGGTGTTTTAAAAGCGGGAGCAAATAGTGCTGCTGTTGTGACTGATATTATCCTCCATAAAAAACCTGAAGAGCGTGTCCAACAGTGGATAAAAGTGACACAAATATGGCGTTGATACCTTCCATTCTTATTGTTGCAGGCACAGATCCAACAGGAGGTGCCGGTATTGTTCGTGATATAGAAACCGCTGCACATTTTCAAATAAAAGCAAATTTAGCAATCACTTGTGTTAACGTACAAGATGATAATCGCGTTGCCGAAATCATTCCAATGCGCGAAGACCTCGTCGCTGCGCAAATGCGTGCTGCCCTAGAAGCAAATCCAATAAGCGCAATAAAAATCGGTATGATGGGGACAAAAGCAATTATAGAAGCAATCTGTAACGTACTCAAAGACTATCCCCATATCCCAGTTATTTTGGACCCCGTACTTGTCGCTTCATCAGGAGGAAAACTAACAACGGAAACAATCATCGACACGATGATCGATAAACTGCTTTCTCATGTTACTCTTTTAACACCGAATAGAGAAGAACTTGCTCTTCTTAGCCAAAGTCCATTGGCATCTTATGATGAGCAAGCAATACAACAAGCAAAAAAACTTTTGTCATTGGGAGCTCAATCTATTTTAGTAAAAGGGGGACATGCAGAGGGTCCTCTTGCAATTGATAGCTTCTTTGACAAAACTGAAGTCATAAATATTTCTACGCCACGTTTAAAAGGAACAATGCGAGGAACAGGTTGCATTCTCTCAAGCGCTATTGCTGCGCATTTGGCGTTAAATGAATCTATGACTGAAGCGGTAAAAAAAGCAAAAGCATATACCCACACATTACTTTTAAACCATTGTAAAAACAGTTTGTAAAGTCTTAGTATTTTTTCATATAAAAGTAATATTTATATATCTCATTAATATATTTAATATTTTTAATAAAAATTATTAAAAATAATATAATAATAAAAAAAATATACTTAATTTTATAAATAAAATACTATAAAAGTAACTTTCATTAATTATTAAATATAGAATATAATGATCAAAAATGTTATCATACCACTTGCATTCAGTAGAGAATTCTTTTATTATAAATAACTTAGTCTGTTTAAAAATTTAAAATAGCGTAATTTAAACAAATTGTACATTTAAAGATGTATATAATCGCGAACACTCGCATTTTACGATTTGCCTTTTTTGTGAAAAGAGAGAATCCTATCAGCGTTCTTGTACATTAATGGCTAGCGAATACATTTATAAAACTTGAAGGATAATTTTGTTTGATCTATAGTTGCTAGATCATTAGAAAAAATAAAATGTTAAATCAAACGCCGTGCTCAATTTCCTATGAAGAACTCTTAAACTTTTATAAAGAAAGTGGTGCGGATGCTGTTCTGACAGATTTCCCTATTAATCGTTTTAAGCAGTCTGCTTGTTCAGAGAGCAAATTAATATCTGTCGTGAACATTTCTCATAATCAACAAACATCTCCCAAAACATCTCCCACCGTAAAATCAGATCATCGTCCGCTGCATAACTCTAGGGGGGCTATACAAAATGAACCCACAGCTATAGAGAGTGCAAACAATGCAAAAACACTTGATGAATTAAAATCTGCTCTCCTTGCATTTAATGGCTGTTCACTAAAATTGACAGCAAAAAATACCTGCTTTTCAGATGGAACAGCAGGAAGCCCCCTGATGCTTATAGGCGAAGCACCAGGACGAGAAGAGGATATACAAGGAATTCCTTTTGTGGGAAAAGCAGGAATGTTGCTTAATAAAATCCTCGCATCAATTGGCTTAACAAGGAATAATGTTTACATTGCCAACACTATTCCTTGGCGTCCACCAGGAAATCGTACACCAACACCAAGAGAAGTCGCCTTGTGCCGCCCTTTTATTGAACGGCACATTTATCTAGCGCGTCCTCGTGTACTTATAGCACTGGGAGGCATTGCTGCACAGCTCCTTACGGGATCTCAAAATGGGATTATCCGAACACGAGGGAAATGGCATATTTATGAAAGTGAGGATAATATAAAAATACCTGTTATGCCAACTTTCCACCCTGCCTACCTTCTCCGAACCCCTAGTCAAAAAAAACTTACATGGATAGACTTCTTAGAAGTAAAAAATCGCCTCGATAGCCTTTTGTAATTCTTTAATCTTCTTTGACTCTAAAATTAAAAACCTTCTTTAACTCTTAAAATATGAATGGGAAAAACTATGGAACAGCCAACAACACCTATTTATCGTTTGGAAGACTACCAGCCAACCCCTTACGTTATTCCTAAAACACAACTTTCCTTCCAATTGGCACCAACAAAAACCTATGTTACAGCCATATTGTCTATTGAGTCCCGTCACAATACAAAAGAATTAACACCTCTTGTTCTTTCTGGTGATGATCTTACTTTAATTTCCGTTTCTATTAATGATGAGACATTAGCCCCAAACACTTATAAAGTGACGCCTTCACGTTTAGAAATTACAACGCCACCAGCAGCTCCTTTTACATTGAAATTGGTTACGGAACTGAATCCTGAAAGCAACCGCCAACTTATGGGCCTTTATCTTTCAAATGGTGTTTATTGCACACAATGCGAATCGGAAGGTTTTCGTCGTATTACTTATTTTTACGACCGCCCAGATGTTCTTTCTACCTATAGAGTGAAAATTGAGGCAGATTCCCAAACAATCCCAATCTTGCTTTCAAATGGTAATCTGGTGGAAACAGGAACTTTAGAGAATAATCGCCATTTTGCCATTTGGGAAGATCCTTATCCCAAACCATCCTATCTCTTTGCTTTAGTAGGTGGAGATCTTGATAAGTTAGAAGATCATTTTACAACTGTATCTGGACGACGTATCGAGCTTGGTATCTATGTGGAAAAAGGAAAAACCAAACGCGCAACCTATGCAATGGATGCTCTTAAACGTTCCATGCGTTGGGATGAACAATGTTTTGGGCGCGAATATGATCTTGATATTTTCAATATTGTTGCAGTGTCCGACTTTAACATGGGAGCAATGGAAAACAAGGGACTTAACGTTTTTAATGATAAATATGTTCTGGCAGATCCTGAAACAGCAACCGATCAGGATTATAGAAATGTTGAACGTGTCATTGCACATGAATATTTCCATAATTGGAGCGGTAATCGTATTACCTGTCGCGATTGGTTTCAACTCTGTTTAAAAGAAGGATTCACTGTTTATCGTGATCAGGAATTTTCATCAGATCAAAATGTACGCAGCCTACAACGAATTGAAAATGTAAAAGCATTAAAAGCGACGCAATTTGCAGAAGATGCAGGACCTCTTGCGCATCCTGTACGTCCTCGTCAATATAGCCAAATTAATAATTTTTACACCACAACTGTTTATGAAAAAGGTGCCGAAGTTGTTCGCATGATACGGACTATTTTAGGACCCTCTCTATTTCGTAAAGGTACTGATCTTTATTTTCAACGTCATGATGGACAAGCTTGTACAATTGAAGATTTTATCGCCTGTTTTGCTGAAGTATCTGGTCAAGACTTTTCCCAATTCATGTTGTGGTATGAACAAGCTGGAACACCAAATGTAGAAATCGATAGTCATTATAGCGATGGTGTTTTAACAATTCATGCAAAGCAACATATTCCGGCAACCCCACAACAAAATACAAAAAAGCCCATGCTTATCCCTATATTATTTGGCTTGTTAGGACCTAATGGAGAAAACCTCACCTATGAAGCGGATACAGATATTCAATCAAACGTTATGCTTTTATCCAAGGAAAACCAAACGTTTACATTAAAGGGTCTGCGTGAAAAACCTGTTTTATCACTGCTTAGAGACTTCTCTGCACCAATCAATCTACAAACTCCATTCAATGAAAGCGAACTTATTTTTCTTGCACAACATGATGACAATCACATCAATCGCTGGCAATCTCTTAATCATTTAATGACGCAAGCTTTGATTCAAAGCATTCAAGATGAAACAAAAGCAAAAGAGGGTATGCCCTCTGCTTTGATAAAATTGATTGAAGCTATCGTTACAGATGAAAGTCTTGAACCTGAGTTTCGTGCATTTTGTTTAAGTTTACCGAGCGAAGTTGAACTTGCCCACACACTTGGTAAAAATATTGATCCAGAGCGTATTCATCATGTGCGCAATCAGTTTTTAGCTTCGCTCGCGCATACACATCAAGGGCTCTTCACAAAATTTTATGGGCAAATGCAAACTAAAGAGCCCTATTCACCAAACACTGTACAAGCTGGAAAGCGAGCATTAAAGAATATAATACTGGATTATCTTTCCATTACTGAGGCCAATCCAAATCGTGCTGCCACACAATATGCAACAGCTGATAATATGACTGACCGTATGGCTAGTATCGCTGTTCTCGTGAAGCGTTTTAATGAAAGTGAGCAGGCGCAAAATGCCTTAAATGATTTTGAAAACCGCTATCACCATGATCCTTTGGTCATGGATAAATGGTTCTCCATTCAAGCAATGGTTGCAGGGGCATCAACGCTCGAGAATGTTCAAAAGCTCATGCAACACCCGCTCTTTTCAAAAGATAATCCCAATCGTGTGCGTTCCCTAATCGGTGTCTTTGCCTCTAACAATCTCACGGGCTTTAACAGGATGGATGGAGCGTCTTATCATTTTCTTTGCCAAATTATTTTGGAAATTGACAAAAAAAATCCACAGCTCGCTTCACGATTATTAACAACGATGCGCTCTTGGCGACAATTAGAACCCATTCGACAACAAAAACTTGAAACTGAATTAAAAATGATTGCTGCTGCACCAAAGTTATCAAGTGATGTCGCTGATATCATCAACCGTCTGCTCACTTGAAACGAAAAAATTATTTTAAATCAATATTCTATAATATTTTTTAAATAAATTCTACAGACTATTCGATCATCATTAAATCTATAAACAGGCAATCTAAGCCTGTTTATAGATCATGTTTAAAGTGCCTTTTCCTTTTCATATTCCAAATTCATAGAAGTAAAATTATTTTTTTTAAAAAAAAGACTGGACAGAAGACTCCTGTTTTGATTCATTGCACTCGATGGGGTTACTATGAATATCGAAGCAGTTTTTAAATCACATTATTCCATAATTAAAGGAACTGGAAATGGCTAAATTGGACGCATATCATGCGCCAACGGAGGTGTATGCTGATTCAAAATCGAGCGCTCCAAGTCATAAAGCGCAGAAAAAACGTATTCATCTGCTTTCTGGCTCTGCCTATCAAAAGCTTCTCTTTATTGAGCCTTGGTTGCGTCGCTCACTTCCATTTGTCATTGTAGCATTTCTTATTGTACTTGCATCAATTCGTTTTGTATCACTCTATGATTGGCGTAACACGATTGATAAAAACACGCGTTCTACCATCACTCTCTTAGCTTCTCATATTACCAATACAATTAATCATGACTTACTGGCTGTTTCTCAGAAAGGAAAAGTCTCTACCCTTTCTCATAGTCATTTACAAAATATCCTCACCACTTTTCGTAATCAAGAGCTTATTAATCCTAGCACTCTGATCGCCATTATTGATCAAAAGGGAAATGTCTTAGCTTCATCTAGTTCAGAGATTGCTTTAGGTAAACCTTTGCAAGATTTTATCTCTGACAGCATTGCTTTACAATCTCTTGGTCAGCACATTGGAATTATGAAAATCACAATAGGAAAAGATGCCCCTGCTCTTGCTTCATTTCACCAAACAGAAAATGGGCAATATGGCGTATTCATTAGCGAAAAGATGCAAGATAGCGCCATGGAATGGCGGAAAATTCTCTCGTTAAATATAACTCTGTTCATTGGAACTAGTGGCGTTATCCTCGCTCTTCTTTATGCTTATTACAACCAAATTGTACGAGCACGCAAAACGGATCTTGTTTCAGAAAAAATTCAAAACCGTATTGATATGGCAATGATGCGTGGACGCTGTGGACTATGGGATTGGAATATGGCAAGTGGACGCGTCTACTGGTCACGAGCAATGTACGAAATGCTCGGCTATATCCCTCAGGATGCATTGCTCTCAATTTCCCAAATTAGCGCCATTATCAATCCAAATGATGCGAATTTTTTTGATCTTGCTCAGGAATTAATGAGTGGTAAAAAAAAGCATATCGATATTAACGTTCCCATGCGTCATGCCGATGGCCATTATGTCTGGATGCGTATTCGTGCTGAAGTTACTGAAGAAGAAGAACCCCATTTGGTTGGTATTTCCTTCGATATTAGTGAACAGCAACAATTGGCTGAACAAACAGCGCAAGCCGACCTTCGTATCCGTGATGCGATTGAAAATATTTCAGAATCTTTCGTCTTGTGGGATTCAGAAGGACGTTTAGTCATGTCCAACAGCAAATTTTGCGAATATGCTGCTATTCCTAAACAAATTCTACAATCCGGTATCCAACGTGCAACCGTCGAAGCCATGGCACGCCCTGCACTCAGTGAATATCCCCTTAAAGATGATGGTACTGGTAACTTAACCAGTATTCGCCAAACGGCAGATGGTTGTTGGCTCAAAATTAACGAACGGCGAACCCAAGACGGAGGATTGGTTTGTATTGGTACTGACATTTCTGAGCTTAAACAACAACAGGAAAAATTTGAAGACAGTGAAAGGCGTCTTTTTTCTTTCATTCAAGAACTCAAACGTGCTCGAGGAAGTGCTCAACAACGTGCCTCAGAAGTTGAAAAACTTAATAAAAGTCTCAAGGCAGAAAAAGAGCGTGCTGAAAGTGCTAACAAAGCTAAATCAGAGTTTTTGGCTAATATGTCCCATGAATTGCGCACTCCACTTAACGCTATTCTAGGCTTTTCAGATATCATGTTACAATCGACTTTTGGCCCTCTTGGTTCACAACGCTATAAGGAATATATGCATGATATTTACAATTCAGGAACCCATCTTCTAACCCTTATCAATGACATCCTTGATATGTCAAAAATTGAAGCTGGAAGATTTACGCTTGATTGTAAAAATACCGATCTTGAGCCCATCATTAGTGAAGCAGTACGGACATTAACGCCTCAAGCTCAAGAAAAAAATATTGTTGTTACAACAAACATTACGCCAGAACTTCATGCTGAAGTTGATGGTCGTGCTATGAAACAGATTTTCCTTAATCTCATCTCTAATGCCGTTAAATTTACGCCTTCTGGCGGAAATATTGATGTTTGCGCTTTCAAGAAAAAAAACAGCCTTATTTTTAAAATTACAGATACAGGTGTTGGTATTCCCCAATCAGCAATTAAAAAACTTGGGCAACCTTTTGAACAAGTTGAAAATCAGCTTACTAAATCTCACACGGGCTCAGGTCTTGGCTTAGCCATTTCACGCTCCTTGCTAGAACTCCACAAAGGAAAACTTGAAATTACCTCAAAAGAAATGAAAGGGACAACTGTAACGATTATAATGCCCATCACACAAAATTAAATTCCTCCATTTTGTTCTCGTTGTAGCAAAATCTGTTTCCGTTTGGATCCCCAACGATACCCTGAAATAAAACCATTTTTACGCACAACACGATGACAAGGAATGATAACAGCCAATTCGTTACGTGCACACGCATTAGCAACGGCACGAAAAGCGTTCGGTATACCAATACGGCACGCTAAGACTTCATATGAAATTGTTTCACCACATGGTATATCACATAATACTGCCCATACTTGTCGTTGAAAAACTGTACCATTTATATCTAAGGGAAAATTATATTTTTTGACCAACTTAGGTGTTTCTATCATGGCTATAATATGGGCAACTTCTCTCTTAAATGTATTGTCACCTACAACTTGTTGTGCATCACCAAAGCGTATCGTAAACCCCTGTAATAATTGCTCTATAGTGTCTCCTAACGCTATATAACAAATCCCTTTTTGAGACCTAGCCACCAAAAGCTTTCCTATTGATACATCTTTCAAACAGAATATTCTCGTTTGGGAAATGTTCAGCATTTTAGCCTTCTTTATATTTTTAAATATTTTAAAAAGTTTTGAACATCATCCATAAAGTAAAGAGAGAGTATTCACTATCTTTTAACAACAAACAAAATCATTCTGAAATTATCTCCTTAGCCATTGTATTAAAATACACTCTCGCCCTTTTATGAAATGGAAACATACATCGATTGACTTCCTTCCTACCCTAAAACGGAAACTTCAACCAGAAAAGATCTATCAACAATCTTGCTTTTTATCTAACAGATTCCAACTGAGACCATTTCATATGGTTTATTTCACAAGCTCTCTACAAACAAATCCTGCCCTGAATTCTATCATATACTCTAACAAAAAAACACCTTAATGTGGTAAATTTTCATACCTTATATCAGAGCTCTAAACGGTAGTATTTTACGGAATAACAAGATAAACTTCCCATTTCATTTTACGAAATCTCATCGAACCATAAATAATGGCTTATGTTTTACAAGCAACAGAAAAAGCGCGCGTCCTCTTTAGGCAAACAACGTCATAAAACACAAAATATGCCGGCAATGGATTGGAAAGATGTTCCGGCTTTTTATTCTCCACAGTATGCTTAAATATTCTAATTTGTTGGAGCACTATTATTATTTTTTATCAAAGATCATACTTTTGATATACTGACGAGATGACTCAGCTCAAAAAAGAAATTTATCTTTAATTTTATGAAAAAAAGCATGGAAAAGGTATTTTAGTGCTTACTTTCTTTGTCACTTAACTTATAAAATGACTGTAGCCTCAGAACTGAAATATTTTACCCGCAACAATCGCGCACAGATATTTGTCATAGGAAAAAGCCATGCCCAAACGCACAGATATAAAATCTATTCTTATCATCGGAGCAGGACCTATTATCATTGGTCAGGCATGTGAATTTGATTATTCAGGCACTCAAGCCTGTAAAGCATTAAAAGAAGAAGGTTATCGAATTATTTTGGTAAACTCTAATCCTGCCACGATCATGACAGATCCAGATCTAGCTGATGCAACTTATATAGAGCCCATTACTCCTGAAATAGTTGCCAAAATTATTGCCCACGAACGTCCCGATGCCCTTTTGCCCACTATGGGAGGACAAACAGCTCTCAACACTGCTTTATCATTAAAGCGTATGGGTATTTTAGACCGCTATCATGTTGAAATGATAGGGGCCAATGCTGATGCTATTGATAAAGCTGAAGATCGTGCTTTATTCCGCCAAGCGATGGCAAAAATCGGTTTGGAAACGCCACGCTCTATGTTAGCCAATGCAACAGAACTAAAAGAAGAAAATCGCCGACAGCACGCAAAAACGCGTGCTGAACTTAAAGCAAAACTTTCTGGTGCTGCACTTGACAAAGCACTCGAAGAACTTGAGCGCAACTGGCGACATACCGAAACTGATCGCAAACAACATTATATCGCCCATGCAACAGCAAAAGCAGTTCAAGCTCTTGATGTTATTGGCCTTCCAGCTATTATTCGTCCTTCATTTACCCTTGGTGGAACCGGTGGTGGAATCGCTTACAATCGTTCTGAATTTTATGAAATTATCGAACGCGGTCTTGAAGCTTCGCCTACAACAGAAGTTTTAATTGAAGAAAGTGTTTTAGGGTGGAAAGAATATGAGATGGAAGTTGTTCGTGATAAGAACGACAACTGTATCATCGTTTGTTCTATTGAAAACATTGATCCAATGGGGATTCATACCGGTGATTCGATCACTGTAGCACCTGCTCTCACCTTAACAGATAAAGAATATCAATGTATGCGTAATGCTTCGATTGCTGTTTTGCGCGAAATTGGTGTTGAAACGGGGGGATCCAATGTACAGTTTGCTGTCAATCCTGAAAATGGGCGCCTCATTGTTATTGAAATGAATCCGCGTGTTTCTCGCTCTTCAGCGCTTGCCTCAAAAGCAACGGGGTTTCCCATTGCCAAAGTAGCGGCCAAACTGGCTGTTGGTTATACTCTTGATGAATTAAAAAATGATATCACGGGTGGTGCAACACCAGCATCATTTGAACCTTCTATTGACTATATTGTAACAAAAATTCCTCGTTTTGCTTTCGAAAAATTTCCCGGTTCATCACCTGTCCTCACAACTGCGATGAAATCTGTAGGAGAAGTCATGGCAATTGGACGCACTTTTCAAGAATCGTTACAAAAAGCACTCCGTGGACTTGAAACAGGACTTACGGGTCTTGATGAAATTGTTATTCCAGAGCATGCTGAAGGTGATGAAAAAAGTTCTATACGCTCCGCCATTGCAATACCAAGCCCTGATCGTCTGCGCTACATTGCTCAAGCCATGCGCACAGGCTTACCCTTAAATGAGATTCACCAAATTAGCAAAATTGATCCATGGTTTTTAGAACAAATAGCCTCCATCATTGAAATGGAGCAGCGTATCCGCGTTCATGGATTACCCCAAGACTCAGATAACTTACGTATGTTAAAAGCTATGGGATTTTCAGATGCGCGATTAGCCTCCCTTACTGGAAAAGAACCCGATTATATCGCAGCTTTACGCAAATCACTGAATGTTAAACACGTCTTCAAACGGATTGACACTTGTGCCGCTGAATTTTCTTCTCCTACAGCCTATATGTATTCAACATATGAAGTTCCCTTTGCAGGTGTAGAGCACTCGGAAGCACACGTTTCTGAACGCAAAAAAATTGCTATTTTAGGCGGTGGACCAAACCGCATTGGGCAAGGTATTGAATTTGATTACTGTTGCTGCCACGCTGCTTTTGCACTGCGTGATGCAGGCTTTGAAGCGATTATGATTAACTGTAATCCTGAAACAGTTTCAACCGACTATGATACCTCTGATCGTCTTTACTTTGAATCTTTAACAACAGAAGATGTTATCGCTATTTTAGAAGCAGAACAGGAAAAAGGAGATTTGGTTGGAGTCATCGTTCAATTTGGCGGACAAACACCCTTGAAATTGGCAAGCGCTCTAGAAAAACACAACATTCCTATCTTGGGTACTTCACCTGACGCTATCGACTTAGCAGAAGATAGAGATCGCTTTCAAAAACTATTATTTAAACTTAACTTAACACAACCTCAAAATGGTATTGCTCACTCCATCGAACAAGCACGCCTCATTGCCCACGAACTAGGCTTTCCATTGGTTGTACGTCCCTCTTATGTTTTAGGAGGACGTGCTATGCAAATTATCCGTGATGAACGTAGCTTACAAAATTATTTACTTGAGAGTGTCCCTGAATTAATTTCAGAAGATATCAAAGTCCGTTATCCTAACGACACAACAGGACAAATCAATATATTGCTTGGTAAAAATCCGCTTCTCTTTGATACCTATTTAACAGAAGCAATTGAAGTAGACGTTGATTGTCTATGTGATGGCAAAGAAACACTGATTGTTGGTATTATGGAACACATTGAAGAAGCTGGTATCCACTCTGGTGATTCAGCATGTTCTTTACCAGTCCGTACGCTCTCAAATAAAATAGTTACTGAATTAGAGCGCCAAACCAAAGCATTAGCACAAGCACTTCATGTTCGCGGCTTAATGAATGTACAATATGCTATAAAAGGTGATACCATTTATGTCTTAGAAGTCAATCCCCGTGCTTCACGTACTGTCCCATTTGTTGCAAAAACGATTGGTCGCCCTATTGCTAAAATGGCTGCACGTATTATGGCAGGAGAAACACTTCATGATGCTCTTCAAGCTTATGGTGGATTACCTTCTTTGCAGAAAAAACAACATATTGCCGTCAAGGAAGCAGTGTTTCCTTTTGCTCGTTTTTCAGGTGTTGATACACTTCTTGGTCCAGAAATGCGTTCAACCGGTGAAGTTATGGGACTTGACTATGAATTTTCGCTTGCTTTTGCTAAAGCCCAACTTGGAGCTGGTGTAAAACTCCCTAAAGAGGGAACTTTGTTCGTTTCTGTAAGAGATGAAGATAAAAAACGCATCTTAAATCCTGTAAAACGTTTAACTGAGCTTGGCTTTTCTGTTGTCGCCACAAGTGGAACACAAAAATTTCTCACAGAACACCACGTTGAAGCAACAAAAATCAACAAAGTTCTAGAGGGACACCCCCATATTGAAGATGCTATTCGTAATCGCCAAATTCAATTGATTTTTAATACAACTAGCACTGCCAGTGCCATCTCAGACTCAAAATCATTACGTTATGCAGCACTCATGCAAAATGTTCCCTATTATACAACAATAGCTGGAGCCGAAGCCGTCGTAGAAGCGATCAAAGTACTCAAAAAAAGGCGCCTTGAAGTGCGTTCACTACAAAGTTATTTCAGTTGAATTTTCTCTACTCAGCAAAATGTACACTGTTTTCTTATTTTTTCTTTATATAAAATTTGATTAAGACTTGCTTTTTGTTCTAAAGACTTTTATAGAGGTTTCATCGAATTTTCGGTTACGTGACTTTCTTTCCTGTGCGATCTGCACTTTTGACGAAACTTCTCCCACCTAATTTCGATCTACAACCGTATTGAGGGAATGAAAGCTTCAATACTCAATATAATTATATATTCTAAGGAGTTTCCTATGTCTACAGGAACAGTTAAGTGGTTTAATACAACAAAAGGTTTCGGATTTATTCAACCTAGTGATGGTAGTGCAGATGTATTTGTACACATTTCTGCCGTCGAGCGTTCTGGTCTAAACAGTCTTAATGAAGGGCAAAAAATTTCCTATGATGTTCTTCAAGATCGTCGTTCAGGAAAATTTGCCGCTGGCAATCTTGCAGCTCTTTAAGGTTTAAGTTCTGCAATATTTTATTTAAAAATCTTCGTCTGTAACGACGAAGATTTTTTTTATTTTGTATGAAGCATCATTTTATCTTGTTAACATAAAAGACTGCTTATCTCCTTTGCACAATTTATCAAACCTCCCTTATACTTCCTCAAAAACTTTCATAAAATCTACGAAGAGATTATCTTGTAAAAATCTCAAAAAAGATGAATATAAAGCCCGTGTAAGAGTATTTTGGAAGTTTTTTATTGCATACAATATAATCTCTTATAGAATATCCTTAAAGCAATAACCATTTGTTGATATAATATAAGGATTTAAAATTATGGCTTTTATTGCCGACAAACTGTCTCGTATCAAACCTTCTGCAACAATTGCTGCTTCCCAAAAAGCCCGTCATTTAAAAACATTAGGGCGCAACGTTATTGCTTTAAGCGCTGGAGAGCCAGACTTTGATACCCCAGACAACATCAAAAACGCGGCCATTGAAGCTATTCGAAGAGGAGAAACAAAATACCCTCCCATATCTGGAATTCCAGAATTGCGCCAAGCAATTTCTGCAAAGTTTAAAAGAGAAAATAATCTCAATTATGAACCAGAGCAAATTATTGTTGGAACCGGTGGTAAACAGATTCTCTTTAATGCATTGATGGCAACTTTAAATAAAGGGGATGAAGTCATCATTCCATCTCCTTATTGGGTAAGTTATCCAGAAATGGTCGCACTCAACGATGGTACGCCTGTCTTTTTAGAAACAAAAGCCGAATTTTCTTATAAACTCCAACCACAAGAGCTAGAAGCTGCCATTACCCCCAAAACCAAATGGTTCATCTTTAACTCTCCTTCAAATCCATCAGGTGCCGCTTATACACATAATGAATTGAAAAAACTCACAGATGTTTTAGTAAAATATCCTCATGTTTATATTCTTTCCGATGATATATATGAACATCTCACATATGAGGGTTTTACCTTTGTTACTCCAGCTCAAGTAGAACCAGCGCTTTATGAGCGTACACTTACAATGAATGGTGTTTCCAAAGCCTATGCGATGACGGGGTGGAGAATCGGCTATGCAGGCGGACCGCAAGAATTAATTAAAGCTATGGATACCATTCAAGGTCAGCAAACATCTGGAACAAGTGTCATTTCACAATGGGCTGCTGTTGAAGCTCTCAATGGACCACAAGACTTTATCGCTAAAAATAAAAGTATTTTTCAAGAACGCCGTGATCTCGTTGTTTCCATGCTAAACCAAGCTCCTGGCATTCACTGTCCAACGCCCGAAGGTGCTTTTTATGTTTATCCTTCTTGCACAGGACTTATTGGAAAGAAAACACCCAACGGTCAATGTATTACGAATGATGAAGACTTTGCCATAGCGCTTCTAGAAACAGAAGCTGTTGCTGTCGTCCAAGGATCTGCTTTTGGACTTGGATCAGCTTTTCGTATTTCTTATGCAACATCAGAAGAATTACTTGAAGAAGCTTGTATACGTATACAGCGCTTTTGCAACAGTTTAATTTAAAATTTTTAATACCATCTCTTGTGATCGTTTTTTTGCCGAATGTCAGTATAGGCGAGAAAATATCGGAAACTGTATCATGACCTAAATCAATCGATTCAGTAAAAATATCCATGAATAAACACGTGTAGATAAAGATCAAAAAAATCTAGCGATCAAATAAATGAATCGGTTTATTATCATGAAAGATGAAAAACCTTTTCTGCTTTCTCCATTCAATTTATAACTCTAAAAAAGATCGAGAACTTTTAAATACAATTGCCCTTATAATCAAGAGCCCTTACAATCAAATCTTTTTTATTTCTCGGCTTCTTCTTGGTCCTAAAATGAAGAAGAAGCCACCTCCCGTCGTTATGTAAACAATCCAGTTTCCTTTAAGTTCTATCTAATAACGACTTGATTTACTTCATAGGCTTTATGAACAAAACCTGCCTTAAATATTCACCTCACACTCTAATAAAAAGCACTTCATGTATAAAGTTTTAAATATTTTATATCACGTCCCTAAAAGACAGACTTTTATGCTACAACATGATAAATCTCTCTCAAACTCCTTATTGAATTGTAGTATTCTTAAAAAATTGTTGGATATCTACAAATTTCGAAATTTTTTCCTTATCATCCTCCCATATATTGCAATTTCTAGGAGCTCTTTCAAAAATAAAAAAAAAGCCGGACATCTGTCCGGCAAATTTGGAAAATCCTCAGAGATAAAATCAATCTGATAGATCTTCGTAAGGGAACACTCAAGAAAATGCACTGGGAGGCAACATAATCAAGAGATAGTATTCTATGTCATCTTATAAGAAAAAGTACAATAAAGACTTAAGCGTATCTGCTATGCAATAAACACATAGCTTTAAATTTGTCTCCATCATGTACCATTCTTTTTAATTAAATATAAAAATGTAAGCTATACCATCACACGATTGTCCAGTTTTCAATATATAATAACTCTCACATTCGCTAGTATTCATAAAAAACATTTATCCCTTTTTCCAAAAGTATTTCTCCGCACGGACTCCCCCCACTTTTAATGTGCAACGAATAGTTTTAATTGATTCAATATAGGCAAATTTGAAACGAAAGAATATTAGGGAGTCTCAAGTTATAAAACAGTTAATTATTCCTTATAAATTAAGGCATTAACATTAAAAAGACCACTGACGGGCTTTTAAAAAAATATAATCTCGAAAAGCATTTAATCTTGCCAAATTCTTTAAATTATAAGGATAACAAAAAAAAGTATCAAACGAAGGAATATCAACCATATCAGGAAAAAGACGCACCAAATGCTCATCATTATTGACGATATAATCAGGCAGCACAGCAATCCCAAGATCACGCATAAGCGCATTCTTTATTGAGATAATATTGTTGATTTGTAGAACTGAAACGCGCAATGATCCATCACTTCTACCAGCCTTTTCCAACCAATTTAAACCAGACAAATAAGGTGGGACAGGTTCACCGAACGAAATAATACGATGCTCATCGAGATCAGACAATTTTTCCGGCTTTCCATAATTTGCAATATACTTTTCCGAAGCATAAACATGCATATGAATTGTAAAGAGTTTTCTTTGTATAAGATCAGGTTGTTGGGGTTGATGTAAGCGAACAGCACAATCCGCATGACACATTGTCAAATCAAGCTCTTCATCGGAAAGCAAAAGCTGAACCTGCATATCAGGATAAAGACTAAGAAATTCTGGCATACGCTCTGCAATCCACCCTGCCCCCATTCCAAAGGTCGAGGTCACACGCAAGTGCCCCGTTGGTTTTGCATAGCTTTCACTTAATTGCAAACGTACACTTTCAAGCTTCATCAAAACATCATGAGCTGTACGATAAAGAGTTTCTCCCTGTTCTGTAAGAATCAAACCACGCGCATGACGTTGAAATAAGGATACCCCAACCTCTTGTTCTAAA
The DNA here is from genome assembly GCF_042193775.1 of Bartonella sp. OD88NMGDW. NCBI lineage: Bacteria > Pseudomonadati > Pseudomonadota > Alphaproteobacteria > Hyphomicrobiales > Bartonellaceae > Bartonella > Bartonella sp. OD88NMGDW. The sequence continues at coordinate 241,531 of NZ_JBHIMA010000001.1, read as the reverse complement.
GCCGAAACCTGTCGTGAAACTGCTGATTGAGATAAATGAAGTTTTTGAGCAGCATGCGTAAAAGATCCCGCTTCTGCTGCAGCGTGAAAAACCCTTAACTTATCCCAATCCAACGGTGGCGCCACAATTAATTCTACCTCTAGATTCTTTATGTTCTCAATGAATTACTAACGCTTAGGTATATCCAAAAACCGTTCTGCTTCCAACGCTGCCATACATCCTCTTCCTGCAGCTGTTACAGCTTGGCGGAATCTTTCATCTGTTACATCCCCAGCAGCAAAAACACCAGCAATGCTTGTTGCTGTTGAGTCCGGTGCTGTCCATAAATAGCCGCCTCGTTTTTGTTTCAGCTGTCCTTCAAACAGAGAAACAGCAGGATCATGCCCAATAGCAATAAATATTCCCTCTGCATTCACTGTCATCTCGTGACCTGTCTTAACATTTTTTAGACGTGCCCCTGTTACAACAGCGCCCACTGCCCCCTGTGCAGGCAGCCCCACAATTTCTTCCACCACATGATCCCAAATGATACGTACGTTCTTGCAAGCAAGCAACCTATCTTGTAAAATTTTTTCTGCCCGAAACTGCCCCCGCCTGTGAACCACGCTTACACTTTTAGCCAAATGCGATAAATAAAGTGCTTCTTCAACAGCGGTATTTCCTCCTCCCACGACAATAACGTCCTTATCACGGTAAAAAAAGCCATCACATGTAGCACAAGCGGACACACCACCGCCCATAAAGGTCTGTTCACTTTCTAAACCAAGCCAGCGCGCTTGAGCTCCTGTTGCAATAATCAGGGAATCACAAGAATATTGTGTTCCTGAATCCCCATATAAAACAAAAGGATACTTCAACAAATCAGCCTTTATAATTGTATCATAGAAAATTTTTGTCCCCATATTCTCAGCTTGTTTCGCCATTTGTTCCATCAACCACGGTCCTTGAATGGGATCTGCAAAACCTGGATAATTCTCAACATCAGTTGTAATTGTCAATTGTCCACCCTGCTGCAAGCCCGTCACCAAAACCGGCTTAAGCATTGCTCTTGCTGCATAGATCGCCGCTGTATAACCAGCCGGACCTGAGCCAATAATCAGCAGACGAATATGTGATTGTACCATTAAATCCCCTTCACTTTATTATAACTTAATTATTCTATAAATGATAACGGAATGCAGCCTTTTAAAAAAATATTTTTCAAGAACTCCAATTATGTTATACATACTTCATTTTCAAGTTTTATGAAAAGGTCTGATTACAAATTTCATCAAGGCATGCTAATGTTAAGAATTAATCTTTATCCTATGAAGAGAAAAACGTAAATTCTTATGAGCACAAAACCATAATAAAAAGAGATACAAAGATAGGGAACGGTCATTTTTCAGTTTATTATCAATGTTTGTGCACGGTTTGCGTTAATCATGGCAGGAGCAATGCTTTTGCCAATTTTTGTGGATCTGCACGACAACAATCGTAATTGGATAACCTTTCTCTATTCTTGTGCCATAACCACCATGTTAGCAACGCTGATTCTTTTAGCAACTAAGGGAGCTACTTGTCGTTTTTCAGCACGGCTTGGCTTTATGCTCACTGTTTGCCTTTGGCTAACAGGAAGTATCGTAGGTGCCTTACCTCTTTATCTTTCTCCTCTTCCCATTTCTCTAGCAGGAGCGATTTTTGAATCTGTTTCTGGAATTACAACAACAGGCTCCACAGTCCTTTCTGATCTTGATAATTTATCGCGAAGTATTTTGTTATGGCGTTCTCTTATATGCTGGATTGGGGGTATTGGTTTTATCGGTTTAGCCCTCTTACTTTTGCCTTCACTGCGTGTGGGTGGCGTACGACTTTTTCATATGGAATCATCTGATAAATCTGAAAAAATATTGCCTCGCATCAACCAAATTGCTAACGGAATTATCATCGCTTATGTTGGGTTAACATTGGCTTGTATGCTTTCTTATTTTGCTGCAGGCATGAATTTATTTGATGCCATTAACCATGCAATGAGTACAGTCGCAACAGCTGGTTTTTCAACGCATGATGCTTCTTTTGGTTATTTTTCTGATACACCAGCCATCTTAATTATTTCAACAATCTTCATGTTGCTTTCTGCTTTGCCCTTCGTACTTTATGTTAAATTAGTCCTTCCTGGACACTCCAAACGCTTCCTTGACCCACAAGTGATTGTTTTTCTCCATATCGTTCTCCTTTTCAGCTTTGCTTTAGCGGCATGGCTACGGTTTTATGATCATCGCGCGTTCCACTTGATTTTCCTTGATGTCATTTTTCACCTTTCATCCATTATTAGCACCACAGGTTACAGCGCTGAAGATTATCAACTTTGGGGACCGTTTGCGCTTGGAATTTTCTTCATTGTTTCTTTTACAGGCGGATGTGCTGGTTCTACTTCTGGTGGCATGAAAATCAATCGCCTCATTATTCTTTGGCGTATTACACAAACAAATATAGAAAAACTTCTTTCTCCTAATGTCGTTGTAAAGGCCCGCTACGATCACTCAAATATATCAAACGATGTTGCTCAAGCCGTTTTGTTTTTTGTTTGTCTTTATATGTTTTGCCTCGTTATCGGCACTGCACTTTTGCTTACAACCGGTCTTGACTTTACCTCTGCCTTTACGGGAGTCTTAACCGCACTTTCAAATGTTGGTCCAGGCTTTGGAGATATTATTGGCCCCACTGGTAATTTCTCTACAATCAACGATAATGCTTTATGGATTTTAAGTTTTCTAATGTTAGCTGGACGCCTTGAAATCATAACAATATTCGTCCTTTTTATTCCCGCTTTCTGGCGTGAACAATTCTAATGCATAGAGCATTTTATTCTACTATGATAAAAAATTTACAATATAAAAAGGCGTGAACAGTATGAGTCATAATATTCACCCCTTACTCAATCCACTGAAGATTTCCTAAAATTTCATACAAGTCATCATATCAACGATATAAATGTTGATATAAAAATAATTCGACAAGAACAATCAAATACCAAGAGCCTTCAAATCGAGAACATATAAAACTTCACTTTATTGATCTTCTTTATCAAATAAAGTGGGCACATAGAACATCCTTTTTTTACGAATAATCTCTCATGCAAAAAATATGAATATTTGCTAATAAAAGTGCTTTTTCTCTTTAATAGAGTTACATCCTTATAGAAAAAATGCTATTATATTATGGATTCACAAGCTTGTTTGTAAAAAAAATCTCACAATACTCATCAACCCCATTTCACGACAGTTCTCATGAAAGATATAAAATGGGCACCATCATTTTTACTTAAATAATAATAAGGTGCAAGTCGGTACCACAAAATAAGATATAAATTAGTACCACCATATTATTTTCTTTCTGTTAATGCCGTAACAACCTGCAGTTCAGACAATTTATAAGAAATCTCTTTACACCCTGTCTTCAATAGTTTTTATCCACCACATGCTTTCTTCCAATTGTGATGTGCAAGAGGATAGCTCTTATTCAAATTAAAAAGGTAAATTATCTATAAAAATCATATATATATATTGATCTTAGATCCATCTTATTATGAATTTATTGAAAATATGTACGACTATTTTACCCATGGAGACACCATAAATATCTTTTTTAAGACAAGAAAACGTTTTTTCCATCTATTTAAGTCTTCCAAAACGAACAATATCAGTACGACACCGTATATCTAGACTTGAGTTAAAGCATTATTTTCTTATTCTAAAATATCACTGAATAAAAATAGCTTTCCTCTCTCCTAATATGCTTTATCATAAAGCACATGTTGCTCTCAAGCGTATACATTTTTAATATTTTATCCAAAATTTTGAGAACTTCTTATAGCGTTCTACTAAAGAAAATATAAATTTTGTAAAATAACATTTATATCATTGAGCTGCTTTCTTGATGACTATGAAAAATCTTTAAGGAAAAAACTTTTTATCACTCCTCAAAAAGATTTTTGATATAATAATCAAAGTGTTTTTTCCGCAAACAGTTCTTTGTAAACACGCTCAATCTCGGTTGTCTCCTTTTCCAAAGGAAAGTGTGTACGAACATGGGTTAAAGCTTTCTTTCCGGCTACCAATGTTTTTTCTACATCAGCAAAATAAGGTTCAATTGCTGCTGTTAAAGCCGCTCTATCTCCTGCTTTTACAACTGTTCCTGTTCCCTCGACCACAAATTCTTTATAAGCTCCTGCATCACTCGTTACAACAGCAACCTGTGATGCCATTGCTTCTAATGGTGTTAAACCGAAACCTTCTGTACGAGAAGGTGCAACATAAAGCGATAAACGACGATACCACAAAGGGATATCCAGAATCTCACCAAGAAAAATAATGCGATCATCCAGACCAGCCTTAGCAATCTTTTGGTGTAATTCTTTTTCAAAATGATAATATTGCTCTGTCGTACGACCAGCGATAAGTGCTGTCCATTCAGGATAGTCAGGCAATAACGCTATCATGGCATCAACAAATAAATCTGTTCCCTTTGAGTAACGCAGACGCCCAAAACACCCTACCGCATATTTTCCTGGAAATCCTGTCGAAGAAAAGTAATCATCAAGAGCCTGTGGTGGAGTAAAACGCCTCACATCCACTCCGTGCATAATAACCTTATGAGGCACTTCTAGATAAGCGCCTGTATGTGTACTGGTAGCGATAACCCTATCCATACAGCGAATCAACCATTTGGTAAAAGACTTATGATGGCGTTGTGAAGCCGATGTAAAGATAAGTTTCAGCTTCATTTTCAAGATATCGCGCAAAAAGATCCCAAAAAGCATCTCAATATTGCGTCGTGCATGCCAAATACGAAATGGCTTCCCTTTCGGACTTTTCCAAAGTCCGAAAAGGTCCTTAAAGGCAAGAGTCGGCAAAGTTTGTGGTAAACCAAACCCTAAAGTGGATATACGCACACCCTGTTCGCGTTGCAGTGGAATAAGCTGAATAATCGTAGATGTTACTCCCGATAAACGCCTTTTAAAGTGAGGCGCAATAATTTCAGTTTCGTCCAAAGATACACGCATAATAATCCATATGTTATTTAGATATACTGAACCTTAATGATCTCGTAATTATGCGCACCACCTGGTGCATTCACCTCAATCACATCACCTTCTTGCTTTCCAATGAGTGCACGTGCAATAGGCGAAGAAATAGAGATTTTACCAACCTTTACATCAGCTTCTTGATCTCCTACGATCTGATACACTTTTTTTTCTTCTGTATCCTCATCCAAGAGTTTAATGGTTGCTCCAAATTTTATTTTGTCGCCTGAAAGACGCGAAACATCTATAACTTCTGCTCGGGCAATATAATCTTCAAGCTCATTTATACGCCCCTCATTATGGCTTTGTGCTTCTTTAGCTGCATGATACTCAGCATTTTCTGATAAATCACCATGTGCACGCGCCTCAGAAATTGCTTCAATAATTCGCGGACGCTCCTGTTGTTGACGCCAACGCAACTCTTCTTTAAGACTCTCAAAACCAGCTGTAGTCATCGGAACTTTTTCCATAATCCGTCCCTTTCTATTACACGGAAGGTTTAATAAAAATACAAAAAACGGCTTCCAAAATTACTTTTGGAATCCGAAAACTACGATCTTTTTTATTATATAGTACAGTATCGCTATTTTCCATACAAAAATAAATAAAGGAAACAAAACATGCACAAATAGTGATTAAAACATCTCATTTTGGTGTTTAAAACGTTAAACTTCACTCTTCTCTTTAAAATCTCCTAAAGAAGAAAGAATTGTATTTTTTTCTGTTTTATCATAATCTAGCAAAAGAAATCATATGGGATACAAAGAGAGAAGGATAGAAAATCTCTAAAGAAATTCTTTACAGAAGAATGAAAAAAATCGTCATTTTTTTTATGTTTGGCTCTTTCTTTTTCGCCACAACAGTATCTGAAGCTGCGGATGCTTTTGTTACGAGAAATCTTAATTTTAGAACAGGTCCCAGCACTCAGTATGCACTTTGCGGCTTAATCTCTGCTGGAGAATTGGTTTTTGTTAAAAACTGTGAAGGCAATTGGTGCCATATCCGATATAACACTCAAATAGGTTGGGTGTCATCTCGTTATCTTTCATTTAAAGATGGAAATGATCTTTATCACACATACACGATGTCTTTAGTGCCCAAACGTACCGATTATTCTCCATAACAGCCATAATAATTTATGCCATCTTAAATATTATCATGGCAAAAATGCAATAGTGTCCACGAACAACCACAATATGCCCCCTCCAAAGAACCACTTCGAAGAATTCGTCTCATAGAAAAAACTTGATCAATATCCTAATGAAAGCTCCAATAAACCAAAATAAATCTGTTCAATAACGTTTTGCTGTTATCGTAATGAAATTGTAAAAATTAGTATTTTCTTTAAAATCACCAGCACTTTTCTATTAAAGGATACAACAATGAAAAATGGTGTTACAGCAACAGTTGAGGCTCTTTCTGCTCTGATTGCCTCAGGCAATCCTCTTTTTAAGAATGGCGTATTATGGACACCTCACCGCCCTATTCGTCCTGAAAAATCTGAAGGTGGCATTCCATTTCAACTCGAAACACCCTTTGAACCTGCAGGAGATCAACCTCAAGCAATTAAAACTCTGGTTGAGGGAATTCAAAAAGATGAACGTACACAAGTGCTTTTGGGTGTTACCGGCTCAGGAAAAACCTATACAATGGCCAAAATCATTGAAGAAACACAGCGTCCAGCTTTAATCTTAGCACCAAATAAAACTCTAGCAGCGCAGCTTTACGGAGAGTTTAAAAGTTTTTTTCCCCACAATGCCGTCGAATATTTTGTTTCCTATTATGACTATTATCAGCCAGAAGCCTACGTTGCACGCTCTGATACCTATATTGAAAAAGAATCCTCAATTAATGAACAAATCGACCGTATGCGCCATGCTGCAACACGTGCTGTCCTTGAACGTGATGACGTCATTATTGTCGCGTCTGTATCGTGTATTTACGGGATTGGTTCAGTAGAAACTTATACTGCTATGACCTTCAAAATAGAAAAAGGTGATAAACTCAATCAACGAAAACTCTTGGCTGATTTAGTCTCTCAACAGTATTATCGACAAGATATCAATTTCATTCGTGGTTCCTTTCGTGTTCGAGGGGATACAATCGAAATTTTCCCTGCCCACCTCGAAGATCGTGCTTGGCGTATTTCGCTCTTTGGCGATGAAGTGGAAACAATTACGGAATTTGATCCTCTAACGGGACAAAAAACAGGCGATCTTCAATCGATTAAAATTTATGCCAACTCACACTACGTAACACCACGCCCAACACTCAATCAAGCGATGAAATCGATCAAAATGGAACTCGCTCAACGCCTTGATGAGTTGAACGCAGCTGGACGTCTTTTAGAAGCACAACGTTTAGAACAACGTACAATTTTTGATTTGGAAATGTTGGAAACCACCGGCTCATGCTCTGGAATCGAAAATTATTCACGCTATTTAACAGGACGAAAACCCGGAGAACCACCACCAACCTTGTTTGAATACATTCCAAACAATGCTCTTGTTTTTATCGATGAAAGTCACGTAACCATTCCCCAAATTGGAGGCATGTACCGAGGTGATTTTCGAAGAAAAGCAACCCTAGCAGAATATGGGTTTCGCCTACCTTCCTGTATGGACAATCGCCCTTTACGCTTTGAAGAATGGGATGCCATGCGCCCACAAACTATTGCCGTCTCTGCAACACCAGGACGCTGGGAAATAGAACAATCTCATGGCACTTTTGCAGAACAAATTATTCGTCCAACAGGGCTCATTGATCCGCCAACAGAGGTTCGTCCAGCCAGCAATCAAGTCGATGATGTTGTAAATGAAATTCGTAAAACAATTCAAAAAGGCTACCGTACATTGGTGACAGTTCTCACAAAGCGTATGGCCGAGGACTTAACTGAATATCTCCACGAACAAGATATTCGTGTACGCTATATGCATTCTGACATTGATACATTAGAACGCATTGAAATTCTACGCGATCTGCGGCTTGGCACCTTTGATGTCCTCATCGGTATCAACTTGCTCCGAGAAGGCTTAGATATTCCAGAATGTGGTTTTGTTGCCATTCTAGATGCTGATAAGGAGGGCTTTTTGCGCTCTGAAACTTCCCTCATACAAACAATCGGACGTGCTGCACGTAACGTAGATGGCCACGTTATCCTCTATGCAGATACAATCACAGGCTCCATAGAACGAGCCTTACAGGAGACACAAAGACGTCGACAAAAACAAATAGCCTATAATGAAGAACACCATATCACACCCAAAAGTATCAAAAAAAATATCGGAGATATTCTCAATTCAGGCTATGAAAACGACCATATTCGCACAATTACCCCTGATGTCATCGAGAAAAAAAATATGGTTGGCAACAATTTAGCATCTCATATTAAACACCTTGAAAAATTAATGCATGAAGCAGCTGCTGATCTCAACTTTGAAGAAGCAGCACGCCTTCGCGATGAAATCAAACAATTACAAAAGATAGAACTAGAAATCGCTGAGAACCCCTTAACTCATCATAGCGAACAATCTACCCTTGAGCCCGTATTACAACCAAGTCTTTTCTCCAAACCAGACCTTGCACACATGGGACCAACCATGGATACTGGTATTTTGGAAAATCGAAAAGGAAAATCTGGTAACCCCCCCCTAATCAAGCAACAATAAAACGAAAAAAAACGCAACCAACAAAGGAGTAAGAAATTTCAAACCGCCTAAAATAATCTTCAGCTCTTCTAAAAAAACAACTAAAGCTCAAAAGCAAACAGCATTATCCGCAAAATAGACAACCTCAAACATCAAGGGAGCTCCAATTTATCTAAAACACCATGAGAGAGAACTTTTTACAAAAAATGCCTAAACTTTATTAACTTTTTAAGTAATTTTTCTTGTTAAACCGCGTTATAAAAAATTCCTAAAAATGTAAAAAAATTCTAAACTCTAAAAAAGCAGACAAATTTAAAGAGAATGTTTTGTATATATCAAAAAATTACTTACAATATATTATCTTTATACAGTTATACTCTGATATCGAACTCAAATATTATTTAGACTCACAAGAGAATATTCAAATATTACACTGTACTATAACACAAATAAAGTAAAACAAGACTTTATCGTAGAACCATAAACTCATGATAAAAAATGATAACTTTTATTCATACTCCTATTATTCAATTTATATTGTATCAAGTGATGCAAAAAGTATCCCTAAATAAAGAGTTTATATTCCATAGTAAAAAATCGGGTACTCTTACTACAAACTTATTAATTAACCTCAAGCATAGTACATTAATTGAAATCAAAATTCTGTCATGATTTTATTTTACTGTATCTGAGATGGGTTTAACTAAATGAATTTTCATTTGTTTTGCCACAATAAAGTCCAAAATTATTCAGGCTCTATTCAGTTTGAAACATGTAGGATGTGAAAAATACGAATTTACACAAGGAGCATCATTATGAAAAAGATGATCAGGTTAGCGGTATTATCAGCAATGTCAACTGCAACCGTTTTCATGCCGCTAAATACAACGCTTGCGGATATGGCATGGTATCAAATGAGTGAAATGAAGAGGGAGTCTGGTTTACCGTCTCGCAATTTTAGCTCCCATTCTTTTCATAGTAAACATCACTCTTTTGATGATCCCCACAAGCGTCATTATTTCAGCCAGACATGGAGAGAACAACAACATCATCATGTTGAAAGCAAAACATATCATTATGTCGAACGTAAAAAAACAAAACACAGTAATATTCAAGGAGATGCTTTAGCATTGGGCATTCTTGCTCTTGCAGCAGGTGCAGTTCTTAGTAAAGTTTTTAAAAAACCAGAACAGCCACAAATTGTCTATCAAGACGTACCACAAAATCAGGTGATTTATCAAGTGCAGCAAACGGTGGAATATGAGCCAGTACAACAATCATCAGAATCTGATTGGCTTCAATATTGCAAGAAAAAATACCGTTCCTTCAACCCTAAAACAGGTACTTTTCGAGGCCGTGATGGCTTAAATCATGTCTGCTATGCTCCAGTAAATTGAATTAACATTGAGAAAAGCCCGCTCTAAAGCGGGTTTTTGATGCCCTCCCCCTTAAATCTCTTGAAGAAAAGGATTATTTTTGGCGCTCATAGCCTATGCTACTTTTGGGACCATGCCCACAGATAAAACAAACATCATCGCCTAAGGGAAAAACTTTTTCTCGAAGGGATTGCATCAATTTTTCATGGAAGCAGAATGGGATGCCATGCGCCCCAAAAAACTATTGCCGTCTCTGCAACACCAGGACGCTGAGAAATAGAACAATCTCATGGCACTTTTGCAGAACAAATTATTTGTCCAACAGGGCTCATTGATCCACCAACAGAGGTTCGTCCAGCCAGCAATCAAGTCGATGATGTTGTGAATGAAATTCGTAAAACAATTCAAAAAGGCTACAGCACATTGGTGACAGTTCTCACAAAGCGTATGGCCGATTAAGCAATTTTTCTTGTTAAACCGCGTTATAAAAAAATCCCTAAAAAAGTAAAAAACTTCTAAACTCTAAAAAAGCAGACAAATTTAAAGAAAATATCTTATATATATAAATTCCTAAAATATATTATATTTATACATTTATACTCTGATATCGAACTAAAATATTATTTATCCTCACAAGATAATATTAAAATAGGACGCTGTTCTATAATACAAATAAATTAAAATAAGACTTTATCATAGCACCATAAGCATATGATAAAAAATGATAACTTTTATTTATACACCTATTATTAAATTTATATTGTATCAAATGATACAAAAATTATCCCTAAATAAAGAGTTTATATTCCATAGTAAAAAATCGGGTGGGGTCAATAAAAACTTATTAACTAGCCTCAAGTAGAGTACATTAATTGAAATCAAAATTCTTTCATGATTTTATTTTACTGTACCTGCAATGGGTTTAACTAAATGAATTTTCTTTTGTTTTGTCACAATAAAGTCCAAAATTGTTCAGGCTCTATTCAGTTTGAAATGTGTAAGATGTGAAAAATACGAATTTACACAAGGAGCATCATTATGAAAAAGGTGATCAAGCTAGCGGTATTATCAGCAATGTCAACTGCAACCGTTTTCATGCCGCTAAATACAACGCTTGCGGATATGGCATGGGATGTTACTCACTCTATCACGAGAGAAATAGATGATATGATGAGGAAGATGCGTAAAGAAAGAGATGATGCGACAAGGGAAATGGATAAGGAAATTGATATGTGGCGTTCCAGTTTTTCTAGCTCCCGTTGTTCTGATAGCAAAAATGTCTGTCATTCTGATGATTTCCAAAAGTTTGTTGATGATTTCCGCAAGCGTTCTGAAGAAAACTCTAGAAGATTTGAAGCCAAACATAATAGGACAGAACAACAACAACATCATCATCATTATCATCATTATCATCATGTTGAAAACAAAACATATCATCACATTGAGCGCAAAAAGACAAAACACAGTAATATTCATATAGACAACTCAGGAGATGCTTTAGCAGTGGGTATTCTTGGTACAATTTTAAAAAAACCAGAACAGCCACAAGTGGTTTATCAAATAGTACCAAAAAATCAGGTGATTTATCAAAAAGTTCCGCAAAATCAAAGAGTTTATCAAGTGCAGCAAACGGTGGAATATGAGCCACTCCAGAAATCATTAGAATCTGATTGGCTTAACTATTGCAAGAAAAAATACCGTTCCTTCAACCCTAAAACAGGGACTTTTCGAGACCGTAATGGTTTGGAACACATTTGTTATGCCCCAATAAATTAACTTCTGTTCTACTAAAAAAGTCTTAAATGGCACAAAAAAACGCTTCAAAGCGTTTTTTTGTTTGTTCATATATTAAAATCTTGAAGAAAAGGATTATTTTGGCGCTCATAGCCTATGCTACTTTTAGGACCATGCCCACAGATAAAACAAACATCATCGCCTAAGGGTAAAACTTTTTCTCGAAGAGAGTGCATCAATTTTTCATGAGAACAGAAGGGGAAATCAGTGCGTCCAATAGAACCACGAAAGAGCACATCACCCAAGAGAGCTAAGCGTTCTTTTTCATTGAAATAAATAACATGACCAGGAGAATGTCCTGGGGTGTGAAAAACCTTAAACACATGTCCAGCAAAATGAACGCACTCACCATCTTCTAACCATTGGTCAGGAATACAGATGCATGCATCAGTGATGCCGTAATTTTTTGCGCTTTCGCTCACGGCATCCATCACAGGCTTATCATCGCAATGTGAACCGATAATTTTTACATTAAGCGCCTCTTTCGCTTGCATTGCTGCTCCCACATGATCAAAATGACCATGTGTTATCCAAATAGCCTCAACGATAACGCCATTCTTTTCGATTACGTCTTGAATCCGCGGCCAATCACCACCGGGATCAACGAGAACCCCCGTTTTACATTCACTATCAAAAAGCAAAGTGCAATTTTGTTGGAATGTCGTAACTGGAATAATATGTATATTAAGACTACCCATAATATCCTTTTCAAAAATAACTTTTTTAAATTTATAAATAAAACTTTCTCTCCTTTAAGGTAAAGGTGCTGCTCGACAGCTTTATACAACTTATGTAAACTTGCATTTTGTGTAAACTAAATTTTTATCAAGGTTTTTAAGAATGTCCGATCATGTTCAAGTTTTGTGTGATGACGCACCTCACCTTCTTGTGATTGATGACGACACTCGTATCCGCAATCTTTTATTTCAGTTTCTCATTAAAAATGGATTTCGTGTTTCAGTTTCAGCCAATGCTAATGAAGCAAGACGACTGTTGGCAAGTTTAGATTTTGATCTTCTTATTGTTGATGTCATGATGCCTGGTGAAAACGGTATTGATCTTACTCATTCACTCCGGCAAACAAAGGATGTTCCTATCTTCATGCTAACAGCTTTATCAGAAATAGACAATCGTATCCATGGCTTAGAAGCGGGTGCAGATGATTATCTTGCTAAGCCTTTTGACCCTCGTGAACTTCTTCTTCGTATCAATGCCATTTTACGGCGTGGTTTTCCCCCTCACCAACCCAAAATTGAGCAGATCGTTTTTGGACCTTATATATTTTCAATTTCACGGCGCGAACTCAAAAAAGGGGGAGAAATTATTAAATTAACAGATAAAGAACAAGAAATGATGGTCATTTTTGCCGAAAATGCAGGCAATACAATTCCGCGCCATAAATTCGCGACCGATGACAGCAATATAAGTGAACGTACCATTGATGTACAAATCAACCGCCTTCGTCGTAAAATCGAAAAAAACCCACCACTGCCTATATGGCTCCAAACCGTGCGAGGAATAGGGTATAAACTCTCTATTGAATAGGCACAAGAATGATCAAACCTTTAAGATTTTTTCTTCGATGGTTAACGAAAAAAATGCCTAAACGGCTTTATGCCCGCTCTTTGATCATTATTATCGCTCCTATGGTGCTTCTGCAAACAGTCATTGCTTACGTTTTTATGGAACGCCATTGGCAAATGGTAACCGAGCGTCTTTCAATAGCTGTCGTGCATGACATTTCAGCTATTATCGATATCATTGAAACATATCCGCAACAAGATAACTATGAAGATATCAAGCGTATTGCACAACAACGCATGGGATTAAATATTTCTATCCTGCCCCCTTCCCCTCTTCCCCCTCCAGGACCTAAACCATTTTTCGCAATTCTTGATTATTTTCTGAGTGAAGAAATCACCCGCCAAATTAACCGCTCCTTCTGGATTGATACAGTAGGCGATTCTAATCTTGTTGAAATCCGTATCCACCTTGGTCACAACATCTTACGCGTCTTTGCTCCACGCAGCCAAGCCTACGCTTCCAATACTGCTATTTTTTTAAGCTGGATGGTAGGAACAGCGCTTGTTTTATTGCTGATAGCAATTTACTTTTTGCGCAACCAAATCAAACCCATTCAACAATTGGCTGAAGCAGCAGAAAGCTTTGGACGCGGTCGTCCTTTACCAAAAGGATTTCAACCACAAGGAGCTGATGAAGTCCGTCGTGCTGGCATTGCTTTTTTACGTATGCGAGAACGTATTGAACGCCAAATCGAACAACGCACCATGATGCTCTCAGGAGTAAGTCATGATTTAAGAACCATTCTTACACGCTTTAAACTTCAGCTAGCATTAGTAAATACTGACTTTGATATTAAACCGCTTGAGCAAGATGTAAGTGACATGCAAAATATGTTAGAAGATTATCTTGCTTTTGCTCGTGGTGAAGGAAGTGAAAGTGTCAAGACTTTTGATTTAAATGCTCTTATGCAAAAATTCTCCGCCGATGCTCATCTTCACAAACGTCAATTTTCTTACACCATTGAAGGTCCTACAGAAATACAAGTACGTCCCCGTGCTTTCATACGCTTGGTCAGCAATCTTGTATCAAATGCATTTTGTTATGGCACAACCGTTACACTAACAGCTAACTCTCAACAAGAATCTTTTATATTAATAATCGATGATAATGGACCTGGAATTCATGAAAATATGCGCACAGAAGTTTTTAAGCCATTCTTTCGACTTGATAAAGCGCGAAATCAAGATGCAAGTGGAACAGGACTTGGTCTTTCTATTGCTCAAGACATAGCACGCAGCCATGGTGGCAATATACAATTAGATGAGAGCCCACTCGGAGGATTACGCGCTATTCTTGATATCCCCCTATGAGCAATATTTCAGCAAACCATCTGTAAAAATAACAGACTGTGTATTTTAGGCATTCCCTACAGTTTCAAACAAAGTGTACTGCAGTGCCTTGTAAGCACTTTCTCCCGACAAAGCAACCATCTGAAATGCAACATAATGGCTTTCACAGACTTTAAGTGCATGTATCAACAATGTTTCAACCTGTATATGAGATGGATGCATCCCACCAGCCAAAAGAAGACCTTGCCGATAAATAACTGAACTATTCCTTTGCCAGTAATCAAAATGTCCCAACAACAACTTTTCATTAATTGCTAGCAATAAGCGCTGTATTTCAGCTGTTCGAGCATTTTTAATAAAAAGATCAAACGAACAAGCCAAATGAAGTGCTTCATGCTCTTCCATCCATGAAAAAGCAAGACGATAATTTGCGCGCTTTCCTTCCACACAAACGCTAATTTCATCTTGCGCATCCCGCTCAAACGACCAATCATATTCACAGGCAATCTGTTCGATAAAGTCAACAGGGTGCTCTTTTCTCTCTGTGGCCCAAAATGCAAGCCTCATCACAATCCTCAATCATCTTAAAAACATTGTCAACAGAATATAAACCGCCTAAACTGTAACAATATTTTGCTACAATCAGAACCTTTACAACAAACAAATACACATAAAAACATCGACAGTACACAAACACCCAGAACACAATCGCGCTGTTTAGGGCAACCTGATAGTCATAAAACGAATCATCAAGTCTTTTCAGTGTATTGATACAATTTCATAGCGCCAGCCCCCTGATTCAAAAAAATGTATTTTACCCAAAAAAAAATCAAAAATAGACAAATGCTCCGCTCTAACAGACTCAAGATTAAGCATTTTTTAGTTTCACGCATCATATTGAAAAATTGGGGATATTTTTTTGAAGATTCCTTTTTTAAGAACCTATTGTACTTTTTTGTGTCTGCGTTCTTTTTCAATCATCTTTTTCTAAATCATCAAGGCGCCTTTTCAAATCAGCATTATCAGCATGGATTTTCAGCACCATCTCCTTAAAAGTCTCAAACTCTTCGCGAGAAACAAGATCAAGTTTGTTTGCTATCTTTTCAGCCTGCACACGAAAAGCTGTTCCAGCTTCACGTCGTATACCTTGCGCAACGTCAGCAGCATCTGTTGCTAATTTTGCTAATTCATCAAGAATACGATTTGATCCATTACGCATAACATTTTTCCTTAAATTTTAATTATTGACGCACGCATTATAGCGTATTCTCATAACATTTAGATACTGTAATTTGTTCCTTTTACCCTATATTTTATATACTGTGCCGATTTTTCATGACTATTTTGTTTAAGATTTTTTAATATTCCTTTTATCACCATATTTTTTTTACCGCGATAAACCAGTGGAAATCTATCCCCCTTTCTGACTAGCCTCCCTACTGACTTGACCATTGCGCATTCATCTGTCATTTCTGACCATCAGAGTCACTTCATATTCATCTCGTATAATGTAAGATGCTTAATTCATGAACAATCTTTCTTGTCCAGCCATTGCTTTTCCGTCTTTTCTTGATCCTGTCATTATCCAGCTAGGTCCCATAGCACTTCATTGGTATGGACTTGGTTACGTGGTGGGGATTCTTTTTGCTTGGTGGTATGCGCAAAAATTATTAAAAAAAACATCTCTATGGTATAGAGACCACCCTCCTATGGATAAAGAAAAGATCGGAGATTTTGTTGTCTGGTCTGCCATAAGTGTTGTTGTCGGAGGGCGTTTAGGACAAGTTCTTGTATGGGATCCCATTTACTATTTTAACCATCCAAGTGCTATCATTGCCGTATGGGATGGGGGAATGTCCTTTCATGGCGGACTTATTGGTATTATCATTGCTATGGTCTGGTTTGCCCGCAAAAATCATATTAACATACGAGCCATGTTTGATATCATTGCTGCAGGTGCTCCTATTGGTATCGGCATTGTACGAATTTGCAACTTCATTAACCAAGAGTTATGGGGCAATATTACTACACGTCCTTGGGCTGTTTGTTTTCCTCTCGATCCTCACTATCTACCGCGCCATCCAAGCCAACTTTACGAAGCTTTCATGGAAGGATTTCTTCTCTTCATCATCTTATGCCTTATCATTTTTGCCTTCAAGGCATTAAAGCGCCCTGGAGCTGTTGCAGGAACATTTATTATAGGCTACGCAGTAGCACGCAGCATTTCTGAAGTTTACCGTGCGCCTCAAGAAGATCCAGAATGGTTTTCGACTCTTTTCCATTCTACTGGTTTTACCTATGGCATGGCTTTATCTCTTCCCATGCTTCTTTTAGGGTTTTATCTTCTTCTCCACGCCTTTAAATATAAATCGACAGAAAATGACCAATCTAAAAGAAAAAATTAAAGAAATTATTGCCCTTAATGGACCAATCACTGTTAGCCAATATATGACGTTGGCACTTACCGATCCTCAATTTGGTTATTATCAAACACAAACACCTTTTGGACGTGCTGGTGATTTCATTACAGCACCCGAAATAAGCCAATTATTTGGAGAGATGATTGGGATTTGGACTCTCGCAAGCTGGAACGCTCATGGTTGTCCTCACCCTTTTATCCTCGCTGAAATAGGTCCAGGACGTGGAACTCTCATGGATGATGTTTTGCGTACCATTCAAAAATTATCTACGACAGCATTTAATGCAGCTGAGGTTTTTCTCCTTGAAATAAGTGAAAAACTCGCAAAAGAACAAAAAAAGCGCCTTTGCCCTTATCAAAAACAAATCCATAGCATTGAAAATTTTAATCAAATTCCTTCAAAACCTCTCTTCCTCATAGCTAATGAATTCTTCGATACACTCCCTATCAACCAATATATTAAAGTCAATGGAGAATGGAGAGAACGCTGCATCACAGTCAATCAAGATGGAGATTTCATCTTTATTGCTGCCCCACATAAACTTCCCTCTTCTTGTCTACAAACCTATTGTTCTAAAGTGCCTGACGGAACAATTTTTGAATATTCCCCCTTACGGCATCAATTCATGCAACAAATCAGCCACCATTTAGTACAAGTGACAGGTTCTGCTTTACTTATCGACTATGGTGCTGCTGATCTTGCATTTGGCGATACACTGCAAGCACTGTCAAAACATAGATTCCGTGATATTTTTGATGCCCCTGGTGAACATGATTTAACATCCCATGTTGATTTTTCTTTTTTAAAAAACACAGCCCTTGAACAAGGTTGTTTTGCTGAAATCTTCGAGCAAGGAGATTTTCTTTTAAAAATGGGGCTACTGGAGCGCGCAAAACAGCTTGGAGTTGGCAAAAGTGCTACACTACAAGACAAAATCCGCCAAGACATCGAACGGCTTGCTGGTCAAGATCAAATGGGAAAATTATTTAAAGTTTTACATGTTTGTGATAAAAACATCTCCATACCTCCCCAATTTTGATAACCGGCGCTTTTGTCAATAAGCACATCAGTATCTGAAATATTCATTGACTAAAATAAACATCTCCACCCTCGCTTCCAATAATCTCCATAAGGAACTTTTATGAAATCTATCCCTCATCCCATTCTTGCAAAAAATCTTTCTACTTTACAAACCCATGGGATAGAACATGGTTTTTTTACTCGTCAAGGTGGTGTTTCAAAAAGCCTTTACCAAAGCCTTAATGTTGGCCAAAGCTCAAATGATCACCCTGAACATATTACACAAAACCGCACTTTGGTCGCTCATTATTTTGATGTTGAGATACAAAATTTAGTCACTGTCAATCAAATACACTCTTGTGAAGTCGTTGTCGTTGATAAAGCTTTTATCGGCTCCCCTCCTAAAGCCGATGCTCTCGTTACCACCACACAAGAACTCGTAATCGGCATTCTTACAGCAGATTGCGGACCCATTCTGTTTGCTGATCCACAAGCAGGTGTCATCGCTGCAACTCATGCTGGCTGGCGCGGAAGCTTAAATGGAATTATCGAGAAAACAATTGCTGTTATGGAAAAACAAGGAGCCAAAAGACAATCAATAACAGCAGTCCTTGGACCTTGTATTGGTCCTTGCCACTATGAAGTAACAAGCGAATTTTACGACCAATTTATTGATTGCCACAGTAAATACCAAAAATATTTTATAAAAAAAGACAAAATAAATCACTTTTACTTTAATCTGTGGGCATTCATTATGCATCAACTCATAGAAGCAGGCGTTAATGCTTCTTGTGTAGAGCTTTGCACCTACAAAGATGAACAGCGTTTTTTCTCCTATCGCCGTGCAATACACCGTAGTGAACCTGATTACGGACGGCAAATTTCTACTATTATGCTAAAAAATAAAAGATGATCCCCTTTTATTTTTTAAAACAATACCAAAACTGCAAAACTAAACTTTTTACCCAAATGTAAAAATAAATCCTATTGTACTTTGCTTTGCTTTTTTTACAAAATCATTTACCAGCCCATAAAATATGATAGCATTTGCTCTGAATCATTTTCAATGTTTAGTTATAATGATTGAAAGCAAGATTATACTTCTTTGTTATTTACTCCCCTTCATTCATCTTAAATATGAAACATTCCCCATATTGAAAGCATTTTTTTATAAAGTAATAACCAAAAAGCTTAATCAATACGTATTTCTTTGTCGCATGGAGAAAAAACTTTGCTCTAAAAGCAACAAACTTTTGGAAAAAGAGAAAACATACCGCATAGCTCTTTAACAATAATCGATAAAATTGTAAGGCTTTTGTAATCGTTCTCTTGCAATTTAATAAAAAGAAATTAAAAACCGTGTCGCATTCCCACCATGATGATTTAGAGGTTCTACTATGAAACTTTTCTGCGGAAATTCTAATCCACGCCTAGCTGAAGATGTTGCAAATTATTTGAACATCCCCTTAGGCAAAGCAACTGTAAAGCGCTTTGCTGATCAAGAAATTTTTGTAGAACTGCATGAAAATGTACGTGGACAGGACGTGTTTGTTTTGCAATCTACATCCTATCCTGCCAATGATCATTTGATGGAATTGCTCATCATGATTGATGCGCTTCGCCGTTCTTCGGCACGTCGCATCACAGCTGTTATCCCTTATTTTGGCTATGCACGCCAAGACCGTAAACCTGGTCCGCGTACTCCCATTTCCGCAAAACTTGTTGCCAACCTGATTACTGAAGCAGGGGCCCATCGTGTTTTAACATTAGACCTTCATGCAGGACAAATTCAAGGTTTTTTTGATATCCCTACGGATAATCTTTATGCTGTTCCTGTCATTTCTCGCGATGTCAAAGTGCATTATTCTCTTGAAAATGTTATTGTTGTTTCACCTGATGTGGGTGGTGTTGTACGCGCACGCTCGCTCGCCAAGCGTTTGAACAGCTTGCTTGCTATTGTAGATAAACGTCGTGAACGTCCCGGTGAATCAGAGGTTATGAATATCATTGGAGATGTATCGGGAAAAGATTGCCTTTTGCTTGATGATATTGTTGATTCAGGTGGAACTTTATGCAATGCAGCAAGTGCTCTGCTTAAACATGGTGCCAATAGTGTCACGGCTTATATCACGCACGGTGTTCTTTCTGGTAATGCAATCGAACGAATTACCAATTCAGAGATGAAAGAATTGGTTATTACAGATTCAATTATGCCAACACAAGCTATTGAGAACGCCCATAATATTCGTGTTTTGCCCATTGCCGACCTTATTGGGGAAGCAATAGCAAGGACAGCAGCAGAACAATCGGTTTCCAGCTTATTTGGTTAAAGTGGTTCCTTGGGGTCTCCGGGTGCTGTTTCAACACCAAGATCAGGAAATGCAACAATACGTTGACCACTAAAATGCGTGTGAATAACAATAAGTCCACGCTCTTCAAAGTAGGTTAAAAGTCGGCGTGCACGGCTTAAAGAATGAGTTCCATAAAGACGTGCTAAAAATGCATCCGATGGACATGGCTTTCCCCCTAATGCAGCCTGTGCTACATTCAAGAACACTCCTTGGACATCTTCTTCTAAACTTTCTGATATCTGCAAAATATGTTTCCAATGTTCACTGACAGCCGTTTGTTCATCAACAAAAGCCTGAGCAATAGCCAATTTACGCCGAAACTGTGAAAGATTAAAAGGAACCTTTGACATACCATGGATACGACAACGAACTGAAAAATCTTGATAAAGCACCGCTGTTGAACGATAAAAAGCCTCAGAATCTTCAAGAATTTCCCGAATAATATGTTCTGCTTGGCCGTCACGCTCAACATCAGAAAGTTCAGGAAATAAACTCGGGGTTTCTTCCAACAACTCTTGTTTTTTATGCACTACCTCCTCTAACATCTCGTGCATTGATTTTTCCCTCATCGGCTCTCGTATTTGTTTAAATGGCTTTAAAATTTCCTCTGGTGAAGCAGTAAAAACGAGCTCTTGCACATCATCCCGCTCTGTTGGAAGTGGCATTAATTTAGGGCTAGAAGAGCGTGCCAAAGTTTCAACAGAACCGATAATGATTGGTAAGGGACGTCGTGATAAAGCGGGACCTAAAGCTATAAAATTCCCCCGCTCAAGATCTCTAAACATTTCCGCTTGGCGGCGCTCCATTCCCAAAAGATCAGCAGCGCGCACCATATCAATATCTAAAAAAGTCCGCCCTATTAAAAAGTTTGAAGCTTCAGCAGCAACATTTTTGGCCAACTTAGCCAAACGTTGTGTCGCAATAACACCAGCAAGACCACGTTTACGCCCTCGACACATAAGATTGGTCATAGCACTAAGAGAAATCTTACGTGCTTCATCAGAAACTTCTCCTGCCGCAGTTGGAGCAAACAATTGTGCTTCATCGACAACGACAAGCATAGGATACCAATAATCACGTTCCACATCAAACAGTGCCCCAAGAAAAGCCCCTACAGCACGCATCTGTTGTTCAGTATCCAAACCTTCAAGATTAAATACCACTGAAACCCGATGTTGGCGAATGCGATGAGCAATACGAGTCAATTCTAATTCACTACGTTGAGCCTCTACAATAACATGACCGAATTTATCTGCCAAAGTTACAAAATCGCCTTCTGGATCAATTACACAATGCTGCACCCACTTAGCACTTTGCTCCAAAAGACGGCGTAAAAGATGTGATTTCCCTGAACCGGAATTACCTTGTACAAGAAGACGTGTCGCCAATAATTCTTCCAGATCAAGAAGTGCTGGCATCGATTTATGCAAAGCACGACTCTCTGACATCTCACCCAAGGCAATCTCAACCTTCATAACATCTCCAGTGTTTGATTTTGAACATATCAGTGCCAGCGCATATTGGTTGATTCTCCATCCACACCGTAATTTGTAACATTTCCTCCTTTTTAACGGTAGAAATCATCGATTTTTCCCACAACTCTTGCATCTATGAATAGTTTGAATTATAGAACAAGCTTCTGCGTAGACACCCTTGGAGGCAACGCAGAATGGAGCGATCGCTGTTGGTTAGCGCATATCTTCATATCCATGCAAAAACTATTATTGTTTTTGAAGGATCTCCAATCATGTAAAAAGGACTTAAATTATGAGCAAAAGCTACACTCTTAAGGCCGAAAAACGCGAGCGGGTTGGTAAGGGGTCCTCCCGTGAACTTCGCCGCAACGGTCTTATTCCTGCTGTCATTTATGGTGAAAAACAACCCCCTTTGGCAATAACAGTTCCCTATAAAGAAATTTTCTACAAAATTCATGCCGGTGGTTTTCGTACCACCATTGCAACGATTATTCTTGACAAGCAAAAAATTATGGTTTTGCCAAAAGATTATCAATTAGATCCCGTGCGTGACTTTCCCCTCCATGTAGATTTCTTACGCATTTCAGCAAAATCCGTTGTAGAAGTGAATATTCCTGTCCACTTCCTCAATGAAGATACAGCACCTGGACTTAAAAAGGGTGGTGTCCTCAATATTGTTCGGCACGAAATTGAATGTACTGCTCCAGCAAGTGCTATTCCTGAAGCTATTGAAATTGATCTCGCCAGCTACTCTATTGGTGATTCTATTCACATTTCAGCAGTGCAACTGCCAAAAGATGTGACTCCCATCATCCAAGATCGAGATTTTACCATTGCAACCATTTCAGCTCCTGCTGGCATGGATGTCAGTGATGAAACTTCTGAACAAGAAGACGATGAAGAAAACACGCAAACTTCATAAAACTCAAAAGGCGGGAATTTTTTCCGCCTTAATTTATGAGACATTATCTTACTCATACTTTGACTGAAGATGCACATGTGGCTTATTGCTGGTCTTGGCAATCCTGGTTTACAATATCAAAATAACCGCCATAATATCGGTTTTATGGCTGTTGATGCCATTTATCAGTCCTTCTCTTTTTCTCCATGGTCGAAGAAGTTTCAAGCAGAAATCTCCAATGGTTTCATAAATAATGAGAAAATTTTTCTTATAAAACCGCAAACTTTTATGAATCTTTCTGGTCAAGCTATCGGTGAAGCTTTGCGATTTTATAAATTAGATTTGAAGAATTTGATCATCATTTATGATGAGTTAGACCTGTCACCGGGAAAAGTTCGTATAAAAATTGGTGGAGGAAATAATGGGCATAATGGTATTAAGTCTATTGATGCCCATTGTGGTACTAACTATTGTCGTATACGCATAGGAATTGGTCATCCTGGAAAAAAAGAACTTGTTCATCAGCATGTTCTGGGAAATTTTACCAAATCTGATCAAGAATGGTTATCCCCTCTCTTAGAGGCAATTGCAAAAAATATCGCTCTCCTTATAAAAGATGATAAATCCCTCTTTATGAATGAAATTTCACAAACGATAAAAAACAATCAAAGCCATTGACTTGCGTATCACAGTCGCGTGAAGCATATGGATAAGAACTCTTGAAAAAAGAAAAAAATGCCTCTTATAAACTTTCTCAAAGGCAAAATCTGTTGGCAACGTGAGAAGCTAGAAAACAGAATAAGAATACAAGCTTATGTACACTTTTGAAAAAGAAAGGCTTATCTTCTCTTTTGAGAGAAAGAGAAGATTGAACAGCAAACCAAAAGATTCAAATGGCTCTCTCCAATCTTCTCCCCTAAATTAAAAAAATTCATTTGGCTGAATGGTCGACTGTAGCGGATCATAGCCATTTGATTGTTGACTATAAACTGTAGGAATACTCCTATTGTTTTGTAAGACCACAACACGCGAACCAACGGGAACACGATCATAAAGATCAATAATATCTTGATTAAGCAAACGAATACACCCACTTGAAATAGCACGCCCAATTGACCACGATTCGTGTGAGCCATGAATACGGAAAAGTGTATCTTTCCCATTTTTGAACAAATAAAGTGCCCGCGCACCTAATGGATTATCGGGTCCTGGTGGCATTCCTTTCCCAAGATGACCATAACGTTCTGGTTCTCGAGCCATCATAGCTGCAGTAGGAGCCCAATTTGGCCACCGACGCTTGCGCTGTACAACCCCTTCACCATCAAATGCTAAACCTTCCTTACCGACCCCAATCCCATAACGCAAAGCCTTTCCATTTTCACCAATAAGGTAAAGAAAACACTCTTGCGTATCGATAACCAATGTTCCAGGTGGATAAGATGTATAATAAATCACTTCTTGTCGCCAAAACTTTGGATCAATTGTCGCAAGATCAACAGCAGGTAACAAATAGGTCTCATTCGTTACAGGACCGTACAAAGCCTGTATTTCTGGTGGAATGTATCGAACTTGTTGAAAAGGAACCGATGACATATCTGACTGATGTGTAGCACATCCAGCTAAAGCCAAAAGTGCTGCAATTAAAAAGGCACAACGAGATAACACTCTTCTATTTTCTCCGATTAATTATTTATGCAGATTTGCATATCATGAAAAACTTAGCACATTATTAACATTAATTCGAAGTTTTCTTATCCTTGAGACTAAGGAGAGCATTAAGATAAGAAGAACTAAGGTAAAAAAGCAGATTATCTGTTACTTTAGACTTTTTTCTCACTTATCGCAACACAAAGACTATAACTCTTCTGAAAATATGCTATAAAAAAGAAGCTATCTTGACTATAAAATCAAAAGAAAAGAAAGACTCTCATGGGCTTTAAATGCGGTATTGTCGGATTACCTAATGTTGGGAAATCAACTCTTTTTAATGCATTAACAAAAACAGCCACTGCACAGGCTGCCAATTATCCTTTTTGTACCATTGAACCCAATACCGGTGAAGTTGCTGTTCCAGATTTACGAATGGAAAAAATTGCATCAATCGCTGGTTCAAAAGAAATAATTCCTACACGCATTAACTTCGTCGATATTGCGGGGCTTGTACGAGGAGCTTCAAAAGGCGAAGGTTTAGGAAACAAATTTTTAGCCAATATTCGCGAAGTCGATGCCATTGTCCACGTTTTACGATGTTTTCAAAATGAAGATATTACCCATGTAGAAGGGCGTATTGATCCTGTTTCTGATGCCACAACCGTTGAAACCGAACTCATGCTTGCCGATCTTGAGAGCCTTGAGCGAAGAATCGTACAAATCCGTAAACGTGCAACAGGAAAAGATAAAGAAGCTCTCACAATTTTACCCCTTATGGAAAAAGCATTAAACATACTGCAACAGGGAAACCCTGTCCGGTTATTACTCAAAGATATCTCTTCCGATGAACACCCCATTCTTAAGAGTTTGAATCTTTTAACCTCCAAGCCTGTACTTTATGTTTGTAACGTAAGCGAAAATGACGCCGCTCATGGAAATAGCTTTACCCAAACAGTTGAAAAAATGGCAACAGAGCAAAATGCGCAAAGCATTATCATTTCTGCTTCTATCGAAGCGGAAATCACACAACTGAGTGATGCTGAAGCATCAGAATATCTCAATGCTCTAGGACTCTTCGAACCAAGTTTAAATCGCCTTATTCGTGCTGGCTACTCTTTGCTTGATCTCATTACTTACTTCACCTGTGGGCCTAAGGAAACACGAGCATGGACAATTACGCGTGGTACAAAAGCTCCCCAAGCAGCTGGCGTTATTCACTCAGATTTTGAGCGCGGTTTCATTCGTGCCCAAACCATCAGTTACAATGACTATATTGCTCTGGGTGGAGAAAGTGGTGCAAAAGAAGCAGGAAAAGCCCGCGATGAAGGAAAAGAATACATTGTACAAGATGGCGATGTCATGTTATTTAAACATAATACTTAAATCTTCACTCTGTCTTAATAGTTTATCTTGAAAACTTTGTAATAGGTCCTTGGAATCTTGTAGCAAAAGCTGCCAAGAATTTTTTGAACAAAAAAATGTTGCTAGCATATTATTATGATAGCAACAGTTTTATCCATTAAAGAATGGACATATAAAATTAGCGCGCCCAACGCCCTTCGTATTTAAATGTTGGAGCGTCCTTTAAAGAATCCTTTGTCGCATTTGTAATGAGTTTCCATTTACCATAATCATTTGTCATCTGGATTGTTTCTGGAGAAACGACTACATAACTCTCGCCTATGCCAAGAAAACCACCAACAGCAACAACAAACCCTGCAATATTATTTTCACGCAAAATAATATCTTTTACTTCACCAATATTTTCATCTTCTATATTATAGACATTGGCGCCTATAAGGCTGGAAGCAACAAAATCCGTTGCTAAAGGTGTCACATAACGCACAGACTTATCTACCCCCACCTGTACAATACCCGTAGAAGAGATCATTTCAGGTTTTGAAGGCACTTCAAAAGACTGGGCGTAAGTACTAGAAACCATCAAAATTGACATAAGAGTAGTACATGCAATTTTTTTCATTTTAACATCTCCGTTTTTACTTTGCTTTTACTTTATAAAATCTCAATGCATCATAAACAGATTTGTTCCTTATGCTCTTTATACTCTATACTCTTTCAAGCCTTGTCGCTTTATCATTTTCTCTTTATTTCGTCTTTTGTTTCTTTCTCTAACTCTTCTTCTAAACCACACCAAATACGATTTTTTAAAATATAAACAAGCCCTGCAAAAATGATTAAAAATAAAATAACACGAAAACCGGTTTTTTTACGAATTTCCATATGAGGATCGGCAGCCCACATCAAAAAAGCAGAAACATCGCGCGCGTAATGTTCAATGATTTCTGGAGTTCCATCTTCATAAGCAACCATACCATCACTCAAAGGAGGAGCCATAGTTAAAGAATTCCCGCCAATAAAATAAGGATTATACCAATAACCATCCGCAACTTTTATCTCCTTCGGTGCCTTCTGATATCCTGTTAAAAGAGCTGTAATATAATCTGGACCAGCTGTATCATAATGAGTCAATGCATCAGTAATTAAAGCAGGAAAAGGCAAAGATACACTACGTGCACGTACCATCAATGACAAATCTGGAGGATAAGCACTATTCAAAATAAATCTTGCTTCTTCTTCATGCGCAAAGGGAGAAGGGAAATAATCCGTTGCAACCCCAGCACGTTTAAAAAATTTTCCTTCTCGATTAGGACCATCGCGCACTTCATATTGCCCCGCCAAAGCTTTAATCTGTTCTTGATCATACCCAAGAGCTTTTAAATTGCGAAAAGCCACATATTTTAGCCCATGGCAGCTGGAACAAACTTGTTTATAAACCTTTAACCCACGCCTCAATTGCGCCTTATCATAAAGCCCAAATGGACCTGAAAAACTCCATTCTTGTTTTTTAGGAATCCTTAAAGGAAAAGAAATAAATTCCTCCTCCTGATCAGAGGCATCTCTCGCTAAACTCTGAGCAGAAAAGCTCATAGCAACGATAACAATCAGTCCGACAAAAACATTTACCATAGTCTCTTTTTTTTCTGTTTTAAATCTTGCATAATTGAAGAAGGAAGAGAACAATTTTTTTCAAAGGCTGGCAAAGTAGGCAAAATAACCAAAAAGAATATAAAATAATAAACCGTAGCCAATTGCGTCCATAAAAGGATTTTGTCATTTATTTCTCTTGACCCCAACCAACCAAGGAAAACGACATCAATAACCAACGCCCAAAAGAAAATTTTATAAACAGGTCGATATCTTGCTGAACATATTTTAGAGCGGTCTAACCATGGCACAAAAATTAAAATGCAAATCGAACTGACGAATAAAACAAAGCCCACAAAAGTGGAAGGGAAAATACCAATATCAAAAGTTATAGCACGAAGTATCGCATAAAAAGGCAAAAAATACCATTCTGGAACCACACGAAGAGGTGCTTTTAAAGGATCTGCCACATTATAATTTTCAGCCTGCCCCATATAATCGGGCATATAAAACAAAAACCAGGCAAAGAAGATCAGAAAAACAGTAATAGCAAAAATATCTTTGATAAGCGCATAAGGTGAAAATGGAACCGTTTCCTTATCTGATTGTATAGCAAGACCCGTTGGATTGCCTTGCCCAACACAATGGATTGCCCAAATATGCAGCCCCACAAAAAGAAGCAAAACAAATGATAAAACATAATGGAAAACATAAAAACGATTCAACGTTGGTTGTCCTACGCCATAACCACCCAGAAGTGTCTCATGCAACCATGTCCCCACCAAAGGTATCGTTTTTAAAAGCCCTGCAATCACTGAAGCCGCTGAAATAGACATCATCCCCCAAACAAGCACATAACCAAAAAATGCTATTGCCATCATGATGATATAAATAAAAATACCTGTAACCCACACCATTTCTCGCATATTTTTATAAGAACCATAATAAAGTCCACGTGCCAAATGGATATAAACAGCAATAAAAAAAAACGAAGATCCTACAGAATGCCATGGACGAAAAAGCCAACCAAACTGCCCTTCACGCCGAAATCGTTCACTAGTTTCAAAAGCCAAATGAATATCTGGAACATAATGCATAGCCAA
Source organism: Bartonella sp. OD88NMGDW (assembly GCF_042193775.1). Lineage (NCBI taxonomy): Bacteria > Pseudomonadati > Pseudomonadota > Alphaproteobacteria > Hyphomicrobiales > Bartonellaceae > Bartonella > Bartonella sp. OD88NMGDW. The sequence continues at coordinate 212,910 of NZ_JBHIMA010000001.1, read as the reverse complement.
GACAATACCAGTCAAGAGCTGTGATAAAAGCATAATGGTCAAAATACCGCCAAATGTGTAAAAGTAATTAAGATTACGCGGAACAGGAAAAATTATAAATGTATTATAAAAAAAACGAGGAAGAGGAAAACGCTTATCAAACCAACGAGCAAGAGCATTTTTAGGACAATAAGGAGGAAAGCTTGTCATAACCTTATCCTATTTTGAGCAAAGTATCAGAAAGAAATTGGTAAGGTGGAATAGCCAAATTATAGTTAGCTGGACCTGACCGCACTCTTCCAGCAGTATCATAAACAGACCCATGACAAGGACACAACCATCCTCCAAATTTACCCGATTGCCCAAGTGTTACACAGCCTAGATGCGTACAAAGATTAATAACAATAAGCCAATTTTCACGTCCTTTACCTGCTGAACGCGCAAAATCTGTTGCTTCTTTTTCACCTTCAAGATTAGGATTTCGCGCTTGACGGTCTTTTAGAAGACTTAATTTAGTAGCGCGCGCATCAGCAATTTCTTTTGTCGTACGATTTCGAATAACAACAGGCTGTCCTCGCCACTTTACCGTCACCGACATCCCCTCTTCAATACCAGAAAGATCAACCTCAACAGAGGAAGATGCCAAAATAGCTTCATCTGGACGCAACTGACGGATAAAAGGCCACGCAACCGCTCCCATTCCAACTGCTCCTGCAACAGCTGTTACCAAAAACAGAAAATCCCGCCTCGTTTGCTCAACCATGGCCTTAACTTAAAGAGACTATTTGCTAAAACATTCTTCTACCATACCCTCTCCCATTGTACAATGCTTGATCACTGAGTTGCCTCAACCATAACAACATGCCTGTAAAAAACTTCTGCCATTTGTATGGTCTATACAAAAAACTGCTTTATAATGATAATTCATCGTTTTACAGAGTGAATGAAATACTGAAACACCGTAAACTTCTTTCATTTCAAACCTATTCATATTAATCAATCAAAATTACTCCCCCGCCTGTGAAAAATGGAGATAGCGTGTAAATAAACACTCCTAAAGAAAGAAACATAGTCTTGTTATGACCAGGTCTCAGTAAATAAGTTGAGCTTATCGATTATTTCTTTAACACATTTACAGCACCTCTCCCTCCCTCAATTCCAACTGGTTGAATGAGTATTTTTTCCGCTTCTGCTTTTGCATAAAAAGCATATTTTGTTGATTTTCATTAAAATGGATGATCTAACCTTATTAAATATCCCACTTTTCAACATAATGAGCCAATCCATTTCATGTATCGCTCAATATAAAGGAAGTCCCTAATAGGGAGATTCTCTCTTATCCCAAACAAACCTGTGTACATAACTTTTTCCCTGAAATTTAAAGTGAATAAAAATTAAACGTAAAAAAACATGTATTTCTCAAAGCATATTTTTCGAATAAATTGTGGCGCTTCTTTACAAAGTCGAAAGAAAAATCATATTACAGAGAACATGACACTTCATATAGCTCTTTTCCAACCTGATATCGCTGGTAATACTGGAACGATTTTACGTCTCAGCGCTTGTTTTGGTTTACATGTGCACATTATTGAACCCGCAGGCTTTAATCTGTCGGATCGTAATCTCAAACGCGCAGGATTGGATTATCTCGAATATGCTTCCTTAGAACGACACATCGATTGGCAACATTTTATAAGCTCCATGAAACACTTTAACCGCCGTCTGTTGCTTTTAAGTACAAAAGCAAAAACATGCTATACGCAGATATGCTATCAAAAAAATGATGTTTTACTTTTTGGTCGTGAAACAGCTGGGGTTCCCGATTATGTTCATGAAGCTGCCGATTACACATTGAAAATTCCCATGCAACCACAGGCACGCTCTCTAAATCTCGCCATGTGCGTAGCCATAACAACGGGAGAAGCATTACGACAAATTGGTTATCATGAAAGAAACTGTAATCTATAAAAACACAACAATTCCATTAAAATCTTTAGTAGAATATAATGAGTAATTAAAAGCGCATAAAGTTCAATAATACTTTTGGAATAACTTACAGAATGCCTATAAAAACCCATAAATTATCACGAAAACAATATACAACATATAAAGAACAGTTAGAGCGTATAACGCTTATCATTTTCCAACAATCAAGTGCTGATAAAATAAATATTTCTTAGTGCTCATCACATCCATTTCATATCACCACCTATGAATGATTAAATACTCCTCATAGTAAAAATCCATTGGACATCCCCCTCTTTATGCTCATACAAAGTGCAAACCGCTATCATTATTCTTTTTATCCGTTTTCACTTTCAAAATCCTTATCTTTGAAATGGTTCATACGAGACTTTTTTTCTCTCTGTAATCATTTTTCCTCACACGGATTTCCCCACTTGTAATGTGTAAGGCTATAATTTTGATTGATGTAATAAGAACAGGTTTGAAATAACCTTACAATATTCAGAGCTCTTGTTTCACATGACGAATAATGAATTATTATTATAAATCAATTTTTTCTAATAATACATGACGATCCATTAAAAATCCGCTTTCAACCCATATCATTTCTAACTCTTTAAGCTTTTTTCCTAAAAGCACACCTTTAGCAAAACCTTTCTTTATTAAATCGTTACCATTAATGGGAAAAGTTGGAATCTGCCATTTTTTGGCAAGTTGATGAAGCTTGACATAATCCTCTGCTTTTTGCAAAGCATCACTTTTTTCCAGATTATCGAGATGTGATGCAGCGACAGACAACGATAATTGATCTAAAACTGGCTGTCGTCCATGAAAATAAATCAGTTTTTGCACAAAATGATCAGAACTGTTTTGGTTTATTATTTCTAACTCTGCCCATTCTTTTAATCGCGTTCTTTCTTTATGGGAAAAATGCAAGCGCTGTGCCATTTCATGAAGACGTATGGGGTCAGGAGGAAGAAGGCTTTCTAGCCGTAACAATGGATCAACTTTCCAACCAAGAGCGTGTTCTGTCTTCACCAATGCGTGAATTGCATCAATACCCCATCGTTCTGTTTCAGGAAAAATGAGTGCCAAAATTCTGCTTTGTCGCATCCATAACAGAGCACGCGTTGGATCAAACGCCGTAAGAAGCTTTTTCATTTCTGCCCAAATACGTTCAGAAGAAAGTTTTTTTAAACCGTCTTTTAAACGAACACATGCCTTCAATCCTTGTACATCAGGTCGCCCTGCTCCATACCATGCAAAAAAGCGAAAAAAACGTAAAATACGCAAATAATCTTCGCAAATACGATCTTCTGCAATCCCAATAAAACGAACTGTTCGGCTAGCAATATCACTCAAACCTCCCACATCATCATAAAGATTGCCAGCAGCATCACAATAAAGCGCATTTATCGTAAAATCCCGCCGTTCAGCATCTTTTTTCCAATCACGACCAAATGCCACTTTTGCATGACGACCATCTGTTTCAATATCGCAGCGAAGCGTTGTAACCTCATAGGAACATGAATGAGCAACTACTGTTATTGTACCAAAAGTAATCCCTGTAGGAATAGCTTTAAATCCTGCTTCTTCTACACGTGCAATAACCTGTTGCGGCAAACAGGTTGTTGCAATATCAATATCACTAATAGGCTGCCCTAGCAGTTGATTGCGCACTGCTCCCCCTACAATACGCGCCTCTTCTCCCTCCAAAGACAAAACACGAAGAAGTGTTTGGATATCCCTTTGTTGTAACCACGCAACCTGTTTGAAGTCCTGTCTTATGTTCACCCTTTAACCTTTCAAAAAAGTTGTCTTCATTGCTTTAAAGAACTCTCTTCATACAACAAAATTTTTAAGACATCCCTTATAAAACACGTCTATTCCTTCCAAAAAACTTTTCTCTTCTTGTATACGAATATGAAAAAATGGCATATGATACTTCATTTCTTCTCATTTTCTGTTACAAACAATAAGATATCCATTATCATGCAGAGAAAATTACCATTTTTGCGACAAACGCCTTAAGGAAGAAATATGAGTCAACATGATCCATCATCCAATTCTGTAAAAAAGGTCAATATCAATCATGAGGCTCAAGTCATTATTGATGATATTGATACGGCACACAAAGAATTGGATATTTTACAACAAGAAATTGACAAAGTTATTTTTGGGCAAAATCAGGTAATCGAATATGCTTTAATCGCTATTTTTGCTGGTGGTCACGCCCTTCTTGTTGGTGCTCCAGGACTTGCAAAAACACGTCTTGTTGAAACATTGGGAACAGTCTTAGGGCTTGACGAAAAACGCATCCAATTTACTCCTGACTTAATGCCATCGGATATTATTGGTTCTGAAATTATGGATTCCGATAAAGACGGTAAACGTTCTTTTCGATACATTCAAGGTCCTATTTTCACGCAACTTCTCATGGCCGATGAAATCAATCGTGCTTCTCCACGGACACAGTCAGCCCTTTTACAAGCTATGCAAGAATATCATGTTACTGTTGCAGGTAACCGTTATGATTTGCCACAACCTTTTCATGTTCTTGCAACGCAAAATCCTCTCGAACAAGAAGGAACCTATCCACTTCCTGAAGCGCAACTAGATCGCTTTTTGATGCAAATCGATATTGACTATCCTGACCTCACAACAGAGCGACGGATCATTTTAGAAACAACAAAAGAAAAGAAATCAAATGCAAAACCAATTTTATCTGCCAAAAAATTGCAAAAAATTCAAAATATCGTTCGCAAAATGCCTCTTTCAGAAAATGTGATCGAAGCTATTTTAAAAATTGTCCGCTCAACTCGCCCTCATAAAGACAATAGCCTTGCTAATACTTATGTTTCTTGGGGACCTGGTCCACGGGCATCACAAGCCCTTTCACTTTGTGTTCGCGCCCGTGCTCTTTATTATGGACGCTTAGCCCCCTCACTTGATGATGTTGAAGCATTGGCCTATCCCGTATTACAACACCGCATGGCTCTTAATTTTTCTGCCCGTGCTGAAGATATAACCGTAAAAGATATTATCAATAATCTTGTGAAAGATGCTCTTTGAATGGCTATTGGCAAAAAAGTTTTACAAAAGCCTCCATTGTCGCTGGCAAATGAACTCCATAAGGATATTGGCAAAATGCCATATTTCCTTTTACAAGCGCGTCATATCGCTAATACACTGATAACCGGATGGCATGGACAACGTAAACGCGGTAATGGGGAAAACTTTTGGCAATTTCGTCCCTATATGGAAGGAGAATCCATTACCCGCATTGATTGGCGTCGCTCAGCGCGTGATGAAAATACGTATCTCCGCGAACACGAATGGCAAATGACACAAATCGTTTGGCTCTGTCTCGATCAGAGCGCATCAATGCATTACTGTTCGCGCTTTTCTAAAATCTCTAAAGGTAATCATGCCATTATTCTTACCCTTACCCTAGCATCACTTCTTGCTCGCAGTGGCGAACATATTGCTATTCCAAACTTAATGTCCCCCACAATGACATCAAATGTCGTAGAGCGAATAGCCTTTGCTTTAGAAAATCATTCAGATGAAAATTCATTTCCGGATTTTTCAACGATTACACGCTTTTCACATGTCGTTATAATGAGTGATTTTCTCGACTATCCTGAAAAAATCATCCAACATTTAACTGTTTTAACTACAAAACAGGTGACAGCTCATTTAATTGAAATTTCTGATCCCGCAGAAGAAAGCTTTCCCTACACAGGCCACACAGAATTTTTTGATCCTGAAACGAAAGAGAAACATGTTTCCACAAAAGCAGAAGATCTTCGTAAGAACTATTGTAAACTATATCACGCAAGGCGACAAGAATTGGCAAATTTTTGCGCACGCCAAGGATGGTCTTATCATGTTAGTACAACGGATCAACCTTTAACAGAGACCATTTTTTATCTTGCAAATACAATGGGCGGCTCTCCATTGCAAAAAAGGGGGGCGCTTTGAGTTTTTCTGCTCCCTTTCTGTTACTAGGGCTTTTATTCCTACCGGTCATTTGGTGGCTGTTGCGGATAACTCCTCCATCTCCGCGTAAAGAGCTTTTCCCTCCGTTACGCTTCTTACCCAAACCGACTCATCAGCAGGAAACAGCAAAACATACACCTTGGTGGTTGCTCTTGTTGCGTTTAACCATAGCGGCACTTGTTATCATAGCTTTAGCACGCCCCACGTGGAATCAAAAACCAATCAGCTTTTCGGGATCTCAACCCCTTGCACTCATTATTGATAATGGTTGGGCTTCTGTAAAAGAATGGAAAAAGCGCATCTCTATCGCTGAAATGCTCCTTACACAGGCAGAAAAACAGCAAAAAAATATTTACCTTGTTGCAACGGCTGAAAATGATATCTCCAATATAGAGCCCCAACCAGCTAAGATTATAAAACAGCATTTAATGCATTTGCAACCGCGTCCTTGGTCTGTCAACCGTGTGCATGTCTTAAAAAAACTCAGAAAAATAACCAAAGGAAAACCTCTTGATATTGCTTATTTAAGTGATGGATTACAAACAAATGAAGATGAGCAAACTTTTGCTTTGCTTGAAGAATTAAAACCTGAAAAATTCTTATGGTATTTGGCGGATATTTCCGATTTAATCGGTATAACATCCGTAGAAAATAATGATGGAAGTATGGTCGCGCGTATTATCCGCTCAACAACACACGGCAAAACTTCCGCTACACTCAACCTCTACGATTCAAACAATCAACTTCTCGGTCAATTTACGAAAAATTTTTCTGAAGGAGAAACAACAGCTCTTGTCCCTTTTGATGTACCACTTGAACTACGCAATGACATCGCTTGGATAAAAATGAATAATCAAAACCATGCTGCTGCAACTTTCTTGGTAGACAGCCATAATAGGATAAGCCGTGTTGCTCTTCTATCACCCGATACCAATGAAATGGCACAGCCTTTACTTTCTCCATTTTATTACATTATCAAAGCATTACAGGAATATACACAGCTTATAACCGCCGGTGGAAGAGAGCTTTCAACGGATATTGATTATTTGCTTAAACAAAATCCATCTGTTTTCATTATGAGCGACATGGTTAACATGCCTGAAAAAGCAGAAAAAAAACTTTCTGATTTTGTGAATAAAGGGGGAACACTCATCCGCTTTGCAGGAGAAAAACTCAGTAGTGCAGAACATTATGATAGTCTCCTTCCGATACCGCTGCGTCAGGGTCAACGTTTCCTTGGAAGTATTATGTCTTGGACGAAACCACAAAAGCTTGCTCCTTTTGCAAAAAATAGTTTTTTCTTTGATCTCCCTTTTCCAGAAGATGTCTCTGTCTCGCGCCAAATCCTCGCAGAACCAGCCCCAGATCTTTTTGAAAAAACGTGGCTTAGCCTTGCGGATGGAACCCCTCTTATTACCGCAGCAAAACGTGGTAAAGGAACCCTCATTCTCATTCATGTTGCTCCTGACCCAACATGGTCTAATCTTCCTCTTTCTGGCTTTTTTGCACAAATGTTGCAAAAACTAATCACATTAGGGTCTCACGAAAACACCAACCTAACACATAGAGAAAAAAGAACAATGGTACAAAACCCGTGGCGAACCATAGCCGCTGACGGACAATTACAAGTACCGCCCTCTCATGTTGTTCCACTGGTCTTTGACTCTCAAAATCCACCCCATCCTTCCTATAATACTCCCCCAGGACTTTATGGTGTCAAAAGCGATTTTTATGCACTCAATCTCTTAACTCATTCGTCGCACTTGATGAAACAATCATCATTGCCAACTTCTCTTAATAAAAGCCCTTTATCTTACGATACAAAAGAAAAAAATCTTATCGGTCCACTTTTAGGATTAGCCATCTTATTATTCGCCTTTGACAATTTTCTCATTTTATGGATGGGAGATATTTTTTCTTTCATGAAACGGCGTAATATATTTCTCCTCCCTTTTATAAGTCTTATTGCCTTATTTTCATATGATCCAACACTTCATGCACAAACGAAAGAAAATCATCATGATAGTGTACAAGCTGCTGGTGCAACACATCTTGCCTATGTTATAACCAATAATCATGAAATTGATACAACGAGTAAAAGTGGTCTAGAAGCGTTAAGTCAATTTATCGCAGAACGTACAATGCTTACCCCAGGCTCTGTTACAGCACTTGATCTCGATAAAGATGAACTCTCTTTTTATCCTCTTATTTACTGGCCAATTGATGTTAAGAGTCCTATACCTACCCCCAAAAGTCTTGAAAAAATAAATAACTTTATGAAACATGGGGGAACAATTTTATTTGACACACGCGATCAGATAAAGAGTAATCTTAATCTTGAAGGAGATGCCACTCCAGAAACGCAACGATTACGAGATATCTTAAAAGAGTTAAATATTCCATCCATTGAGCCAGCATCAACGGATCATGTTGTTGCACGTTCTTTTTATATTATGCCAGATTTTCCTGGTCTCTACCGTGGTTCACCTTTATGGATTGAATCCTCATCAACAAACAAAAAAAATAAAAATTCTCTTGCTAGCGGTGATAATGTAAGTTCTCTTCTCATCACCGCCAATAACTTTGCCGGGGCTTGGGCACTCGATGAAAAAGGGACATGGAAATATCCCCTTGTTCCCAATGATCCAATGCAACGTCTATGGGCATTTCGTGCAGGTTTAAATATTGTCCTTTATGTTCTTACAGGAAACTATAAAGCGGACCAAGTTCATGTTCCAGCACTCTTGGAACGCTTTAAAAGAGAAAGAAGGCAATGATATCATTTTTCACTTTTCAGCCTTTTTTACCACTCATTTGGATTCTGTTCTTAAGTGGAATATCAATGCTTTTTGTCGTTGTTGGTCTTGTTACGCAACGTCAAGGTTCTTTATTTCGTCTGATGGCATTAAGCGCCCTCATCCTTGCTTTGCTCAATCCAATGATCATAAAAGAACAGCGCGAACCACTGAAAAGCACCGTAGGTATTGTTATTGACCGCAGCAAAAGCCAAACATTTGGAACACGTACAAACGACAGTGATGAAGCGCGCGCGCAATTAACGCAAGCATTAGCGCATTATCCACAATTTGAACCACGCTTTATTGAAGCTGGAAAACTTGCTGATAATCAGTATGCGCCCTCAACGAATTTGTTTGAGGCTTTAAAACAAGCAGTATCTGATGTACCGCCCTCTCGTTATGCAGGAACCATTTTTATCACCGATGGACAAGTGCATGACATTCCTGACCTATCAGACCTTCATCATGAAGCCCCTCTCAATGCCCTGATTACAGGGCACTCAGATGAATTTGATCGCCAAATCAAGTTTATTTCTCCTCCACGCTTTGCCCTTGTCAACAAACCACAAACGCTCTCCATTTTGGTAGAAGATAAAGGGCCAGCCCAAAAAACAATACCACAGAAAGCAAATATTACATTAAGCGTCAATGGGCAAGACATTGGCCATTATTCTGTAACTCCTGGCGTGATTTTTCAAACTGAAATTACCCTTCCTCATGCTGAAAAAAATATTATCCAAGTGATAACCGATCCACACAAAGGTGAACTAAGCTTTGAAAACAACCGCGCCATAACAATCATTGAAGGAATCAGAGAAAATTTACGCGTTCTTCTTATTTCAGGTGCTCCTTATAATGGAGAACGGACATGGCGAGACCTTTTGAAAGGTGACTCCAATATTGATCTTGTTCACTTTACTATTTTACGTCCTCCCACCAAAGCAGATAATACGCCCTTAAGCCAATTATCCTTGGTGGTCTTTCCGACAAGAAAACTCTTTGTTGAAGAGATTAATAACTTTGATCTCATCATCCTTGATGGCTACCAGCACTCTGCTGCTCTACCCTTAATCTATTATGATTATATCGCCCAATATGTACAAAAGGGGGGGGCATTGCTGATGGTAACAGGACCTGAATTTACAAAAAACAACTCACTTGCGAAAACACCTTTAATAAGCATTCTACCGGCATTGCCCAATGGAACTATTATTGAAAAGCCTTTTCGCCCCACATTAACCAAAGAAGGTGAGCGCCATCCTGTCACAAGGGGACTTGCAACACTTAACCTTCCAGCTTCTCAATGGGGGCAATGGTTGCGACAAATTGCTATTCAAAACATAAATAACGGAATCGCCCTCATGAAAGGAGCCGATGAACAACCACTTTTACTTCTCGCGCATGTTGATAAAGGACGTGTAGGCATGTTGCTCTCCGATGAAAGTTGGCTTTGGGCACGAGGTTTCGAAGGCGGCGGTCCTTATGCAGCTCTTTATCGTCGTATTGCCCATTGGCTCATGAAAGAACCAGAGCTTGAGGAAGAAAAATTAAGTGCAACCAGCAGCCATCATCATTTAACAATTCGCCGCCAAACTCTAAAAGACCATCCAGAACCCGCTGAAATAACCTTTCCTTCTGGAAAAAAAGAAAATATCACTCTCACCAAAGAGCAAGAAGGTCTCTTCAGCGCAACCGGGACCACTGATGAAACAGGAATTTTTACCATTAAAAATGGCGATTTAACAATACTTTCTTCTGTAGGGATACTCGATAATCTTGAATTGTTTGACTTAATTTCAACACAAGAAAAACTAGCTCCCATTATTAAGCACACCGGTGGTTACATCGGACGGTTACACCCTGAGGGAAAAGAAAACATTCATCTTCCTCCATTCAAGCTGATTCAATCAAAAATAAACCCGTCTTCTTCCCCAGCACATTCAATTGTTCTGAAAGAAGCGACAGAAACCCGTTTAATTAATACCTTTTATTTTTCGATATTTTCTGGTTTCTTGGCGCTGCTTGCTTGCCTTTTACTGTTGAGCAGCATGTGGTATCGTGAAAGCCGTTGAAAAATCTGAAATTTCATATAATAGTCTTAAAATTCAGCTTATTTTTTTGTGTATTTTCTTGTCTTTTACAATTAGATAAAAACATTGATCTATAATGATAATTTATCATTATTGTCATATTGAGTTATTATTCCCTGTAGGGTTTTTCTTTTTTGTAATACTTTCTATATTAAATTAATTAAAATCACTCGCTTGCACATCATTAAAAGAGATCTGTATGAATAAACACCATTGAAGAAAAGAGTAAAGTACCTCTTATGAATCCTCTTAAAGCAAGGATTTTCACAAAATTGGGAGGGAATAGTATGATGGTTTTACTTTGCACCTTGTATAAATGTAAAATGGTGGCGCATAATAAGCCTTATAAACGAGACTTTTCATAGAATTGAGAACTTTCGTGAAATGCGATCAAGCGCACTGGGAAATATCTCTTCAAAACAAATATATGAATGTACAACACAATGATATTTTATTTGGGATCTTCTTCTTGAATCGTTCTGTTTTGCGTGAAAAAATCTCCCGTTAAAAGCAATACATGGCAGCCAAAAACCGTAAAAATTCCTGATAAATACAATACATTCTTTTGCATTTTATACTGAATAATTAGATTTTTTATGATAATGTGTGGTCGTATGAAAGCTGTTTAAAAGTCTTAAAACTTTATGACCATCATTTTAAAGTCTATCCCATCATAGAAAAAACATATCGGCTACCAAGAATGATATGTTGTATTATGTTGTTCTTTTCATAAAAAATACAATACAGCGTTAATTCTTAAAAGAATTTTCTCATATTTTCAACAAGCTATTTTTCATTTTACAATCCTTCTTGCCTTTAAGTATCAACTTATCTTATGCTTATTATCTAAATCATTTTTAATACTCTACGAGCTTTTATGTTTTATCTTGCCCATATATCGGATGTACATCTTTCCCCTCTCCCGCAACCTTCCCTTTTTGAACTTTCTGGAAAGCGTCTTACCGGTTATCTGAATTGGCAAAGAAAACGTAAGAGTCAAATGGTAACAAATGTCCTAGAAACTTTAATAGATGTCTTGAACAAAAAAAAACCTGATCATCTTGTGATCTCTGGTGATCTTGTTAATCTTGCTCTAGATAAGGAATTTGAACAAGCACATCGTTGGCTACTTAACTTAGGACAACCTCAAGATATTTCCTTGACATTTGGAAATCATGACGCCTATGTCCGCGGTGCTTTCCAAAAAGCATGTACTCTTTTTAAACCTTGGATCACAGGTGATGTCCCTCAAAAAAGCGCCTTTCTTTTTCCTTATATGCGCATTCGCAAAAATGTCGCCATCATAGCAACTTCTTCAGCCATCGCGACACCACCTTTTCAAGCTTCTGGTTATTTTGGTAAAATGCAAGCGCAAACTTTACCGCTCTTTTTAAAGGAAGCAGCACAGCGTAACCTTTTTCGTGTCGTCATGATTCACCATCCCCCCTTTCCCAAGGCAACATCTTGGCATAAAAAACTACGAGATATAAAACGTTTTCTAGACGTTATCAAATATCACGGTTGCGAACTTATTCTTCACGGACATACTCATTTACCCACATTGAATTACATTGAAGGACCAATTAAAAAAATTCCTATTGTTGGTGTTCCTTCCGCATCACAAGCTTTTGGTGATAAAAAACCACCCGCAGGCTTTAATTTATTTTCCATTGAACACTTACAAAATCAATGGCACTGCCAATTGCAACGTTATAGCATTATCAACCCTCAAAACGAGATTGCATGTATTGAAACAATTAATCTTTAAACACCTTCATAGTTGCCAAAACAACCAAAAACGAAAATATTTTTATTTCATATCCCTTTGGAAATCATAATTCTTATTTCCCTTTTTCTCCTTAAAAGACAAAGTTTCACTTTCTCTGTCGATAAATTAATTTCTCTCAGAGAATTCTATCTGCTACCCCTCTTATATGACTGGCTTTACAAGCTCATCGGTCTACTTCCTTCCCGTCCTAAAGGACGAAAACTTCTACCACACCTGATCTATAAATAATCCAGATTCTTGTCGCACAGATTCCACCTGCTAATTGTGCATGTGATTGACTTCACAAAGTTCTACACACAAATCATGCCTTGAATTTTATCATACACTCCTCCAAAAGCATCTAATGCGCAAAATCCTTATACCACTACAGTGATGTATCTTCTATAGAATAATAGAGAACCTCATTCAGATTCTATACCTGAAAATCAATAACTAAAGTATATAATTTTAATAACCAAACATACTTGTAGTTCATGAACAAATGATGTTGATTGATTTATCGTCAATACAGATTTATCGTAAATATATTTGAAATAATCCCCTACTATTTCATTCGACATTTATTATCGTACATTTAAAAGATTTATAAAAATAATAGATTCTATTTCTATAATAGGCATAGTTAATAATGTTTTTTATGTCTCGATAAATTCATAATTTGCTATCTATTTTTTCCTATAAATCACTTTATAATAATCTTTATAGATATTTTATTAATATAAATTATTATTATTAAGTTTTATTGCGGATGTAGTTTTACGTGCTTTAACGATTTTTTGTTATTAAATAAATATCTTACGACAATGAAAAACAGAAACGTCGATTGTATGAGAGGTATTTCAAATAAAACAAAACGCAATTAAGTTGCCAATTCATGTGTTTGTTTTAAAAAAGCATCTTTTAAAGCACCCAAATCCATTTCCCACAGCACCTATGAATAATGTAATGATAAGTCCATTTAGCAGCACCATCTTTACGTTTATGAAAAAGCCAGCTAGTATCAAAATCTCACACTTTGCCAAGTCCCAATGCAGCGACAGCCTTTGGCACTTGAGAAGGTTCATAAGGAGTATTTTTATTCTTTCTTTCATGTTTTTTATCTCACGGCTCTCCCTCCTTTTGACGTGCAAAAGACATGGTTTTCACTGGTTCAACATGGTATAGGTTTAAAATGAGAAAATCTTATGATACTTGGGTCTCTCACTCAACATGAAAAAGTAAATTATATTTATAAATAAACGTATTGTTCGAATAAAATAGTAACTCTTTTGAGTGAAGGATATTTCACTGCACATATCTAAAAAATAAAAGCCTCATTCTAAAATGAGACTTTTGAATTTTTAATTCGGCAAAAACTAAAATTTATAAGCTACACCCACGCGGAAATCGTTTGTCTTGTAGCCCATTTCAAATTTATCATGCACGAACTTCTTCTTACCAAAATCTGAATAACGGTATTCTGCACGCACAATAACATTATCAGCCATTGCAAAATCAACACCACCTCCGAGGGTATAACCAATCATGGTCTTTTTTTCATCATGCAACCAATCAGAAAAATTAACTGCTCTGTTGTTGCTGTCAGCAACTAACCCAAAAATATTCTGAAGTTGCGTATAAGCAATCCCTCCAGAAACATAAGGCATTACACGCTCAATCGCAAAACCAACTCTCACCCGCGTAGCACCAGCCCATTTTTGTTTTAAAGTATGACGTACAGCTTCAATAGGTATTGTCGAATCCTCCTCATGAGAATCTCTTGTTAGATTTGCTTCTTCTGAAGAATCTTCTTCAGTTTGACTTTTTTTGGGTCGATTAATATCTTTTGTACCCTTTTTATCAGACCACATAATATCCGTATCAATACCTATAATAAAACCATTATCGATATCAATATTGGAACCTGCATAAACTCCCCCTATAAAACCAGAAAGTTTAGGTAAATCCTCCTTTCCAATTGGATTCCATATCCCCGTCTCATCTTTTAAATAACTTGCAGTTGTTTTACCTGAAAAGCTACCAATCTGTCCTCCAAGATAAAATCCTGTCCAAGAAAAAGCAGGAGCTGCAATAACAGGAACGGGCTGTTCAGGAGTAACCATATCCGCCGCCTGTACTACAGAAATTGAAATTAAAGAAAAGATAGATGTTGAGACTAAATACTTTGTAATCATAATTGCTCCCCTAAAAGCTAATGTGATACATAAATAATAGCAAATCGTTTCACATTTTTTTTAAAAAATCTATAGCAAAAATGACACATTTACAAAAAAAATAAATTTTATATTTAAAAATAAAAGTAGTTTTAATAAATTATATTATATAAAAAATTAAATATGCTTTATATTTCCATTAATTATTACATATTATTTTTTATGTCTTCATATTAATCATTATTATCCATAATTATACAAATAATTATAATGTCAATTTTTTGAAAAAATGAGATATGTCATCAATAAAGCTTTTTATCATATTGATTTCAATATTTTGGTATTATTAGTGTAATGAGACATAATCTCTATAAGTTTTTATATAAATATGTACGATAAAAACACTCTTGCATATATTTTTGTGTTGAATATCCCTTAATTCATAAATGTATCTGATATACCGCTGCTTAATAAATGCCCCATATGCTTTTATCATACACATGAGATAAGGCTCATAAAGAATATCATTCACAAAACTCGTCACTCATCGCTTTTTGTATAAAGAATGACACATCTAACAGAAATTTTTTTTCATCACACTTGAGAAACCAGTAGAGAACTTCACTCTAACCCTCTCAAGTGTGTAATGAAATAAAAGACAAAAATTAATATATAAAAACGGAATTAATAATTTTTATTATTCTTATAAAATTATTTTAATGTTTCATGATTTTTGTAAAAACTGAACAGACCAATTGCCCAGTTTCTGCAATTAGTTTTTCAACACGAAGCAAATCAGGTTCCCCAACACTATTTAACAAAAGGTCACTTAATCCAGGTGGCATATCATTGGGATCAAGAGAATCATTTAAGCAAAGCCGTATAATTTGACTCAAATTTGTATAAAGATGATAGGCATAATGTAAATCAGCAATACATGACTGATTAAGAAAACTGTCTGGTAAGTGATCTAAAATATCAGCTGTTGTTGCTCCAATTTGAAACTCAATGACATGCGTAATAAGAGAAAATTGAGCAATAAACTCCAAATCCATAATGCCACCAGACATCGTTTTTAAATCCCATTGATTTTTTGGCGGCTTTTCTTTTGCAATCAAGGAACGCATTTCACATACTTCTTTTGCAACTTCCTTCTTATCACGAGAAATAGCAATAATTGCACACACTTCATTTTCTAGCTTTTGTAAAAAATCAGGATCTCCTGCAATGCCTCGAGCCCTTGTTAAAGCAAGATATTCCCATATCCATGCTTCTTGGCGATAATACTTTTTAAAAAATGGAAAAGAAACAGCAACAGGTCCTTTATTGCCTAACGGCCGTAACCTTAAATCAACGACATAAAGAACACCTTGGCTTGTAAGAGTGGATAAAGCAGAAATGAGGCGCTGTGCTAAACGCGTATAATATTGAGAGATATAAAGAGGCTTTTCTCCATCAGATATTTCTGCATCATCATCGTGTTCATAAAGCAAAACGAGGTCAACATCGGAATCTGCTGTTAATTCGCGACTTCCAAGCTTCCCCATACCCAATATGCCAACACGCCCCCCTTTAATACTACCATGAAGACGAGAAAATTCCTCTTGAACGGCAGCAAATGTTTTTGTAATCATAAGATCAGCAAGCGCAGTAAAAGCAAAACCCGCTCTTTCTCCTGTAATTGCACCATTCAAAATTCGAATACCAATTAAAAAACGTTGTTCATCTGCAAAAATTCTTAAATGGTCGAGAATTTCCTCATAAGAAAGAATATTTTCAAGAAAATATTCAAGCCGTTTTTCTAAATACGCTTTTGTTGGTAATTCTGAAAGAATATTCGGATCTAACATTCCATCAAAAACATGGGATCTGCGTGTAATAATTTCTGCAAGACGTGGAGCAGCACCCATAATAAGGACAAGCATATCCAAAAGAGAGGGATTAGACTGTAAAAGACTAAAAAGCTGAATTCCTGAAGGTAAGCCCTGTAAAAAACTATCAAAACGCAACATCGCCTCATCAGCTCGTTTTGTCCCACCAAAAGCTTTCAAAAGAGCTGGTGTTAATTCCGTTAATCTCTCGCGTGCTTCGGCTGATTGCGTTGCTTTATAACGACCACAATGGAGAGTGCGCATAATACGACAAATATCACTTGCTCTTTCAAAGCCTAAACGGCTTAACGTTATTAATGTCTCCGGATCATCTTCTTCACCTGTAAAAACTAAATTACCAATTTCTAAACCAAGTTCTTGCTCATTCTCAAACAGTGCTGCATAATGTTTTTCAACAACCTGAAGTGTTTTTAATAAATCACGGATAAAACTGTTACTGTCTTGATAACCCATTAAATAGGCAACACTCGTGAATTGAGCAATATCATTTGGAAGAAGGTGTGTTTGTTCATCGAAAAGCATCTGAATCCGATGTTCCACATTTCGAAGAAAAGCATAACTTTTTATAAGACTATTTCTTGTTTTCTCACTAATCCAACCAAGCGTGTGAAGTTCTGCTAACATTGCAACTGTCTGACGTCCACGTAATTGAGGAAAACGCCCACCGGCAATAAGCTGTTGTGTCTGAACAAAAAACTCAATCTCACGAATACCACCACGACCTAACTTTATATTATGCCCATAAGCTGCAATTTGACCGTAATTTTTATGCGCATGAATTTGACGTTTGATCGAATGAATATCAGCAATAGCAGCGTAATCTAAATATTTCCGCCACACATAGGGAAAAAGCTCTTTAAGAAAGTTAAAACCTGCCCTCTTATCGCCAGCAACTGGACGTGCTTTAATCATGGCTGCTCGTTCCCAATTTTGTCCACGCCCTTCGTAATACCGCAAGGCAGTCCTTACTGGTAAGGCCAAAGGGGTTGATCCTGGATCTGGACGAAGCCGAAAATCAAGACGAAAAACATATCCTTCCGCAGTGCGTTCTTGAATGATACGGATTAATCGGCGTACCATTTTAGAAAATACGTCAACACTTTCAGAAAGATTACCAATATGAGGTGATGTTTCATCAATGAAAACAATAAGATCAATATCAGAAGAATAATTAAGTTCCCCTGCTCCTAATTTTCCCATCCCTAAAATAATTAAACCACAGTCTTTTTCTGGATTCTCACGGCTTAATAAATTGATCTTACCATGATCATGCGCTTCTCTTAATAGAAAACGCAGCGCTACACTTAATGCTGCTTCGCCCAAACGTGTCAACCAAGCACATGAAACTTCGTAAGTAAAAACACCACTCAAATCAGCTAAAGCAATGAGAACATGCGCTTCTCTTTTTTTGCGCCTTAAAGCAGCCATTAATGAAGTTTCATTTATAGATTCATCCTTATCAATAGCCGTAATATCATCTATAATTTCGCTCAGCCTTGTTTCTATATCAACATTTAATAAAGCACTAAGATATGATGGATTGGCAATTAAAACCTCACGCAAAAAAGGAGATAAGGTCATAACTGAACTGATAAAATCAATCTGCGTTCCACTCTCTAAGATAAGGGAAATAAGAGATTCTAAACCTTCTTCCCTTGCTTGTTCTTCCATGTCTTTTAACCATTGGGAACCACTTTTATCGAGAGGGCATAAAGGGAGAAGCTGTGTTTTTAAAAAAGCTTGTTTCGTCTGCGCTCCCTTGAAAAGCATTTTGCCTTCCTTTCTATTGCTTTATACTTTTAAAATAGTTGTTACGTATGAAAAGAGAAAAGTGAAGAAAAATATCTTTAAGGAAATAACAAAACAGCCCTAAGCCCTGGATTTGCATTTTCAAGTAACAACTCACCCCCGTGAAGCTTCATAACTGCTTTTGCTATACTTAAACCAATCCCAAACCCAGGTTGTGTGCGGCTTTCTTCAAGACGAACAAATCGTTCTGTCACTTTTTCACGTTTATCCTCTGCTATTCCTGGTCCATTATCGCTCACAACAACTAATAAATGTTCATCACGATATTCCATTGATAAGCAAACCTCCGCTTTCCTTTCACCTTTAGACGCATATTTAATGGCATTATCTATAAGGTTAAAAATTGATTGTGCAACAAGCTCACGATTCAACTTAAGCTCTTTATCAAATATATTCCCCAACCGAAGTAAAACACCTGACTCTTCAGCAAAAGGTTCGTAAATCTCAACAGCATCTTCAAGGATCAGTTTCATATTCATCATTTCAAGATGCTCAATCGCACTGCTGGCCTCAATACGTGAAATCATTAAAATCGCATTGAACGTACAAATAAGTTGATCTGATTCTGCAATAACCCTATCAAGGACCTGACGATATTCAAGCTTTGTCTTATTTCCTGAAAGCGCCTCTTCAGCGCGATTTCTAAGACGCGTTAACGGCGTTTTCAGATCATGAGCAATGTTATCTGATACTTGACGTAAACCAATATTTAACTCTTCAATGCGGTCTAACATAACATTAAGATTAGCTGACAATCGATCAAACTCATCCCCTACTCCAGAGACAGGTAAACGCCCACTGAAATCACCATCCATCAAGCGCTGTGATGCAGCCGTTACATGATCAATCCTTTGTAAAGCTCTCCTGCCAACAAAAAACCATATGAGTAAAGCGCCTCCAACCATTGCAGCAAGTGCAATGACCACAGCTTTACGAATAACCACTGCAAAACGTTCTGGCTCATCCAAATCGCGTCCTATAAGAATCTTCATAGCATTAGGTAAATCAACAATAACCGCCAAAGCGCGATGTTCACTTGTTTTGCCATGTTCTCCAAAACGGGAGTATAAAAAAGAGGTAGAAATAAAACCACTCTGATTCAAAAGACCTAATTCAATACGTGCTACATTTCCTGCTAAAATACGCCCCATAGAATCCGTGACAAGATAAAGAAATGCTCCTGGTTGTCTTGAACGATAATCAATAGTGCGCATTAATAAGGATAATCCTCCATAATTATAAGCATTTTCAATATACTTTAATTCTTCATGTAAAGCCTGTTCAGTTTGCTCTGTTAACAATGAAGCAGAAAATGCCGTCATATAAATAGAAAGCCCTGTTGCCACCAATCCAAACAATAAAATGTAAAGTGCTGAAAGCCTTAGCGCCGTCGTGCGCATTATATTAATCAAACGATTCATGCTTTGTTATCTGGTGCTTTCAGCATATATCCAGCTCCACGCACGGTATGGAGAAGGGGAACATCAAAATCTTTTTCAATTTTGGCTCTCAAACGGGAGATATGGACATCAATGACATTCGTTTGTGGATCAAAATGGTAATCCCAAACATTTTCCAAAAGCATAGTGCGTGTAACAACCTGCCCCGCATAGCGCATCAAATATTCAAGTAAACGAAACTCTCGTGGTTGCAATAGAATGTTTCTATCACCCCGTTTTACCGTATGTGCTAGCCGATCAAGCTCAAGATTACCTACACAATAAACAGTTTCTGCTTCTTTAGGATTTTTCCGCCGTTGTAAAACTTCAACACGCGCAAGAAGTTCAGAAAAAGCATAAGGCTTTGTCAAATAATCATCTCCCCCTGCACGCAACCCCGTTACACGATCATTGACTTGCCCTAAAGCAGACAGAATAAGAACCGGTGTTTCATTGCCTTTAGCGCGCAATTCAGCAATAATAGAAAGACCATCACGATGCAAAAGCATTCGATCAACAACCATAACGTCATAATTTTCCGTGGTCGCTAAAGCGTATCCCGTATCCCCATCATAAGCAACATCAACGGAATGCCCTACTTCCAAAAAAGCCTTTTCGAGATAATGCCCCGTCTCATGATCATCTTCAATAACGAGTATCTTCATAAAACGTATCTCCATTACTTTATTATGTTGTAGGACAAATGTTTAATAAACATTTGTCCTACAACTAAAGCCTTATTTTTTCAAAATTGGTAGAGCAACAAAACGATTTTGATCATTTGTTCGCACTTGTAAGAGTATAGCCTTTCGTCCTAACTGCTGAGCATTTTTGATTGTACTAACAATATCAGAGACTCGTTTAACCGGTTTATTATTTACTGTCACAATGATATCACCAGGGCGTATCCCTTTATCTGCAGCATCTGAATCGGTATCGACCTCCGTTACGACAACCCCTACACCATCATCAGAGGGTATAACAATCAGACCATAATCTTCCAATGTTTCATCTAAATCACCCCGTTCATTTGAATATTTTGAAGCCTCTTTCTTACTTTCATCTTCAGACATTGAAGCGAGCTTAACCTTGATACTCTCCTCCTTACCTGATCTCCAAATCCCTATAGTTACCGTTTCTCCTGGTTTAATATTTGCAATACGTTTCGCCAGCTCACGCGTATCAGCAACCTTTTCATTATTCACTGAAATAATTACATCACCCGCTTTAATACCAGCCTTTTCTGCCGGTCCTTTTAACGGATCAGTAACCAAAGCACCTTTGGCTTCTTTCAAACCTATTGAATCGGAAATCTCCTTTGTTACCGGCTGAATCTGAACACCTAACCAACCACGTTGAACTGAACCTTTTTCAATAAGTTGTTGTACAACCTGTTTTACAGTCGCTGCCGGAATAGCAAAAGCAATCCCAACATTTCCTCCAGAAGGAGAAAAAATTGCTGTATTAACCCCAACAACCTTTCCATTAAGATCAAACGTTGGACCACCAGAGTTTCCTCTATTAACAGCAGCATCAATCTGAATAAAATCATCGTACACACCAGTGCCAATATCACGTCCACGTGCAGAAACAATACCTGCTGTCACAGTTCCACCAAGGCCGAATGGGTTCCCAATGGCAACAACCCAATCCCCAACACGAAGCTTTGAATCATCACCAAAATCAACATAGGAAAATTTTCTTTTATCACTCACTTTTAATACGGCAAGGTCGGTTTTGGGGTCTTTCCCAATGAGCTTTGCATTCAATTCTGTACCATCATCAAGAACAACAGTATAACTTGTTCCATCAGAAATCACATGATCATTGGTCACGATGTACCCATCAGACGAAATAAAAAAACCCGATCCAAAAGCAACAGGACGGAGTCTTTGCGATTGGTGGGGAAATTTATTTTTAGGTTTATCAAAATCATAAAACTCTTTAAAAAATCTTTTTAAAGGATGCTGGTCTGGTAATTGATCAAGTCCTGGACCACTAAAAAAGTTGCTAAAGAACCTATCTTCTTTCTTTTTATTGCTCTTTACTTGTACTGCTACAACGGCTGGTTTCACTTGAGCAACAATATCGGCAAATCCCTGTTGTTGTATTAACGAAGTAAATACAGAACTTGCATGAGCCTTTGTTATCCACAAGCTTGATGTACATCCACTAAAAAACAGTGCACTTTCCAATATCGCAGAAAAACTCACTGCGACAAATGTTTTAAAGAAAGCCTTTTTAACCATTTACTCTATGCTCCTATTCAATCATACCTTTATTCCAATTTCGATCACTTATAAAACACCAGACCTTACCATTTTCTGTCTAAATTATTAAAGTTTTGTAAGGTTTCAGTATTCCCTAATATAATTACAATAAGATTGTATGCTCATTGCAGATGATCTGATTTTTTTCTTTTATATAACATCTTTTTTAATGCAATGGCATTTTTGGCTGTTCTTCTTCATTCACATAACTCATTATTTTCTCATGATTGTTCCGTTTGAAGTGGAAAAATATGATACTTGCGCCAATGATGATAATGATCAAAGGCGAAAACCATAAAAACCAAGTTATTTTATTCAATGGTGGCTTCAAGAGAATAAATTCACCATATCGCTCAACAAGAAAGTCAGTGACTTGCTGATTACTATAGCCCATTTTTAGCCTTTCCCGAATTAAAAGCCGTAAATCACGTGCTAAAGCAGCATCTGAATCATCAATTGATTGATTTTGACAAACCGGACAACGTAAATGCGATGAAATATGGCGTGCTCGCGCTTCAAGAATCTTATCCTTTAAAATCTCATCCGGCTCTACTGCTATTGCTAATTGAAAAGGAAACGTTGCAATTAAAAAAAATACAATCCAAAGAATTTTTTTCATCTCAATGTCTTTTCCAAAAATTTAAAGCAGGCATTACCCTATTGTACATACCAATGCGAAACCAATACCCCAGAAGAGAAAGACATCCCCCCATAGCCATCATGAATGCCCCTAACCAAATACATATTACATAAGGCTTCCACCATACATGCACAACAAGACCCCGATTATCGATATGTCCTGGTACAATATATAGCTGCGATAAGCCATGATTTTTCAGACCAACTTCTGTTGTTGATGTATTTTGGCTCGAGTAAAATCGCTTTGAGGCTGTTACATGACCCACAATGTTTTTATTTTCATATATTTTAAAATAAAACTCCATTGCCGAATAATTCGAACCAACATCATCATACACTGCATCAAAATGAAGCGTTTTATCCGCTATCGTCACCCTATCCCCTACGTTCATGATTAAAATACGTTCTTGCCCAAAACTTGCCACACAAACAATACCAAATAATGTAACACCTAATCCCATATGTGCTATTGCTGCACCAAAAGTAGACCATGGCAATCCAAAAAATCTCTTAACGCGTACTGAAAAAGCTCTCTTGCCATATCCACTCTTTCCCCATAGATCCGCTAAACTGCCTAAAAAAACAAACGCTGAAAGCCCAATCCCTAAAACGGCAAAAATATCACGCACAGATGTCGCATAAAATATTATAAAACAGACGATACCAACCAATACAAAAACAAACCATAACCGTTCAAAAACTGCAAGAAAATCACCGCGTTTCCATGCCATCATTGTCCCAAACGGAACAAACAACAACAGCAAAACCATTAGCGGTCCACAGGTAAGGTTAAAAAAAGCAGCCCCTACAGAAATTTTTTGTCCTGTTAATATCTCAATAAAATAAGGATAAAGCGTACCAATCAATACTGTTGCTGTTATTGTTGTTAGTAACAAGTTATTTAAAACAATAAACCCTTCACGTGAAATTGGTTGAAAAAAATTTCCTGTTTTTAAAATAGGGGTGCGCAAAGCAAAAAGAAGAAAAGCCGCTCCTGTAAAAAACAATAAAAGTGCAAGAATTGCTTGCCCCCGTGCTGGATCAACAGCAAAACTATGAACAGAAACTAAAAGCCCCGAACGCACAAGAAAAGTTCCCATCAGAGAAAGGGAAAAAGTAAGCAGCGCTAAAAACAAAGTCCAACTTTTTAATATTTCTCGTTTTTCGAGAACAAGAGCAGAATGTAAAAGAGCCGTTCCTGAAAGCCAAGGCATAAACGAAACATTTTCAACAGGATCCCAAAACCAATACCCCCCCCATCCTAGCTCATAATAAGCCCAATAGGAGCCAACCATAATACCCAATGTCAAAAAACACCAAGAAAGTAAAAGCCACGGACGAATCCCACGCGCCCAAATTCTATCAACACGTCCCATAATCAATGCCGCAACGGCAAAAGAAAAACAAAGTGAAAAACCGACATAACCTAAATAAAGTAGCGGTGGATGAATTGCTAATGCGATATCTTGTAAAAGAGGACTGAGACCATTTCCCTGTAATGCTGGTGGATTCACACGTAAAAATGGGTTGGATACAAAAAGAATAAATAAAAGAAAAGCAGTTGTAATCCAACTTTGGCAAATTAAAACAAGCGTCTTAAAATCTTCTGGCAAATGTTGGCTAAAAAAGGCCATCAATGCGCTAAAAAAAGCAAGACTTAAAACCCATAACAACATAGAGCCTTCGTGGTTGCCCCAAACACCGGTAATTTTATAGAGCATCGGTTTTTCTGAATGAGAATTCTCAACAACGTTCAAAACAGAAAAATCAGATACGACATAAGCATAAATTATCACTAAAAAAGATAAAAGTAGTAATGTAAAAGTGATATATGCTAGAGGAACAGCTGTTTGCATTAACAAACGCTCTCTCCACCAAACACCTAAAGCAGGTAAGAACGCCCCTAATAAGCTTACTGAAAATGCTGCAGCTAAAAAAATATGACCCAGTTCGACAAGCACAATCGAATTATTTCTCCATACTGTAATATTTTTTCAAACGATCAGCTGTTTCTTTAGGCATATAAGTTTCATCATGTTTTGCTAAAATACGCATCCCTATAAAAAAACCCTGTTTATCAAAATGCCCTTCTACAATCACTCCCTGACCTTCACGAAAAAGATCCGGTAAGGCACCGTTGAAAACTACTTTTTCATGTTTTTTGTTATCCGTTACAAAAAAAATAACGCCTCTCTCTCCAACATATTGAACGGTTCCCTTTTCAACAAAGCCACCCAAACGCAAAGGGCGCTCCGTTAAAATATCTTCTCTTGTAATTTCAGAGGGCATTCTAAAAAAACTGACCGCATGACGCATTGCATACACTATGAGACTTGCTGCAATTGTCATAACCAAACAACATAATAATATGATCAGTAAGCGCCTTTTTTTTCGCTGCTCTAAAATAACCTTCCATGAGGCAGAACTCTTTAAAGATTGACTGTTCATAGACACTCTGCGAAAAAAGTTTAAATACGTTATAATTAAGTATCAATATTTTATTTCTTAAGAGCTTTGCACATCTTCTACACAGGTGCAAGATTTCTTTTCTCTGTATGCTCACGCGATAAATCACGTAACTGAATCATCATTTTTTTAACACGTGATTGTCCTGAAAAATTTTCAGGCATTGTATCAAGAAAGCTTTGTAAAAATTGCACTGCCTGCGCAGTTTTTCCTGCTTGATGCAATGCATCGGCCAACAACAAACGTGGATAAAAATCTGTTGGCGCTAAATCTGCTGCTTTTTGAAAAGCATTTTGTGCTTCTTGTGTTATCACTCCCCCTTCATAACCAACCAATGCTAAACCATATCCTACAAGCCTTGGAGCTGTTTCTCCATTCAAACGAAGTGCGTCTAAATAAGTATTCACAGCCTCTTGAAAAAGGCTTTCTTCGAGATACCCTACCGCTAACGCATCTGCTAGCTTGCCATCATGAGGTGCACGGAAAAAAAGCACTTGTAAACGAATAAGCTTTTCTTGCTTACTAAGAGTTTTAGGATCCTTATCCATTAATTCGCTAAAAAAATAACTTTTCACTTCTGGACTGCCTGTCAGACCATAAATATTCCATGTCATAAGAAGAACAAATAAAATACTTAAAGCCTTAAGAATATTTCTTTTTTTATAATGCATATAAAGCTTGTTAAACTCAATCGTATGCTTATGACTTCTATAGCCATCCACGGTTTGAACTTTCCATTCTTTCTTTATATCATCGTCAAAACGTAGTGAAAGAAAAAGAATACTTGCCAGAAAAGTCAGAAAAAATGCTGCAAAAATTAATAAAAGCATATCATTTTTTTCCAATACGCACAGAGAATGACTCGCTTACATTTTACCATCTTCATGAGAAGAGTGATGTGAATTGATAAAAATTCATTTTTTCATGGAAAATATTATAAAATCTATTGTCCATTTTTCTTATATATATCAATTAAACAAAGAAACTCAAAACAATGTCTCCTTACTCTTTATGTATTATCTGAAAATACTGCTTTACAGACTTTATAGACATTTCTTGCTTAAGGAAAAAATGTGTTATTCTCCCATCTTAGGTAATAAAACTTTTGCATACAACCCACCCAAATCAGAACGTGATAAAAAGAGCTTGCCACCATATTCACTGACCATATCTGAAACAATTGCTAGCCCTAAACCTGCCCCTAGTTTACTTTCATTAAACCGCCGCCCTCTTTTTAATGCTTCCTCCATTTTGTCTTCTGTTAAACCAGGGCCATCATCTTCTACAAAGATACTAAAATATTCTGTTTCTTCAACATTTTCTTCTAAACAACAAGAGATCAAAACCTTTGCTCGAGACCACTGAGTAGCATTTTCAATCAAATTCCCTATAATTTCTTCTAAATCTTCCTTCTCTCCAGAAAAAACAATATCATCAACATCCATAATAAATTGAATTTGTTTTTCAGGATTAAGCTTTTTCATAACCCGCACTAAACGTTCAAGCACACTGCGAACAGACGTATGATAGACAATACTATCGCATTGTGCTGCAATCCGCGCACGCTGAAGATAATGATTGATTTGAGCTTGCATTATTTGCGTTTGCTCTCTCAACAAACAAGCCTTTTCTCCGCGCATCTTATCTGTCTCATTCATAATCACGGATAGAGGCGTTTTCAATGAATGAGCAAGATTACCAACCTGTGTGCGAAATCGCTCAATAATACGCTGATTATTATTAATGAGAGCATTCATCTCTTGTACAAGCGGCATTACTTCGCTTACTAAATCCGTATTCACATAGTGAACTTTTCCTTCGCGAATATCATTCAATGCGCGTCGAATAAGCTTCAACGGTTGAAAACTAAAGAAAATAATAGCAATATTAATAAGGACACTCCCGATACCAAAACTCCAAAGAAAAATTTGCAAAGTTCGCTTAAATTCCTTTACCTGGGCATGAGCTTCATCGATATTCCCAACAAGCCGAAAACGTGCAATATGATTTTCATTATCAAGAACAACATCACTCTCAATCACTTGTAGCTTTTGACCATTGTTCCCCTTTATCCGATAAGAGCGAAAGAACTTATTGTCAAAAGGTATATCAACATCACTTGGTGTAAATATCTCGCCTGTTCCCAATGAGGGGGATGTCAATCTTCCTTTTAAATTATGGGATATCGCAACAACTTCCCAATACCATCCTGTTGTTGGATCAGAATAACGAATATCATCAATCCCAGCCCCTCCTCTCAAAGTACCTTCCGATGACACCGTCACTGTTGCAATAAGACTGTAGAGTTGAGCAGAAAGAATACGCTCTAGGCTTTGTTCAGTTGAACGTTTATAAAATAAAATACTTACTGCAGAAATCGATAAAAGAGAAATAACAACCCATAATGTTGATAAGACCATAACACGTAAACTGAGAGATCGAGTAATTACAAAAAAGAACCTCCTACACCAATTATTCTCTTCGAAAGTATTCATTAATCACCTAGCGTTCTCACGCGATACCCCATTCCTCGAATAGTTTCAATCAAATCCACTCCAAGCTTTTTCCGTAACCGACCTACAAAGACTTCCACCGTATTCGAGTCCTTATCAAAATCCTGATCATAAAGATGTTCAGTAAGCTCTGTTCTTGAAATGACCCTATCACAATGATGCATGAGATACGAAAGTAGTCTGAATTCATAAGATGTTAGTTTAATCAACTGACCATCCACAAAAACACGAGACGTCTTCGTATCCAACAAAACATTTCCGCAACATAATGCACTTGTCGCATGTCCCGTAGCGCGACGAATTAATGCCCGTAAACGCGCCATCACTTCCTCCAAATGAAATGGCTTCACAACATAATCGTCAGCCCCAGCATCAATACCGTGCACCTTATCAGACCAACGGTCTCGCGCTGTTAGCATTAAAACAGGCATGGAGTGCCCTTCTTGACGCCATTTTTCAACAACACGAATACCATCAATCTGCGGTAAACCTATATCAAGTATCACCGCGTCGTAAGACTCTGTGCTACCTAAAAAATAAGCCTCTTCACCATCGAAAGCACTATCGGAAACATATCCTGCACGTCTTACAGCTTCTACTAATTGATGGTGAAGATTCCGATCATCTTCAACGATTAAGATACGCATCACAACACCATCTGCCAAAAACTAATCAGCAGGAACAAAAAACTCAACACGACGTAACTTTTCACCATTACGGGCTGGTACAACAACTACAATTGCACACATGTCCTTTCCGTCCTGAACTACCGATTTTGAACGGACGAGAACCCCGCTCTCTTGCGCGGCAACCTTCTTACCTACTTCAGCACACCCAGAAGCTAGAACAGAATCTGCTCCTAAAAAAGCTGCTATTATTACAAACAAGAATTTTTTTTTCATCATAAATATTTCAATAACCCATCTCTTCTTTTCCTTGATAAAGAATAAAAGAAATAATGTTTTTTTTGGGTCGACTTAAAAATCACAAATGGAAATAATTTATCCTCTATCTTACAGAAGAACACATTAATATTATTCCAAATTTTTAAAAACTCAAAATAAAATATTTTTAATAATGAGAATAAAATTTATTCAATAAAATAATAAAATCTTAATACACTATCTTACGAAAAATGAATAATTCTAAAATAAACTCTTTCTCTGTTAGCACTATAGCAAAAAAATACTTCTACTCCATATAATTATTGTAGATTTGTTTGGTTGTATTTCTTTGCCATAGGCTCTCTTTAAATGTTTGATTTTTTTAAAAAAAAGAAAAGGCAACATCGTAAGCCATTTCACAGTCCTGCTCTCATTGAATTAGACGCACGATTAGACACAGCGCTTTATCACATTCGTTCTGCTAACAGTTTTTTCTGGAAAAAGGCAAAAATCGTCTCACAAAATTTTCATCTTCAAGGATGGAAACGTTTTATCGTTGAAGTTCTCGATGAAATACTGACATTAGGGTTGATGGGATTTACTCTTTTCACTATTTTAGGCATTTCTATTTTTGAACTGACCAAAACAGATTGGTCTTCTCCTAAAAACTTTTCCATTCTTTTTCTAGATCGCTATGGAAATTCCATTGGGCACCGTGGTGCATTGCCAGCGATCTCTGTCCCCGTTGAAGAAATGCCTGACACTGTCATTAAAGCGGTTCTTGCTACAGAAGACCGTCGTTTTTTTGATCATTGGGGTATTGATTTTCAAGGACTTACACGGGCAATTTCACAAAATATGCAAGCTAACGGTGTGGTGCAAGGTGGCTCAACTCTCACACAACAATTGGCTAAAAATTTATTCTTAACAAACGAGAGAACCATAACACGTAAAATCAAAGAAGCTTATCTTGCTCTTTGGCTAGAAGCAAATTTTAGCAAAAAACAGATTTTACAACTTTATCTTGACCGGGCCTATATGGGAGGAAATAATTTTGGTATTGCCGCAGCGGCAAAATTTTATTTTGGAAAAAACATACGTCATATATCCTTAAGTGAATCTGCTATGTTAGCAGGACTCTTTAAAGCTCCAACAAAATATGCTCCTCATAGTCATCTCTTTGCGGCTCAAACACGTGCCAATGTAGTCCTTTCTAATCTTGTTAATAGTGGCTTTATGACGAAGAGCCAGATTATCAATGCGCATCGCCACCCTGCTAGGGCACTTCCCCAAATAGAAAATAATCAGGCTGATTATTTTCTTGATTGGGCATTCGAGGAAGTCAAAAAAATGCGTAATCAACTTCCAAGCCATAGTTTAATTATTCAAACGACCCTTGATCCGAATATTCAAAAAGCAGCAGAAGAATCAATTGCATATCATTTACATCAATATGGTCAACAATATCGCGTAACACAAGCTGCCACTGTTATACTCGATAATAACGGTGCCGTATGCGCAATTGTTGGAGGACTAGATTATAAAAAGAGTCAATTTAACAGAGCAACACAAGGCGGACGGCAAACTGGTTCTTCATTCAAACCCTATGTTTACGCAACCGCACTGGAACACGGACTGTCTCCCTCAACAATCGTTCTAGATGCTCCCATCAATTGGGGGGGGTGGACACCAAAAAATAATTCTGGTCGTTATTTGGGGAAAATTGATTTAGCAACAGCTTTAGCTTTTTCCATTAATACAGTCCCTGTGTATCTCACCTATCAATATCTTCACCGCGATACCCAACCCATCATAGATCTCATCAAGAATATGGGGATTAACGCGCATATTTTATCACACAAAACGATGGTTCTTGGCACTTCCAACATGACCCCCATGGATCAAGCTACAGGCTTTAATGTCTTTGCGAATGGCGGGATAGCTGGTAATCGTCATGGGTTTACACAAATCAAAACAATTGATGGTCGTGTCGTGTGGGATCTCGAACATAACGGAAAAAAATTACACCGAGTTCTGAGTGAACAATCAACAGCTTATATGAACCAAATGATGGTGGGTGTCACAACACGAGGGTCTGGTAAGCGTGCTGCTCTGCCTATGACTCTTGTCGCTGGGAAAACTGGAACATCACAATCCTATCGTGATGCTTGGTTTGTTGGCTTTACTGGTAATTATACTGGAGCGGTATGGATGGGAAATGATAACTTTTCACCGATGAATCGTGCTTTTGGGGGTGGAGTCCCTGCCATGATATGGCAACGCATCATGCTTGCTGCACACCAAAATATTATGCTCAAACAACTCTATGGTGTTAAAGATTCTCTTCTTCCTTATCATCCCCCAATACTTTCCTCCCATGTAGATTCTGAATTTTTTCCCCCAACACCCTCTACGCTTTCTCCTGAAACATTGAATATTGTGCGATTGATTAACAAAGATCTGAAAAAACCATCTGCAATTTCTTTGAAGATGAAAACAACTGGAGATTCAACATTTTGAATTCAAGATATTCACTGATGTTTTTTAATATCACCATTTTCTTTTTTATCTTCGCTTTTTCTATTTTATGTGGAAAATTGAGTGTCGATTATGTGCTCAATTCCTTTCATCATTTTGGACTCTTTAGAATTGGAAAATGGAGTGCTTATCCACAAATGGGAACCGCCAATATGGATCCCTATACCCGCGCCCGCACCGCTAAACAAGGCATTGTTTCACTCGGACGTACTGAAGGTATACAATTCCAGATTTGGCAAGATAACCAAGGGCGTCCACTCCACCCTCGCTGTGATTATTTGCTCAAAGGCACCATTCCTGAAACCCGTCTTTTTACCCTTTATACAGCTGACAAATCCCTAAAGCCCTATACTTCATCCAAAGAAATACCTTTTGAACTCCACACGAACGCTATTACTTATGAGCATGATGGCTCATTGCGCATCAATATTTCACCTACACCGCAAGCCGGCAATTGGCTTGCAACAGTTAGTCAAAAAGAATTCGGGCTTATTCTTACCTTATACGATACCCCAATCATCTCTGCAACGGCATTACAAAAGCTTACAATGCCATCAATAGAACAAATTCCATCAGGACAAATAAATTGTGACTAGATTCATTTATATCGCACTTCTTGCAATCATTGGCGCTATTATCGTTCATATTTGCGTTCTCTTTCTCATCCCCTATTGGGCACAAAATAATATATGGACAGCACTTAAAAAATCCGGCGCCCCTTATCAATTTGTTGCTTTTACTCCCGATAATCCTATTCAACAATCTGCTGATCCACTCTTTCTTCTTAAAGTCTGCAGATTTAATCTTGAAAATGGACCTGTTCATTTAAAAGCTTTGAAAACACGACAATTTTGGTCACTCGCTGCTTACACACACAAAGGAATTATTTTCTATAGCCTTAATGACCGAACAGCCCCTGATAATACACTCGATCTTATTATTGGAAAACCAATACAAATAATAGAACTCAAAAAATCAAAACCTAAAATAAATGCTAATTCAGTTTTGGTTGCTAAAAATTTGAATGAAGGTTTTGTCATTTTACGTATTTTTGCCCCTTCTTCACTTGCAAAACAAGAAAGTGAAGCTTTCCTTTCATCTGCGACCTGCCGCATATTTTATGAATAAAAACGGACTAATCTCTCATTTGTACAACACCTTACTTTCTATACAAAATCAACAAAGCATATAAAAATGGTTATCTTTTTTCTCTATTAATCGAATACTCGAATTCAAGTTTGTCTGATTGTAGATCCCTCAATTTTTTATTGAGGTAGAATGAAATCTCTATTGCACATCATCATATCCTATTTGATACGCATTATCTGACAGAAAAAACTCCCCGCAATCAGAAGAGAAAAATCAAGAGTAAAGTTCTAGAAAAATATGCTGTTAACGACTGTAAGCTTGCTATTTGAATTTATTTCTTTTTATTTACAAACGTTTCCATAAAGTTCGCATCAATGACATGATAAACTATAGAAGAAATACTGATTACCTTCCATGAAGTGCGAAAATAATCGCTGGAAACTTATAAGACATTATGCATCCTTGACCTCAAAAATAAGTGCTTTATTTTTCTCTTATAAGCAGAAGCTTTTTGTAAGATAGGCACTCTGAAAAAACTTGGCTTATAGTTTACAATTGAGGGGAAAAAACTTCATGAAGAAGAGATATGTTCGGTTCGTTTCAAGAGCAGCAGTATGGTCCCCTCGATTTGGTGGATTAGCGTTCTTTATTTTATTATTTTCAGTCATTTTACAACGTTTTTCCGTCATTAACGTAACCGACTTCATAATTTTGATCGGAATCTCTACCGGCTGTGTGATTATTTCTCTTTTTCTTGCTTTAAAAGCACTTTACAGCTTATGGGTCTATGGAGCCCTAGGGGGAATGAAAGCTTTAAAAGGGATCATTTATTCGGTAATAACGGCTACACCACTGATGTTATTTTTTGGACTTTGGTTTACCTTACCGGCTCTTTACGATATTTCTACCGATACACAAAGCCCGCCGGCTTTTTTTCGCACAATACGTCCCAGCGATGCTTTACCGCTCAAAAGTGTTTTGACTGAACAAGAAACATTACAGATGTCACAATGGCCAGAACTATCGGGGCGCCGTTATGATGGTTCACCTGACCGTATTCGCGAATCTGTTCTTAATGTTTTAGCAGACTATGATTGGCCTGTTGTGGCTCAACGAGAGTTTAAAGGTGAAGAAAATGCGCTTTATATTGAAACGAGAGCTAAAACTTTTTACCTTGGGTTTATTTCGGATATCGTGATACGCTTAACTGATGAAGGGGATACCACTTTTGTTGATATGCGTTCTGCTTCTCGTTATTTGCCAAGAGATTTGGGAACGAATGCTGCTTTTATTATCGATTTTATGGATGCCCTTGATACGGAAATCGCTTCCCTTCCTCTTTCACAAGACGATGAATAACGATCAAGAGCGAGAGAGAAGACACTTTATTTCACAAAAATTGCTTATTTTTCAATAAATCATGATACATAAGCAAACAATCACTTTTCAAAAACTATAAACTGACAATGCTTATACAAAAGACAATAATCTCAAAACAACTCATTCTTTAAATAATTAAAAAGATTCAAAAATAGGAAATAAAAAACAGAACTCTTGATGACAATACTGATTTAAAGTATCTATCCCAATGTAATCAGTAAAAATTTTTTAAAGATAAATATTATATAAAAATAATAACTTATTTTTTATAAATAACTCTACAAATAACACCTTATAATTATATTTTAAAATAATATAACAAATTGATTTTATATTATTTTAAAATTCCCATATATTTAACTAATAAACTTCCAGAATAATATATTATAAAAAATATAATTGTTGATAATATTATTCTTTTTATACTCCAGTTCTCACCTTTAAATCTATTGAAAAAAAACATGAAAAATCCAAATGCAATTGCTGTCACTAAGGAACTAATAAAAGTATACATGACAAAGAATCCAAAATAAAATATCTATTATCATAAACAAAAATATCCCTGAAATCAGTTTAGCCATAGCTTTAAAGTATGTTTACAATATTAACTGATCTCAGAAATATCTTTATAGCTATTTTCTAAATAAATTAGAAACAGCCTCCCTCTACTTTACGGATGACATTGATTGTACTTATCTATCAAACCGTTAGCAGTTCCTCCTAATCCGCCTCCTACTGCTCTAGGTAGACCAGCTACTGCACCCAAGCCCCTCCTCCTAATTACGGGGGGCTCCCACGAGACCGTCTGTGCCTACTGTTGAGCATAAGAGCCTGCGCTACAATCATCTTCTTCTGGAAAAAGCCAACTGTTTGGATGTGAGTTACTACTTTAATCATTTGATAAGCATGCTATTTAGCAAAAAATCAAATATAATTTGTAAAAATATATAAATTATAATAAATAATAAAATAATGATAATAACGTAATTCTATATTATTTTAAAATTCCTATATATTTAACTAATAAAATTCCAAAATAATATAATATAAAAAACGTAATTGTTGATAATATTTTCCTTTTTATACTCCAGTTCTTACCTTTAGATCTATTGTAAAAAAAAATTGAAAATCCATATATAAACGTTACCAATAAGGCGCCAGTAAAATTATTCATAACAAAAAAATCCAAAATAAAATATCTATTGTCTTAAACAAAAATATCCCTGAAATCAATTACCATAGCTTTAAAGTATGTTTACAATATCACTGATCTCAGAAATATCTTTATCGTTATTTTCTAAATAAATTAGAAACAGTGTTCTTCCACTTTACGGATAGCATTGATTGTACTTATCTTTAAAACCGATAGCAGCTCCTAATAATCCGCCTCCTACTGCTCTAGGTAGACCAGCTACTGCACCCAGCCCCTCCTCCTAATACGGCTCCCACGAGACCGCCTGCACCTGCTGCTTGGGCATGAGCGCCTGCGCTACAACCATCTTATTCTGGAAAAAGCCAACTTTTGGGATGTGAGTTACTACTTTAATCATCTGATGATGCATGCTATTTAGCAAAAAAATCAAATATAATTTGTAAAATGTATAAATTATGATAAATAATAAAATGCTGATAATAACGTAATTCTATATTATTTTAAAATTCCCGTATATTCAATTAATAAATTTGCAGCATAATATAGTATAAAAAACCTAATTGTTGATAATATTTCCATTTTTATACTCCAATTCCCACCTTTAAGCATATTATAAAGAATCATTAAAAATTCGTATATAAACGTTGCCATTAAGGAGCTAGTAAAAGTATTCATAACAAAAAAATCCAAAATAAAATATCTATTATCATATACAAAAATATCCCTGAAATCAGTTTAGCCATAGCTTTAAAGTATGTTTATAATATCACTGATCTCAGAAATATCTTTATTGTTATTTTCTAAATAAATTAGAAACAGTGTTCTTCCACTTTACGGATGGCATTGATTGTACTTATCTATTAAACCTGTAGCAACTCCTCCTAATCCGCCTGTGGCTATTCCACCTGGCCCCCTTAATACACCAATTAATGCTCCTGCGCTTCCCTTTATGGCAGCTGCTTCAACATAATCGATTGTTTCACAACTTGGATTCGGATGGCATTCATTGTACTTATTTATAAAACCGTTAGCAGCTCCTCCTAATCCGCTTGCTACTACACCTGCACCAGTTACGAAACCAGCTGCTGCTCCTATGCCTCCGTGTATGGCAGCTGCTTCAACATAATCGATTGTTTCACAACTTGGTGCCGTATGGCATGCATTGTATTTATCTACCACAGCGTCACCAGCTCCTGCTAGTCCACCTCCTATTGCTCCATTGACAAAGCCAGAACCGACACCTTTCGGTCCAGAAAAAAGACCTCCAACTGCACCAGCAATACCTCCTATTATTTCTCCTATGATGCTGCCTGCACCTGCTGCTTGGGCATGAGCTCCTGGGCTACAATCATCTTCTTCTGGAAAAAGCCAACTTTTTGGATGTGAGTTACTACTTGAATCACCAGCTCCTCCTATTCCGCCGCTTACTGCTCCACCGAGTAAGCCAGAACTGACACCTCCCGGTCCAGCAATACCTCCTATTACGTCTCCTATGATGCCACCTGTACCTGCTGCTTGGGCATGAGCGCCTGTACTATAATCATCTTCTGGAAAAAGCCAACTTTTTGGATGTGAGTTACTACTTGAATCATTTGATGAGCTTGAACTACCCATTTAAATCCTCCTTTTATTATTAAAAATAACTGTATCACAACGATACAGTGGGAATTTCATTATTATTCATTTTATAATAAGTCAAACATAATTTGTATAAATAACAATAAAATACTGTATAAAAAATAAATACATTATGTTTATATTATATTCACACAAAATGTATATTTTGTATAAATATAATACTATTTACAATACTGTTTAAATATGCGACATCAATCGCTCTTTCTCTTAAATAAAATCATAAATTCAAATGAGTCATTCACAAGAAAAACCTGTATCATTCTCTTGGTTTACAAGAACAACAAAGAAATATATCTATTATGTCATCGAACTCAGTTGCGTTGCTGTTGTTTTGCGTTTGCTGGGCTTGGTGAATCCTTTTATTTTTCAAGCGATTATCGACCGTATTCTCCCTTTTCAGCGTATTGAAAGTCTCTATGCTATCGTTGTCTTGATGGTTGCTATCATGCTGTTTAGCACAGCTCTTAGCACTCTATCAGGCTACTTAGGTGCCTATTTAGCCAATCGGCTTACGCTAGAATTTGGACGGCGCATTTACACCCATCTTTTAAGTCTCTCCTTGCCCACTTTACGCCGTTGGCAAGTGGGAGAATTGTTTTCACGTATTGGAGAAGTTGATACAATTCGCGGTTTTTTAACAGGAACCATCGCCACAACTGTGCTAAATGTTCTGTTTGCCATTATTTATATTGCTGCACTCTTTTCCATTAGTCCGAAACTGACCTTCATTGTCCTTATCATTTTACCTTTACAAATGGGTTCTTTAGCGTTGGTCGGTCCCTTCTTGCGCCGCCAATTACGCCGTGCTTTCACTCTGCAAGCTGTCCATAAATCGCGCCTTATTGAAAGTTTTACCAATCTTGAAGCCATTAAAGCACACGTAAAAGAATCTGCTCATACAATACGCATGCAAGAAACTTTAGCCCGTAGTTTAGATCAAAGCCTTACAACCAGTAAATTGCATCTTCTCAATGGAGCCATGAGCCATATTTTTGGTGATCTTTTCACTATTTTTATTATCTTTTTTGGTGCTCAGGCAGTTCTTCAAAACCAGATTACACTAGGGCAACTTATTGCCTTTCATCTCCTCGCTGGAAATGTTTCTGGTCCTATCTTAAGCCTTGCATCCCTATGGGAAGAATGGCAGCATTTGAAAATCTCTCGTCTTCGTTTGGGCGATATTCTTAACTCCCCTTCAGAATGGGAAGAAGAAAAGCCGCCTCTTCAACTCAGCGCTCCTCCTCATCTTGAAGCCAACGATCTCTGTTTTTCTTATGGAGATAAGTCCATTATCAATCATCTTGATGTCTGTTTACAACCTGGGCAACCAATTATGTTACTTGGTCCTTCAGGGTGCGGAAAAACAACCTTGGCGAAGCTCCTTTGTGGACTCTACCCCCCAACAAGCGGAAAGATATTGATTAACGCCCAACCTTTACAGAATTTTGATGTCCGTAGCGTGCGTAAAACAATCGCGTATTTTCCTCAAAATCCTTGCCTTTTTTCCGGAACTATTCTTGAGAATATGCTTCTTGCTAAACCAGATGCCACTAAAGATGAAATCGACGCTGCACTATATGTTAGTGCTTGCCATGATTTGATTGCTCAGTTGCCTTTAGGACTTAATACTCAAGTAGGAGAGCAAGGTGGTTTTTTATCAGGTGGTCAGCGCCAACGCTTGGCTTTAGCTTGTTTCTTTCTGATAAACCCAAGCCTTCTTATTTTGGATGAACCTACTTCCGCATTGGATGACACTGTCAGTGCACAAATTGTTGAGCATTTATATAAACTTTCGCAAGAACATATTGTTCTTGTTATTACCCACAAAAGTGACCTCTTTCCTCAGCATGCAACCGTCTTAAACTTTACTGATTTGGAGGCAAAAAATGGCAGATAAAGCTCCCTATTTGCGCCCTTTGTCACCAACGCTTCATATGGTTGTTGCTGTTTTGGTCACCTTATTTCTCTTTATTGTGATCGGCAGCTTTATCGCAAAAACAGAGATTGTTGCACGAGGACAAGGAAGTGTTATTCCCACCACCTATGTTCAGCTGGTCCAAGCGCAAAATACAGGACGCATTGAGAAAATCCTTGTAAAAGAAGGGCAATTTGTTCATCAAGGTGATCTCCTTATTCAATTAGATCCTCGTGAAGCCCTCAATGAGTGCGCACGTGTTCAAGCAGATATCGCGCAACAAACCCTTCAAGCACAAATCGCAACAGCTATTTTAACAGCTTTGCATGAAAGTGATCCTTTGGATAAAGATTTTGTGACCAAAGGGCTTGCCTATCTGCCAGCTCCTCCTTCTGGCAATCAGACTGCAAGAATAGAAGGGGAAAAACTCATTAGCGCTACCCTTCAATCTCTCCAAGATAAATTAAGAGCGCTAAAAGCACAAGCGGACCGCGTCGAGCGCAGCGGTGCAACACAACATGCGCAATTAGATAGGTTGGAAGATGATCGTCAATTAAGCCAAGGAAAATTAAAAGCTGCAAAAAGCCTAATGGAAACAAAAGTCATTAGCCAAGCCTTTTATTTAGAGCGTTTACATGACTTTAAAAATGTCGAGCATGAAATTTTAACCAATCAAAGACGTTTGGAAGAAAATGCCGCCGAAATAAACACCCTCCGCCAACAACGGAAAAGTCTCATTTCCGATGAAATCGCCCGCTATCGGCAACTTTCGCGTGAAACAGAACTGAATCTTCAAGGATTAAAAGCAAAGCTTGATAGCACTCAATACCATCTTGACCACTTATCACTTTATGCACCTGTTGATGGACGTATCGATGATTTAAGTATCCATACTTTGGGCGGCTTTGTAGAAGCTGGTAAAACTCTCATGCGCATTGTCCCTGGTGCGGGCGGTCTCATTGTTGAAGCGTTTTTTGATAATCGAGATATTGGTTTTTTAGAAAAGGGCCAACGTGCTTACATCAAGTTTTCTGCCTTTCCACCTGAACGTTTCGGTGTTATCCACGGTACAGTCGTTAATGTAGGCGCTACAGCGCGCTATAATAAAGAAATTAATGGTGTCTATGCTGTTTTAATCAAAATTGACCAAGATCACATCACTTTGAATAACAAACATCTTAAATTTATCCCTGGCATGACTGTGACAACGGATGTCATTACCTCAAAACGGCGTCTCATTTCCTATTTCTTTGAACCTATTACCAAAGTTTTAGAACAATCTCTAAAGGAAAGATAATGTCTGTAAATGAAAATTCATCACCATCACTCATAGATCCTCTTACGGCTTTGGGTGCCATGATTGTTTTAATGCTTACATCTCCCTTATACCGCCGCTGGCGAATCTGGGATATTGAACGCAACATAGGACCCGCCTTACAGACTGGGCAATATAAACTCTATAAAAATGAACGTGGAGAATTTTGTGCCTTTATCACTTGGGCTTTTTTAGATGAAAAAAATCATCAATCTATGCTTGAAAAGGGAGAATTTTTATCCGATGCCAATTGGCAGAATGGAAAATACGTATGGTTTATTGATTGTGTAGCACCCTATGGACATGCTGCTGGTATGGTACGTGACATGCAGCGGTATGTGTTTCCTAATCAGCATTATTGCTACGCTGTTCGACGTAATGAAGATGGTGAAATACGAAAAATTGCGCGCTGGTGTTGCTACAGAGCACAAAATCCAGCCAAATAGTTTTTCTAAAGCAAGTGCGGATAAACCATTTCCCCTCCCTCTTATAAAAAAGAAGCTTTTAAAAGAGCTCTTTAAGCGATAGCTATAGTAAAAGAAAGCCTTTCCATATTTAGAGCTAATCCGCTACAAATGGGTATTTTTCAGCTTACCAGACTTGCTATGAATAGCAACAGACGGTTAAGGGGATTGATCCACTCTCAAGCCGAAATTTGATTAACTAATTTTACTAGAATTGGCTGGGGTACCTGGATTCGAACCAGGGAATGCCGGTACCAAAAACCGGTGCCTTACCGCTTGGCTATACCCCAAAAAAACATGCTTTATAGCAACTCTTGCACCTTATAGCGATTCCTGTGATTGGACGCAATATCTGAAAATCAAAGACCTTACTTTTTTATCATAAAGTGCCTGAGTCTTGTATGGCATTGCATCAATACAAATTCGTAGCAGAAACTGATATACGGTTGTGCTTTTAACACAAATAGAAACCATTTATCCACCAATTATTTTGCTCTTTGTATTGATGTCCTAGGAACAGAAAATGAAAATCTTGTAGTTTACTCATGTATCTAATAAATTAGCATATGATTTGCTTTTCTTGATATATTCAAATCTCATCTTGCTTCATTAAGATAAAAGCTGTCACCATTGGGGACCGGTAAAGTATGTGATAGTGCTGCTGTGCTCTTTTATTAAGCGTAAAGATGGTAATGTCCACTGGCTTTTACATTATATTATTCATGGGTAGCGCCATAAAATGAAATCAAGCACATTGAAAAATATCTCCTAAAAAATAACACTTAATATTCTGTTGAAAACACTATGATACACCTATAGGTTAGAAGAGTTTTGCAAAAATTAAAAACATTTTATATGGTATTTGAAAAAATATAGATACAAAAACAAGGAATAATAGCTATTTCCATTTACTTTTTATTCAAAAGATAATGATATTTATTACCCATTCATAGATGTAAAAAATCTTCAGAAGCAATCTTTATATAGACCGAGGACCTTTTGATTAATGAGCATGCATTTCCTAAAAGCTTCTTTTACAAAAAGAGAGACATTAAAACTAATTTCATACAAATAGGTATTCAACATTTGCTTTTAAATTCGGTAAATGGCAAATTAGGCTTATGAAGTAAGCTTAACAATTAGAATCGAGGAGATTTTTAAATGGCTTTTGAATTGCCCCCGTTGCCTTATGATTACGATGCCCTTTCACCTTATATGTCACGCGAAACGCTTGAATATCATCATGATAAGCATCACCTCGCTTATCTTAACAACACCAATAATTTTGTGAAAGAGTTAGGCTTAGAAAATGAAAGCCTTGAAGATATTGTTAAAAAAAGTTTTGGAAAAAATATTGGTTTGTTTAATAATGCAGCACAGTATTACAATCATAACCACTTTTGGCTTTGGATGAAAAAAGATGGTGGTGGCCAAAAACTTCCTGAAAAGTTAGCAAAAGCTATTGACGCTGATCTAGGTGGTTACGACAAATTCCGCGCTGATTTTATTGCTGCTGCTAGTGCCCAATTTGGTTCTGGATGGGCGTGGGTTGCTGTTAAAGATGGCAAGCTTGAAATTATGAAAACGCCTAATGGCGAAAATCCCTTAATTCACAATGCTCGGCCTATTTTAGGTGTCGATGTGTGGGAACATTCCTATTACATTGATTACCGCAATACTCGACCGAAGTACCTCGAATCCTTTGTAGACCATTTAATTAATTGGGACTATGTTTTGAAACTTTATGAAGAATGTGAACTTTAAGCTATCTAGATAATTTTTTAGTGTATGAAAGTCCCTATAAACCAATAAATTATGAGGGACTTTCAAACAAAGATATTATGGATTAGCAACAGTCTTTCCCTGTTATCTTTAGAATATATGCATAGATATAGGCAATTTCTTCTAGCTTTGAAAAACGTCCAGCTGCACCAGCGTGCCCTGAATCCATATTAATACGTAATAAAATTGCATTATCGTCTGTTTTTAAGTCTCGTAATTTTGCCACCCATTTTGCAGGCTCCCAGTAAGTTACACGAGGATCTGTTAATCCTGCCATCACAAGTATAGGGGGATAGTTTTGAGCTTTGACATTATCGTAGGGCGAATAGGAAGCAATAAGCTTATAATCTTCTTCTGATTCAAGAGGATTCCCCCATTCGGCCCATTCTGGAGGTGTGAGTGGCAATGAAGCATCTAACATTGTCGCTAAGACATCAACAAAAGGCACATTCGCTACGATTCCAGCAAAATCCTGTGGAGCTATATTGGCAATGGCTCCCATCAACATGCCCCCTGCTGAACCACCATGAGCAATAAGCCGGTCGTGAGAAGTGAATTTATTGTTTACGAGGTAACGCCCACAAGCAATAAAATCTGTAAATGTATTGTGCTTAAAGAGATGT
Organism: Bartonella sp. OD88NMGDW; assembly: GCF_042193775.1. Lineage (NCBI taxonomy): Bacteria > Pseudomonadati > Pseudomonadota > Alphaproteobacteria > Hyphomicrobiales > Bartonellaceae > Bartonella > Bartonella sp. OD88NMGDW. The sequence continues at coordinate 170,325 of NZ_JBHIMA010000001.1, read as the reverse complement.
TTTCCTTTCTCATACCATTCTACTCCCTTTTCTTTTCCTCCGCGAATATGAGCAATCGCGTAAATAAAACCTCTGTTTACTAGAGAAAGTATATTACTATTGAAACTGGCAGGAATAGAGATCCCATAAGCACCATAACCGTAAAGCAGACAAGGCGCACCACCATCAAGAGGAGTGTTTTTGTGATAAAAAAGTGAAATAGGAATCTTCTCACCATCGTCTGCTATTGCTGTAATACGTCGTGTTACATATGCATCTTTATTATGCCCAGAGGGAATTATTTGCGTTTTTAAAAGCATTCGTTTACGACTTTTCATCTCATAATCAAACACTTGATCAGGTGTTGTCATAGACGAATAGGAAAAACGAATAGTTGGACTGTTATATTCTGCAACCCCTTGTAGACCTAAAGAATAAGCCTCTTCAGTAAAAGCAATGGAATTAACTTGTTTAGTGGTACGTTCCATTACCTTTATACGTGGAAGCCCCTCAAACCGTTCGATCCAGACAAGAAAATCTTGATAAGCATCATGGGATAAGATTAGGCACCCAAGCTGATGTGGGACAAACTCAGACCAATTTTCTGATTGTGGGGATGTATATGGCGCTACCATAATTTTGAAATCTTTTGCATTATCTAGATTGGTCAGAATATAGAAGACATCACCACCTGCTGTAAGTGAATATTCAATACCTTTTTGTCGTTTCCGTACACATTGGGGATTAGTAAAAGGCGCCTCAGCAGGAATCAACCAGATCTCTGATGTTTCATGATCATGAATATTAATATAAATAATATCGTTAAGCTTAGAGCCGCTTACATCTAAGAAAAAACTTGGATTGTCTTCGCGAAAAATAAGCTTATCTTGTGATTGATCAGTGTTTAATCGGTGATAATAGAGCTCTGAAGGTCGGTGATTTTTATCCATTTTAGTATAGAAAAAACCTTCAGATTTAGCATCCCATACAATTTGACCAGATGTATCAGTAATTGTGTCCATACAGTCAGACAATGTCTCAAAATTACGAATTTTAGCTGTATAGAATTCTGATCCTTTGTCATCATAGGTCCATACCACATGTATATGGTCAGGAGATTCTTGAACTGAACCAAATTTGAAATATTCTTTGCCTTCTGCCAAGACATCACCATTAAGGTACACGTTTTTTTCTCCGCCATTCCTTGGTGTCCGAAAATAATGTGGTTGTTGGCCTCCGGTAACATAAGAGAATCCGTAAGCAAAAGGACCATGTTTTATAGGAACAGAACTATCATTCTCGTGGATCCTGTTTTTCATTTCGGTAAAAAGCAAATCTCGTAATGGTTTTGTATCAGCCATTTGAGCTGATTGATAAGCATTTTCTTTTTCAAGATAATGTCGAATATTTGGATCAAGACAGTTAGGATCTTTAAAAACATCTTGCCAGTTAGACGCACGTAACCAATGATAGGGATCATCACGAAAAATACCATGATATATTTCCTTATGAGTGATTCTAGATGCTTTGGGAGGAATTGCAAAAGTGCGGGTCATACACAATCCTATATTAAAATATGTTAACAGCTTCGTTTATATGTTAGAATCACAATTATTGATGCAAGTGTAAAAATCTATAAGTTCTATTCACTTGTAAAAATAGCGCCATGATAATTTTTAAAACTAATATCTTTCTGTCCATTACATATCACAGCTATTGTTTTCTAGGGATATAATACCATTTTTATAACGAAAGTGACTGGTAAGACAATTAAACTATGAGAAAAAGAATTGATTTTTTTTGAAACAGTATAATCTTATAACTTTATAGAAAGCAATAAGTATATTTAAAGTGTTTTCGTTTGTGTATAAAACATAAAAATATTATATGTCGTTTTAATGAATAGTTTTATATTATAAGTAATTCCACTGTGTCTTATTTATAATATAGATTGTTATTTATTATTAAATTTAATAAGTATAAATAATAAAAATAAATTTAAAATTTATTAAAAATAAAATTACTCAATTATAAATATTCAAAATAAAAAATACTAATTTATATATTATATTTTTATAATTAGTAATTTTATTTTTACATTATCAAAAAAAATAAATAAATTTTATCCTATATTTTTTTATATTTGTAATGTATTGTATATTATGTATGATATGTTATAGGGTAAAAATATATTTTAGCATGTAATAATTTCGTTTTTCTTATTTTATATTATGACAAAAAAGAGGTATTTATTTGATTTTTTTGTGTTTTGGCAATTTTATAGAATAATTGAATTGACAAAAAAGATTTTTGTACAATATGAAACTCTTGTGCATGAGATCTTTATATCATGAGTATATGCACTATATCTCGATTTTGAATTACTCAATTTTAAATTAAAGGAAACAAGAATGGAACATCGTGCAGTCTTAGAGACTGAAAGCAATTTAGTTATTACATTGGTTGCTGATATTGTTGCTGCCTACGTGAGTAATAATTCTATTCGACCGACTGAAGTGCCAAGTTTAATTGCTGATGTCCATGCTGCTTTTCGTAAAGCAGGAAATCTAGAGTTAACAGAAGTCGAAGTTGAAAAACAAAGGCCTGCCGTTAATCCAAAGCGTTCAGTATTTCCTGATTATCTCATTTGCCTTGAAGATGGAAAGAAATTTAAATCTCTAAAGCGTCATCTCATGACACATTATGGAATGTTGCCAGAGGAATATCGTGAAAAATGGCAGTTAGATAGTTCTTATCCTATGGTGGCGCCTAATTATGCAAAAACACGATCAGCTTTGGCCAAAGAAATGGGTCTTGGACGCAAAAGTAAACGGAAAAAAACTAAATAATCTTATTTTGCGAAAATAATGGTTTTGTGTATAAATTTGATTTTAGTATACATGTTTTGTGTGAAGTTTTTGTATATATAATAATTTCTACCAAGGGGATTATATATAGCTTTCGTTACGAATCCGTTTAATCATTGATTTCAGACCATTTGATCGTTGTGGTGTAAGATTTTCATTTAAACCAAGTTTTTCAAAGAGCTCTTGAGCATCAGAATTGCGAATTTCAGAAGCTTTTTTGCCTGAATAAAAAGCAAGAAGTATGTAAATAAGTCCACGCACAATATGAGCATCGGAATCACCTTGAAACGTCAATATTGGATCTTCTGAGTTATTACGTGAAGATAAAAGCCACACTTGGCTAACACAACCAGGAACTTTGTGAGCATCGTTTCTAGCGCTTTCCGGAAAAGGTGGCAATTCATGACCAAGCTCAATGACATAACGATAACGATCTTCCCAATTATCCAAAAGCGAAAAGTTCTCTATGATATTACCGATTGTTTCCGCCATTATTTTAGTCCTGTTTCGTTTGAATAATCATTCTTAAATACACTTATAAAAAATAAATATTTATTCTTCCTAACATAAATAACACAAAGAACGTTAAAAATCCTTATTTCAAGATAACATTGTATGGCTTTATAAGAACTCTTGTATTGCGATTTTGCAAGAAACATTAGGGGAAATCTCTGATATTATTGTTGTTCCCTAATATGTTGCCTAAATATTCATAAGCAGCTCTCGCACCGTAATATGCGCGTTCACCAAGTGAACTTAAAAATGATTTTCCTACTTTGCAGGTTTCTATATTACGGTCACAAAATGCTCCTAAGTCATTTAAAGCTTTCTTAAAAGCAATAATCACATCGCTCGTTGTTGTCTCATTATTTTTGGGGCTAGAAGAATGGTTACTGTTTGGATCTGCTACAAAAAATGAAATAATGACAAAAATAAAAAATAAAAAAAATGATAATTTGATTAAAAAACGTATCATGGGCAATCAATGTACCGCAGTGGTAAATACAATAAAAGAAGCATTTTATACACTGTTTCTTTATAAACAATTTATAAAATTTGTTTTTTATAAAATTGAGTATTCATTTATTGGATCTATATCATTGGCTTTTTTATAAATATGGCACAATGCCGCTGTATAAAATGGGATACATTGTCTATTCAGTAAAAATTTAACATCCCAATTATACACTTACAGGCTGATCATATTAATGAACATACCATGATAAAAAGTGAGAGATATAACCATGATCGTGCATAAGAGTTAAGAAATGTACCCCCCACATTTATAACCTTTTATTCCACAAGAAAGTGTAGCAATTATTCCACAAGAAAGTGTAGCAATGAGATAAGGATTAAACACAGAGTCCAATTTCTTTTCCATATTGTGTACATACTTATTTTAAATAATAGTTCATCATCTTAGCTTAGTTGAAAAGGCTAAAAAGAGTCAGACTCTGTTATTCTGACTCTAGTAGTGATAAAATATTTATATTATCTATAAAACTTTTACTAGAACATCACCAACATGATCAATATGTCGATCAAAAGATCAAACAATAGCTTCATCTCTTATAACTCCATCTCAATATCTCAAGACAAGTTTTTCTATAACATTGTAAACATCAATTTAATTGATACAAAAGTAGCTCCACTAAAATATAATAACCTTAAGAGACCAGTATTCTCACCAAACCGTTTACAGAAAAGTAACCCTATATATGTAAATTGTAAAGAATATAATGACTCTTATCTTTTTAACGTTATAGAAAAATAGTCTCTAACTTGTTTTTAAATGATAGGCAAACACCTGCGCCAAAAATGAAGAATAACGTGATATTATTATTGAGATGATTATATGTGATAATGCAGTTTGCAAACACTAAAATGCTCTTGAACGTTAATCATTCGATGTTCTCTTTATACATATTGAAAGATTTGTAAAATCTGAAATTAATGAAAATTGATAAGAGCTCTTGTTGATTGATCAACTTATACATTCATAGAATGAAGCTGCTTATTCTAGGAGTTTGAAAGGAAAAAACAATAATGTAAATGCATTTCTCTCTAGCGAAAAGTAAGAACTAATTTGCATTCGTTTCTTTGTGAAACATAAACGCAACTGAAAATAAAAATGATGACAAAAAAACGAAAGACGACCCGAAAAAAAACTGTAAAACACCGTAAATACTCTAGTAGTATTGTTATAACACTTCTTCTTATAATTTTTCATTTTATTTTTTGGATAGCAAAAACTATTTATTTCTATACACGAAAAAATACTTTATTTTTTGTTGGATCTCTTCTTTTTAGCATTAGTTTTTTATTTATTTCATTTAATGCTTTATTTTCGCAAATGACAACGCATCAAAATATTTTAACTCAAATGAAATTTTCCTCCGTTCAAAGTATAGGAAAGAGCTCTACTTTATTGGAAAAAGAAGCAAAATCACAAGAACTCTCTCGTGTAACTTCTCTACATTCTCCAAGTCATCACCATACAAATTCACCTTTACCTCCTCAATCAGCAAGCATGCTGGAAAAGCAAAAAGAACTAGCAAAATTAGGACTTTATGATGGACCTTTAGATGGACTGGAAGGACCTAAAACACGCCGTGCCATCACTTTATGGAAACAACAAGCTGCTCAGAGAATGCAAAAGAATGTTCTATCTAATCCCGCAACAGATGAAATTGCGATATTAATTAAGCAGAGCGAAATAGAAACAAAAAATATGACGCACTTAAAAGAAGCTATTTCAGAGCCTTCTGTCGAAGATATTATACAAGTGCAAAAAGCTTTACATATTTTTGGGAATGAAGAGGTTATTGTCACAGGAATAGAAGATCAAAAGACGATAGAAGCCTTAAAACAATTTCAAAAAATGTTTGATCTTCCTGTAACAGGTAAAATTAATCACACAATTTTAATGAAAATGCGTGAAATTGGTTTATTAAATTGAAGCTAATCATCTATACTATAAAAATAATCTCTTAATTTATAATGATAATTCATCTTTCGCTTGTTTAATGCCCTCAAACATTCCTTCATCTCAAGCCCTCTTATATTCAATCGATCAGAATGGTTTTCTTACACATTACATATTGAGCCATACAACTTGCTGTAAGAAAACCACAACCGATTGCAGAAAAAAGAAATATTGCAAAATAGCAAACGCGGTCGTTCTAGAATTTTTATTGCTTCTGATGATAAAAGGACACGAAATTTTTGTAGTATCACGTAAACCTTTCATATTATCGAGCCACTAATTGTCCATATCTTATCGTCAATTTGATCTTTATAAATATGATGCAAAGAATTTGTGCAAACATCTGTAAGGATAAGTAGACGTAAAGCTAGTTGTATTATGGTTGTTGTTTCGCAAAGTGTCTGATAAAAAATCGGCAATTCTCTCCAATCTATTGCTGGAAAGTTTTGTGTTTTATGACGTTGTTTTCTAAGAGAACGTGTGCTTTTGGTGTCGCCTATAAATTAACATCTAAACCTAACGCAGCAGCATGTTTGAAGCAAATGTTAAGACAGTTTAGTACTTTCTCAACTGCTATAGCTTTTGTATGCCAAATAGGAGGCAAGGGCATTACGTATCTCTGTTTGTATACTCTCTGAAACAGAGAGACAGTCTAATTTGGGAAGAATATGAAATTTTAAGGGGAGAAACCAATTTTCATCTTTGCCATTTCCTTTTAATTCAGCTTTACGACTTTCAAAGACATCTAAAGCAATGTCTTTAAAATAATGGAGATTACCTATTGCCTCATGCTTTTTTTAGCTCGTATCTTTTTGGGCCCACGCCTCCTCACGTAAAACAAAATGTCCTAAACGGAATATATGTGGATTGCCATTCACGGGCTTTCTTAAAAAAACATTTCTAAAGCACCCAAGCCCATTTCGCAACAACGGCCCGTGAATAATAATAGCAACCCCACTTGTGCGCTATCATCTTTATGCTTGTGACGAAGCAAGCCGGGCACCATTACAACACTATACCTACCTTCAATTTGTGACAGCTCTTGACACTTGAGATGATTCATAAGAAGCATATCCTTGCTTTATTTTTATTCACAGACGCTAATTCCGCCTGTAACATGCAAAAAACATGGTTTTGATTGATTCATTATAAAAGAAGTTGAAATGATAAATTATCATTATAAATCAACATATTGTATAACTTTGATATTCCTTCATAAATGTAAAGATGGTAGTGCATAGTAGAGTTTATATACTTTGGGAAGATTTTTATAAACTTACGGGAAATTTTACACAATCCCCATTCCACGAATGTCAATGTGAAATGGGGCATCCACTGAGAAATGTCTATCTCAAACAGCATGATGTGCAAAAAAATGCATTTGTTTGGAGCATTCTATTTTGCGTGAGGAATTCATTCCCCTATAAAAAAGCAAACGTGTAAATTGACTGCACAATAACACATTTCTCTCTATCAAGAGGTTCGTCAATAGAAAGTGTATTAATAATACATCTTTGTCTATCCTGCTTCATATTTTCTCTCATAAACTTCTCAAAAAAACACTTTCTCGTGTAACATAACTTATCGTGCATTTTAGAAGCACTTTATTTCCTTTATTAAAGAAAATAAAAGAATATATAAAAATTTATTTTAGTAATAACTATACAACAAAAAAATATTAACCCATTATACCCTTTTTTGCTATTGCGGCTTGAGCTGCTGCTAAACGAGCAATTGGTACTCGAAAAGGAGAACACGAAACATAATCTAGGTTATTTTCTTCACATAAAGCAATAGAGGCAGGATCGCCTCCATGTTCACCGCAAATTCCCAATTTTATTTTTGCACGCTTTGATCGTCCACGCTGTGCAGCAATGGTAATAAGTTCTCCTACTCCATCACGGTCAATAGACACGAAAGGATCTTGCTCTAAAAGACCTTTTTGAAAATAGGTTGCCAAAAAAGGAGCAGCATCATCACGGGAAATCCCAAAAGTAGTTTGTGTCAAATCGTTTGTTCCAAATGAAAAAAATTCAGCAGTTTCAGCAATTTCATCTGCTCGAAGCGCCGCCCTTGGAAGCTCAATCATCGTCCCAACCATATATTGAATAGTGCTTCCCTTTTCTTTCATCACTTCCTCAGCAACCTGATCAATACGCGCTTTTACAAAATCAAGTTCAGATTTAAGCGCAACAAGTGGCACCATAATTTCAAGCATAACAGGAGATCCAGATTTTTGGGCAGCTTCTGCTGCTGCTTCAAAAATCGCCCGCGCTTGCATTTCTGCAATTTCAGGATAAGTAATAGCTAAACGGCATCCACGTAATCCAAGCATAGGATTAAATTCGTGCAACTGCTGAGCGCGTTCAGCAAGAACTTCAGCAGAAACACCCATAGCTGTTGCAACATCAAGAATTTCTGCTTTCGTTTTAGGTAAAAATTCATGTAATGGTGGATCTAGCAAGCGGATAGTAACAGGTAAACCACACATAATTTCAAATAATTCAATAAAATCTGAACGCTGCATTGGCAAAAGCTTATCTAGTGCTTTACGACGACCATTTTCATCATGGCTTAAAATCATTTCACGCATGGCCACGATACGTTCATCAGAAAAAAACATATGCTCCGTACGGCAAAGACCTATACCCTCAGCCCCAAAAGAGCGCCCCATACGGGCATCAGATGGTGTATCAGCATTAGCGCGAACTCTTATACGTCGCATCCCATCAGCCCATTCCATTAATTTTGCAAAGTCTCCGCAAAGCTGAGGCTGCAACATTGCAACTTTCCCTTTGAAAATTTCTCCACTTCCACCATCAATTGTGATAACATCACCTTTTTTAAAGCTTTCTCCTGAAGCAAACAGCGTATTTGTGTTATAATCAATCCGCACACTGCCAGCACCAGAAATACATGGTTTTCCCATCCCCCGCGCAACAACAGCAGCGTGACTTGTCATACCGCCGCGCGTTGTTAAAATTCCTTCCGCAGCATGCATACCATGAATATCTTCTGGGCTTGTTTCTATACGGACCAAAATAACTTTGCGACCTTCTGCCGACACAGTTTCTGCCTCTTCTGAAGTAAAAACAATTTCACCAGTTGCGGCTCCAGGAGAAGCAGGTAAACCACGTCCTATAACAAAACGTTCTGCTTTGGGATCAAGTGTTGGATGCAAAAGTTGGTCAAGCGACTTTGCATCAATACGCATCACAGCCTCTTCACGGTTTATTAACCCCTCCTCAACCATTTCAATTGCTATCTTGAGAGCCGCACGAGCCGTGCGTTTTCCTGAACGAGTCTGAAGCATCCATAATTTACCTTTTTCAATGGTAAATTCGAGATCTTGCATATCCCGATAATGCTGCTCAAGCTTCTGCGCTATCTGACATAATTTCAAAAAAGCCTCAGGCATAATTTTTTCTAATGACGGCCTATTTGAGCCAGCAACAATACGCGCATTTTCTGTAATATTTTGAGGCGTTCGAATGCCCGCCACAACATCTTCCCCTTGCGCATTAACTAAAAATTCACCATAAAGCTCTTTTTTCCCTGTTGATGGATTGCGTGTAAAAGCAACACCTGTTGCCGAATCTTCACCCATGTTGCCAAAAACCATAGCTTGCACATTAACTGCCGTTCCCCAACTTTCAGGAATATTATGTAAACGGCGATAGGTAACTGCACGTGCTGTCATCCAACTTGAAAAAACGGCTCCAATTGCTCCCCATAACTGCTGTTCAGGATTTTGTGGAAAAGGTTTTCCTAATTTTTCTTCAACATATGCTTTATAAGAAGTAATAATGTTCTTCCAATCATCTGCTGTCATTTCTGTATCAATAGTGTAACCATTGCGTACTTTTGCTTCATCAAGAATTTCTTCAAAATACGAATGATCTAACCCCAAAACAACGTTAGAATACATTTGGATAAAACGCCGATAACTATCATAAGCAAAACGTTCATTATTAGCTTGTAAAGCAATGGCTTTTACAGTCTCATCATTCATGCCAAGGTTAAGCACTGTATCCATCATCCCTGGCATAGAAGCCCTAGCTCCTGAACGAACAGAAAGCAAAAGTGGCTTTTGCTCACTTCCAAATTCACGTCCTGTTTGTTCACCAACGCGTTTTAGTGCTTTCTTAACAGATTCCTGTAGCTCTTCTGGATATGATTTGTCATGGGCATAATAAAAATTACAAACTTCTGTTGTCAGCGTAAATCCGGGTGGTACGGGTAAACCAAGATTACTCATTTCTGCCAAATTAGCCCCTTTACCTCCGAGAAGGTTACGCTCACTTGCACTTCCTTCTGCCTTTCCATCTCCAAAACTATAAACCCATTTTTTCACTGTACAAATCCTCCCATATCAGCATCAAAACATCATTCAACCTAGGCTCACTTAAAAGCAATGATTTGATTCAAAATCGGCTTAACAAAAAATATTGCTTCATAAATGCATACTATTAATCCTTCCAAAAGCGATAATGACAAAAAGTATCACTATCCATCTTCTGGAAGATTAAGATTCATTTTTTAAGAAAACTATCAATCACCGAAAAAAAGTCTTCTACTTTCATGGCACCTTCATATTTACTACCATTAATAAAGAAAGTAGGCGTTGCTGTAACACCAAGCTCTTTACCACGCTCAAAGGATGCATTCACTTCATCTAAAATGGCTTGATTTTTCAAACATGCAGTAAAACTTTCATCTGTAAAACCAGCCATTAAGCCAATTTTTTTCAATGGTGTTAGAGCATCTTTTCCGAAAGCCCATTCATTTTGTTTTTGAAATAAAACTTCTATCAAAGGAAAATAGCGATCTTCTGGTGCACACCGTGCCAACATAAAACCTGCTGTTGCGCGAGGATCAAAAGCATAATCGCGGAAAATCAGTTTTACTTTTCCTGTTTTGATATATTTTTTACGAATTTGAGGAAGTATATCATTATAAAAATGCGCACAATGGGCACATGTCAACGAAGCATACTCAACAATGATGACCGGTGCATCCGCCTCTCCCTCAAAGCGATCCTTTACTTTATCCGATTGGAGAAGCTCTTCCATATCAACAGTTGCCACTGGTTTTGGATCACGCGCTAAAGCAACTGTTACACTGTTTTGTACAATCGTTATGAAGAGAAAAATTATCCCGAAAGATAAAAAAGAACGATATTTTACCATAAATAATACTTTTCTGTTGTTATTAACGAATAAGAATCCAATGCTTTCTCATATATTAAAGAAAAATATATAAAATATCTTTCTATTTATTATTTTTTTCCAAGAAAATGCAACAGCCAAGTTTATAAAGTGATTGGCGCAAGCTTTTATCTTCAATTCCTTCAAGCATTTCTCCCACGCATTTTTTGTCTTGTTCACTCAAAGATGATTTTAGAGGCAAGTGATTCATAAAAACCGACATACTCCTTTGCTCAATCTTGATGCGATCAATAGCAATATAGCCAAAAAATCCGTTAATTCTATGAAGTAACTCCTCTGTTTCATGCATCAATTTTAACGCAGCAAATCCTTCACATGCGACAACAAGTGTTGCTGGCTGAAAAACATCATCTTGATCTGCACGACGTTTCCAAATAATTTTAAGCGGCATTGTATGTTCACTGATATCATAGCCCGCAATTTGTGGCCAATGTTCTATAAGCGCTACATTAAGCCCTGTCCGTTTGCGTAAAACTGGATCAAGTATTTTGTATACCGTCTCAGAAAGAGAATAAAAGATATGTTTTTTAAGTTGTTTTCTCATTTTTAGATCATTGTTCAATCGCTTACTAAATTAAAATCATTTGTTTCATCTAAAAATTATTGCCTCCTCAATTTATGAAATATCAACAAAATAAATAATTTTTTCTTTTGCATTTTATATCTTCCTATGCTTGAAAACAATCATGTATGAAATTTCTTCGCACCTCCTTGCTTGGTACGATCAAAATCACAGACATCTCCCATGGCGGATTACCCCCGAAAAGCAAAAACAAGGTATCCGTCCTGATCCTTATCAAGTTTGGCTTTCTGAAATCATGCTTCAACAAACAACCGTTGAAACAGTTAAGCCTTATTTTAAAAAGTTTCTGAAACTATGGCCTGATCTTTCCTCTTTAGCAAAAGCCTCACAAGATGACATCATGAAAGCATGGGCTGGACTTGGTTATTATTCACGCGCACGTAATCTTAAAAAATGTGCGCAACAACTTGTTGAAAACTACGCAGGACAATTTCCACAATCTGTAAAAGAATTGCGAACTCTAGCCGGTATTGGAGATTATACTGCCGCAGCCATTGCTGCGATTGCTTTTAACCACCCTGTAGCAGTGGTTGATGGTAATGTCGAACGTGTGGTAGCGCGCCTTTTTGCTATCACTTCAATATTACAAAAAGCAAAAGTTGAAATTAAAGAAAAAACACAAAAAATTACTGCTTTAAATCGTCCTGGTGACTTTGCTCAAGCAATGATGGATTTAGGAGCAACAATTTGTACTCCACGCAAACCATCTTGTTATATCTGCCCTCTTCAATGTTTATGTAAAGCAGCAAAGACGCAACAACCGGAATCTTTTCCAGTCAAAGCCCCTAAAAAAGAACGCCCTTTAAAAACAGGTATTGCTTTTGTGGTCCTTAATAAAAAGAGACAAATTTATTTGGAAAAACGACAGACGCAAAAGCTCCTTGGTGGAATGACCCAAATTCCTAACAATATTGGCTTAAACAACGAAAATGGGCTCCAAAACGCACCCTTTACTGCCAATTGGCAATTCAAAGGACAAATTACGCATGTTTTTACTCACTTTTCTCTAAAACTCGATGTTTACTATACTGAGGATGTTCATGAAATGAATTGTGAAAATGGTTGGTGGTGTAACATTCAACATCTTGCCGAAGAAGCACTACCTACTGTTATGAAAAAAGCCATTTCTGTAGCACTTCCCAATTCTTTCAGATTTAAATAACCTTCCCTATTCGTAAAAATGTTTTCTAACAGAGACTTTTGTATCTCTAGCAACCATTTCTTAATCTGTAAAAGAAAAATTTAAAAAAATGAAATAACCAATTTTTCCTACAGATAAGAATTAAGGAGGGATAGAAAAGCTTAGATTTAAATTTCAGGATCTATCCTTTTTTCGCTTATGAAGGAGCAAATCCGTACCATCATTATATTTACCAGTCCCCTAATATTTACCAGTCCCCTAAAACAACCCTTGGCACTTGAAACGGTTCATAAAAGGTACTTTTAATTTTTTCTTTAACAATTTTTATTCACACGCCAACTCCGCTGATGACATGTAAGCAAGTAAATTTCATTGATTCAATATGGAACATGTTTGAAATAAGAAAATTTGACGATATTCGGGGAAACTCAATGTGAGTAACACTAAATTATCTTTATAAATAAATTACATCATACACACTTTACAGATGTACGTATTATCTCAAAAAAGCACTTAATTTTGAACTTCTGAATGAGCCTTTTAATTCTAGTCTTTCATTTTCATAAAATTATATTGAAATTTTACTGTTTTGGAACTCAAATTAGAACATAGAGTGAAAGTTTCTCATTTTAATTTCTTCTACAAGAAGCATAAAAATACTCGCTTGCCGCTTACAAGCGAAATTAGTGTGTCAATAAAAAACATCTAAGAAAGGCATAAAACGGCTCCACCTCCATCTCAATCAAGATCAGGTACATTGGTGATCAATAGAATGAAGCGATCAGCTTAGTTCATAAAACACCCGTTTTTAACATTTGTGAACGTATGATCATTCTTAAATGATCTATGGACTTCAAGCGTCCATTTTCCTCATAATACCAAAAAGTCCAACCATTACAACTCTGCGAATCTTGAGCCTTTCTTCCCATTGCGTGAATTGAACCCGCTTCACCACCATGCATAATCGTACCATCAGCTCTTACAATAGCAGATACTTGCTTCTTGCGATCATAAAGAACTTCTCCGGGATAGAGTAAACCTGCTTCAAGCAAACTGTTGAATGCTACGCGCGGTTCTGCTTTTTTTCTATCCAAAATCGCTAGTTCTGGTTGCGCTAAAGGTTTAACCGATGCAATTCTCTCACATGCTGCATCAATGTAATCTTGCTCGCGTTCAATCCCAACAAAATCACGCCCTAAAAGCTTGGCAACAGCACCTGTTGTTCCCGAACCAAAAAACGGATCAAGAATAACATCACCAGGTTTACTAGAAGCCATAATAATACGCGCTAATAACGCTTGCGGTTTTTGTGTTGGATGTAATTTACGCCCTGAATCATCCTTTAAACGTTCAGCTCCAGTGCAGAGAGGGAAAAGCCAATCTGAACGCATTTGTAGATCTTCATTTGCCGCTTTTAAGGCATCATAATTAAATGTGTACTTTTTATCTTTTTGATCTCGTACGGCCCAAATAAGCGTCTCATGAGCATTTTGAAAACGGCGTCCTCGAAAATTAGGCATCGGATTATTTTTGCGCCAAATAATATCATTAAGCATCCAAAAACCTAAATCTTGTAATGCCGTCCCAACTCGAAAAATATTATGGTAAGATCCGATAACCCAAAGTGTTCCGTTGGGTTTTAATACACGACGACAAGCAAGCAACCATGCGCGGGTAAAAGCATCATACGCAGCAAAACTCTCAAACTGATCCCATGCATCATCAACCGCATCAACAAGCGAATGATCTGGACGGTATAAAGCTCCGTCCAATTGCAAATTATAGGGTGGATCCGCAAAAATCATATCAATGGAATGTTTTGGAAGTTTTTCTAGAACTGAAACACAATCTCCTTTAAAAATTTTATTGCGCCATGGCATCTGTGAGGGGGTACGAAGAAAATCTTTTTGAAGCTGAATAACTGTCATGAAAAACCCAACAAAATTAACTGAATTTGCCCTATAATCAACCAAAATAGTTTATAGGCCCGCATTACCAATCCATATTTACAAAATAGCGTAAACGTATCGTTAAAATTATACAAAATTGATAATTGTTTTTGTTTTTTTAAGTAAAAAAACTTTCATATGAATGAAACCTTATTTTTCTTTTTTTCAATGTACTGTTCCCATATCTTTTATTTCGTAAAAGAATTAAGAATCATTTTCAAAGCAGATTTTTATGAAATAAGATCCTCTCAATATCGTTTTCATAAAAGTTGTCCATCTCGTAACATGTAAAGGAATATCTTATGCCTCAGATAGATCTTATTATTTTTGATTGTGACGGAGTTCTCGTCGACTCTGAATATCTTGCAGCAAAAATTGGATCTCAATTGCTCAAACAAACAGGATATGAAATATCACCCGAAGAATTAAGTGAGCGTTTTGCAGGACTTATCTTTCGCGATATTCTTAAACACGTTGAACAGGAAACAGAAAAACCAATTTCTGCTCATCTCATAGATCAAATGACTAATATTTTTCGTACACAAATAAAAACTAAATTACGGGCTATTGATGATGTAAGAGAAGCTGTAGAAATTATTCAAACACGCTATCCCTACTGTATCTGCTCTAATGCAAAAAGCGTAGATATAAAAGAGATGCTCACCACGGTTGATCTCTATGACCTTTTTGAAGGTAAAATATTTTCAGCACCTGAAGTTGGAACAAAAAGAACGAAACCGGCCCCTGATATTTTCCTTTTTGCCGCACAACAATTACAGGCAGAGCCCCAAAACACTATCGTTATAGAAGATTCACTTCATGGTGTACACGCAGCCATAGCAGCAGGCATGCGTGTCATCGGCTTTACGGGAGGATCACATAGCTATCTTGGTCACTCTAATGCACTTGCAGAAGCTGGCGCAGAAACAGTTATCGCAAAACATGCTCATTTAGGAGAAGTCTTAGAAGCAATGGCAGTATGGCGAGATCTATTATAAAAAATCTCTTGAATATATCAGTTTGTAAACTCTTGTAAGAAGCATTTTTACTCAAATGCCCTTCTCTTCTCGCTACTTCTTTTATAATAACTTCAATAAATGCGTAATTCACAACACGGGTGAATTGTATCTCAATGTGAAGGAAAAAAATATAGCACCTCGTTGAGTAATCATAAGTCAGTTAACCATTGCACGTGCTTTAAAAAAGCAAAAAACAGGGGTGCAAGCTCATAACAATCAAACCCTGCTTATCTATCTCAACTCCGATATCCACTCCCAACCTCAGCAGCCCATCCGGATAAATTATTATATTTGTCAAAAAAGGAATATTACGATGCCTTGCTCGATAAGATATGAAAATTGCTAGCCTTTTTCATCTGATCAAAAAAATCACACACTATAGTAAAATTGTAGGGTATGTGCGTATTGATTATGGAAAAAAATATTAAAATTCCCAGAATCTATGGAACACAAGAGTTTATTGAAAACAATAAAAGTGTCCTTGTTGAGTTAGAATGTCTTATATTTACTCAATCCAAATCTCGTAAACTTGTTGAAGGCTTATTTACTTTACTGCTTAAACAGTATTTAAACAGCATCAATTGGTACAACCTCCCTAAGATTACAAAAGATAAAAAGAATACATTCTTATGAAGATGTGCATTTTATAAAAAACATTTCATAGCAAGTAATTTACAGGCAAAAACATTGATTTATAATCATAATTTATCATTATTCAAATTAAATGAAAAAACCGAATATTGTGAGATTCTCTCATTTCAAATCTGGATATGCTGAATTAAATAAAGAAATAAAAATGCCTCTTAATAAATCATCTCAAGAGGCAAAGATCTGTAGCAACATTAGGAGCGAGCAAAGTGTATGGCGGTGCCATCTTTCTTCTTTGTAAACGTCAAAGATTCTGATGCCCTAAGAATTTTATATCATGGGGCTTTATCATCATATCTATTATTGCAAAATAGGCTTGAGTACCTTGAGACGGATTTCTTAAAAAAGCACATAAATATGAAACATATAATAACCTTAAACAACGTAAAGAGATACCAGTAGTTGCTCAAATTTTTCCGAAAGCACTTACATAGACTTTTTAAATAAGCAATGAAATCAGATCTTTTCAAAAGTAATCCAACTTTAGGAAAGACACCCCTTCTAAAAATAAAAGCGGATTTTCAGTTTGGAAAGAAGAAAATGTTAAAAATATTATCTAATGCCGATCTTTCAGCACTCATAAATGTGTCTGAATTGATATTCTTCTATACACTGCTTTACATCACAGTAATATGCTGTTCACATTGGCGAGACAAAGATAATATCATTTATCTCTATCCAATTCGAGCTCTACTTTATACTATGAGATAATTGTATATTTTTTAGTATCTATAAATGTATTTAAAAAATAATATTAATATCATTTTATAAAAATTATACGATGACCACATGTTATTTATATATAACACATAACAAAACAATTCATAAAATTTTAAAAAATATTTTTGTAATTATTACTGTTACTTTTTTACAATAATGTTTATAAAAAATTATATTTATATTTTTATATGTATTTTTATTATTGACTAAAAATACATATTGAAATATCAAAATTGTATATAGTGTGAGATATATAAACATTATGTATATTTTCTTACATCTATAAATTAAAAATATTTGAGGTAAAGTTATGGTCAAAATATTTAAAAATTATATCTTAAGCATTTTTATAGCGAGCACTTTTTTTATTTCACAAACTGTAAATGTTAATGCAAACTATTTGAAAAACGATACTCCAAAAGAGGAACTTTCTGTTTTCCCAATGGAACAAGTAAAGTATGCAAAATCTGATGTAGTTTCTACGACTTCTTTCTATGTTCCATCTGTAAATTATCAAACAGAAAATGGAACAACAGGTGAAGGGAAAATTGAAAAGGTCGTTGAGCCTATGACTATAGGAGTGGGACTATTGTTTGCTGGATATGCAATGAGCTTTATAGGATCGATAATAAGTTGGATAAAGGACATAGTGTTAATGTTCAAATAATTCAGCCTCGTCTAGAACTCTAGAATAATAGCTTCATTATGAATCTATTATTTGTTGTAAATAATTACATAATGAAGCTTCTCTTGATACAAGAGATAAATGTTGTAGATTATATCCAAATATCCAAAGTATAAATTTACGCATATATATATATTGAATATTATAAAATATTTGAGGTAAATTATGATTAAATTGTTAAAAAATCATATGTTAAGTATTTTCATTATGTCTGCCTTTTTTCTTTCACAGATTGTAAATGTGCATGCAAACTATTTGCAAAATAATACTCATCGTGAGAATATTTTTGTTTCTGCCATAGAGCAGAAAAGACAGGATGCAGTCCATACCGTTTCTCTCTATAGCCCCATTCTAAATCTTGGAGTGGATAATGAAACTACTCTTGAAGGAAAATTTGAAAAGGTCGTTGAACCTCTTACACTTGGAACCTTTGGTGTTGGGATGGCACTTGGATATGCATCAAGTACGATAGGCATGTTTTTAGCATGGATAATAGGTAAAATAATATCGTATTTTAAATCTCGTTAAAATTGAAATTTTATCAGAATAAAACCTTCTCATACGAAATATAAACTATGGATATATTCTGTATTTATCCATTGTTGATGACAAAAAACTAGTGAATTATCACATTAAGAATGAAAAAGCTTTAAATGCTTCTGTTTCTCTCAATGTGCACTAATTCTGCCGATGCATCTATTCAATTTAAATTAAAATAAAAGTAAAAGTATTGGTGATAAATTATGATTAAAGTATTGAAAACTTACATATTAAATATTTTTATAGCAGTTGTTTTTTTGCTTTCACAAGTTATAAATGTTCATGCCAATCATTTGAAAAATGATATTCAATGGGAAACTGTCTCTCTAATAGAACAGGGAAAGAAAAAAGCTATCGATATAGCTTCTCTTTATGTCCCAAGTTTCACTCATGGAGCAAAAAGTGAAACTGCCATTGAAGGAAAATTTGAGAAAGTATTTGAACCAATTACGCTAGGAGTTTTTTCTACAGTAGGAGCTTTGGGTTTTGGATTCTTGACTGGATTTTTTATGTCCATATTTAGCGGGACAATCGGATGGGCAATAGGAAAACTTAAAGGCAAATAATTCAAAGATACTTAGTTATTTTTTTCTATTTAAAATGAGAATACTTTACAGCCTGCTTCACATCATGTAGCAGGCTGTCGTATGTTTTCTATGGATAAAATTTAGGTTACCATACTGTATAGAACAAATATAATATCTATTAGTATACAAAATAATAAATTAAGCTAAACAAAAATTATTCAAAGTATAAATTTGCGCACGAAATGCCATAAAATTACCTTATAAATCTTTCAGTATGAATTTTGATTTATATCATTTCAACATTCATTTTAGCAGATTTAATTGTTACAAAGTATAAGAGCATAAAATAAATATGAATGATTGAGTTTTACAAAAAAAATTCTTCAATAAATACCATTCTATCTATTTGATTTTATTATTTAAGAAGGTGCACAAATGAAGATATATTGCAAAATTTAAGTGAATGAATAATAGAGAAAAAAATTTCGACTTTAACAGATTTTCTGTGAACTTTTGACGTTTATATCTCAAAAATAAAAATGCTTTAGACTATTGCCTTTCATTATTGAGTAAAAAAACTATCCATTTAATAATTTAAATATTATGAAAAACGTGAAATAAATAACTTCACCAATTTTCCAGAAATAAAAAAAGGATAAAATTTATGGAATATATCAGCACGAGAGGTGAAGCTCCTGCTTTAAGCTTTACGGAAACGATCATGACAGGATTGGCAAGTGATGGAGGACTTTATCTGCCAGATAAATTTCCTCAGCTCTCATTTGATGCGTTACGGGCACTTCGTGGCCAATCCTATACAACAATTGCTAAAACTATTTTGTGGCCCTTTGTAAATAACGAAATCGAATATACAGCTTTTGAAAGTATGATCGCTGAATCTTATGCAACCTTTCACCATCCAGCAATCTGTCCGTTACGACAAACTGGAGCAGATGAATTTATCCTTGAACTCTTTCATGGTCCTACTTTAGCTTTTAAAGATGTTGCAATGCAGTTTCTTTCTCGGCTGATGGATTATGTTTTGACTAAAAAAAATAGATCTGCAACGATTATTGCTGCAACATCAGGTGATACAGGAGGGGCTGCGATACAAGCTTTTGCTGGAAAAGAACACTCAGATATTTTTATTTTATTTCCCAAAGGACGTGTATCACCTGTTCAACAACGGCAAATGACAACCAATCAATGTTCAAATGTTCATGCCATTGCCATTGAAGGAAATTTTGATAATTGTCAAGCTCTTGTCAAAGCAATGTTTAATGACCACAATTTTCGTAAAAAAAGAGCGCTTTCAGGTGTTAATTCTATAAATTGGGCACGTATCATGGCGCAAATTGTTTACTATTTTTCATCTGCGCTTTCCTTAGGAGCTCCTGATAGAGCTGTTTCATTTACTGTTCCTACTGGAAATTTTGGTGATATTTTTGCAGGTTATGTTGCAGCCCGTATGGGATTACCCATTGCTCAACTGGTCATCGCAACGAATGATAATGACATCCTTGCACGTACATTGACCAGTGGTATTTACGAAACACAACCAATAGTTCATACAACATCACCTTCTATGGATATTCAGGTCTCTTCTAATTTTGAACGTTTGCTCTTTGAAAGTGGCAATCGTGATCCAATGTGGATTCGCAATGCAATGGACAACTTGAAACAATCAGGACGTTTTACTCTTGATGAAAAGCAACTCAAAAATATTCGTTCCCTATTTTCCGCTGGGAAAAGCAACATGGCTGCAACAGCTCAAACAATTGATAGTGTCTATAAGGAAAGTGGCTATCTTGTTGATCCACATACAGCCGTCGCTCTTCAAGTAGCGCGTAAAAACAAAAAACCGCATATTCCAATGATCGTCCTTGCCACGGCTCATCCAGCTAAATTTCCTGATACTATTAAAAGTGCTTGTGGCCTTCATGCCCCATGGCCATCTCATCTCAATGATGTAATGAAACGCGAAGAACACTTTATAAGTCTTGCTAATGATGAAAAAATAGTAAAAGATTATATTTCTTTAAAATCGCGTGCATCTTATTAAAGTTAGCTGCATTAATTTAAATCAAGAATATTCTAATACCCTTACAATGAGGTATTTAGCTTATTTAATGGAGTTGTAAATACATGGATGTAGATATATGTCGCCTTAGTAATGGCTTGACTATCGCCACACATACAATGCAACAAATTGATAGTGTTGCCCTCGGAATATGGGTTAAAGTGGGCTCACGCAATGAAACCTCCACACAGCATGGTATAGCTCATCTTCTTGAGCATATGGCTTTTAAAGGAACCGAAAACCGCACTGCTTTTCAAATTGCAACCGATATTGAAGATGTTGGCGGTGAAATCAATGCCACAACCAGTATTGAAACAACAGCTTACTTTGCACGTGTACTTAAAAGCGATATCCCACTTGCTATAGACATTTTAGCCGATATTTTAATGCATTCAAAATTTGACGACAATGAACTAGAACGAGAAAAACAAGTAATATTTCAGGAAATTGGTGCCGCTCATGACACTCCTGATGATATTGTTTTTGATCACTTTACAGAAACAGCCTTTCGTCATCAATCCCTTGGACGCTCTATTTTAGGAACAGCTAAAACTATTCAATCATTTACATCTACTGATCTCCATGATTTCATCAATAAACAATATAGTGCAGATCGTATGATTGTCGTTGCTGCAGGAGCTGTAAAACACGAAAGTTTCTTGCGAGAAGTTGAAAGTCGTCTTGGTACTTTTCGCTCCCATTCAACCGCACCTCTTACTAATCTTGCAAATTATGTCGGTGGCGACTTTCGTGAATATCGCGATTTAATGGATACACAAGTTGTTCTAGGGTTTGAAGGGCGTGCTTATCACGCGCGTGATTTTTATGCGGCCCAAATTCTTTCAATCATTCTTGGTGGTGGTATGTCTTCACGTCTTTTTCAAGAGGTAAGAGAGAAACGTGGATTATGCTATTCTATTTATGCTTTTCATTGGGGATTTTCAGATACTGGGCTTTTTGGTGTTCACGCAGCTACCGGACAAGAAGGGCTCAAAGAACTTATTCCCGTGATTCTTGATGAACTTTCCAAGGTCAGTAAAAACATTCACGCCAATGAACTGCAACGAGCACAAACGCAATATCGTGCGAATCTGACAATGTCACAGGAAAATCCCTCTAGTCAAGCACATCTCATTGCTCGCCAAATACTCCTTTATGGTCGACCAATTCCAATATCGGAAACAATTGAACGCCTCAATCTCATCACTCCTAAAAGATTAACTGACTTAGCACATCGTCTTTTTACAAATTCCACTCCAACACTAACTGCTGTCGGACCTGTAGGACCCCTCATAAATTTTGATGATTTAACGTCAACTCTTTCATCCAAGCTAAAGTAAAAAACTTCTTTTCAAAACAGCATCACAATAACATACACATATTTTATCGTAAAATTTACCACAAAAGCTCTTCTCATTAAATAAGTTTTGGAAATATTGGGCAAAGAAGCGTACAAAACTACCCAATTCATACTTCATGTGATAAAGATTCTAATGAGTGAAGGTATATCCGTGAAATCTGGAAATTCATGGTTTAACTTTGCCCTTTTAAAATATAAAACTTCATTCGCTTCAAGTTCCATTGAAGCAAATGGACATGTGGTCTATTTGTATATAAAACCACATAACTTAAGAAAAAGTGATAACAATTTATTATGTAAATAAATTATAAAAGGTGGACGTTTTTTCTCAAAAATCGAAATGAAAGTTAAACATCCTAAAATATTGAGAGTGGGACATTGTGAAGAGTTTGCGTAAAATAATTGACATCATTTTCATTGTAGTCGTTAGTTCTCTTGTCCATCTTACATCAGCACAAGCAATTGAGCCAGTTAAAATTTCTTCTCAGGATGCTGCTCTTGATCTCTCACAAGCAATTGAAATTCACCATACAAACAGCTCTATTTTTCAAACAAGTACAGCGCCAGGACCAGATGGTATTGTTTGGCGTATTGAAGTGCAGGCAAAAAATGAAAAATTTTCCGGAAATTGGGCAGTTTTTTCTCTTGCAAATCCAACAGATGAACAAATCGATCGTCTCATCGTTGCCCCCCACTACCGCATGGCGCGTTCTGGATTTTTTTGGCCAGACCTTGGATCAGCAAGGATTCAATCCATAACGCCAAGCGAAGGTTTTTCCCTCGATCGTCAACTTAGTGCAAACTCTGATATCTTTCGTATTACCCTTAACCCTGGTGCTGTTGTTACATTTGTGGCCGAACTTAACTCTGCA
Source organism: Bartonella sp. OD88NMGDW (assembly GCF_042193775.1). NCBI lineage: Bacteria > Pseudomonadati > Pseudomonadota > Alphaproteobacteria > Hyphomicrobiales > Bartonellaceae > Bartonella > Bartonella sp. OD88NMGDW. Next base: position 147,141 of record NZ_JBHIMA010000001.1, on the reverse strand, counting down.
AATCTACCGCAAATCTATTTATGGCAACCTGAAGCTTATAAAGATGCAATTAATTCTTATACGCTTTATCATGGTATTCTTCTTGGGATATCAGGTCTCTTAGCGCTTTTGTTAACTGTACTCTTTGTTGTCCGTGGAACAGGACTGTTTCCTGCAACAGCTGCTGTTGCTTGGGCAGTGCTTTTTTATATTGGTATTGACTTCAACTTTTTAAATAAATTCTTTGCAGTTACACTCACAACACAACCAATCTGGCGTGCTGGTACAGAAGTAGCACTTACTGCTACACTCTTCATTTTTCTTTTTACCTATCTCAGCCTTAACCGCTGGCATTATCATTTTAGTTACGGTGCTATCGCTTGGACCATTGCCTTTTGCAGTCTAGGAGCCTTTGCTATTTATGATCCAATCAGAGCAGCTGGAATTGCGCGTTTGTCTTTTGGCCTTACCGCTGTGCTTGGTATAATATTAATCATCTATTTCTCGATCAGAAGCTATGACCGCGCCATTATGCTTATTCCAACATGGTTGCTCATTAGCTTTTGGTGTGTTGGAGCCTATGCCTGCATAGCTGGATATTTAAACAATGATATTATCCAGCCGGCATTAGCGGGGGGATTAGTGCTCATTGTTCTTCTCATCAGCTTTACTGTCCTGCAACAAACTTTTTCTAATGACGCTTTCCATGAAGGAATATTTTCCGATCTTGAACAACAAGTACTCGCAGCAAAGGGAGCTGGAAATATTATTTGGGATTGGAATATTGAGCGTGACCGTATTGTTGTACATCCAAACATGGCTACCCTTTTTGGTACTGAAATTCATAACCTCAATGGACCTATGCGCAACTGGATTTCAGCCTTGCACCATGATGATCGTGAACGCTTTCAAGGCGTATTAGATATCATTCTTAAAAATAAAAAAGGGCGCATTGATCAAATTTTTCGGCTTTCTTCCGGTGGTGGTTATTATCATTGGTTTTCTCTTCGTGCACGCCCGGCTATGCAAAAAGATGGGAAAATCACACGTGTCATTGGAACCATTGTCAATATTACTAACCACAAAAAATCCGAAGAACGCTTATTGCATGATGCAATCCACGACAGTTTAACCGGCCTTCCTAACCAACAAATTTTCTTTGATAGACTACAAAATTATACCTCTTTGGCGAAAGCAAATATCAAAATTAGACCGACTGTCTTTATGATTGATTTGGACAATTTTCGCAAAATTAATCGCAAATTAGGCATAGCAGTTGGGGATACTGTACTGCTTATAATCGCACGTCGTTTAAACCGTCTCATTAACTTTCAAGACACCTTGTCGCGACTTTCAGCAGACCGCTTTGCAATTATTTTACTCAGTGAAACTGAACCACAAAAAATTGCAGCATTTGCAGATCATTTGCACAAAACAATTTCAGCACCTATTTCACTTTCAGAAAACAAAATAATTCTTTCAACGTCTATCGGATTGGTTACATGGAGTGAAAGCCGATCGACAGCTAAAGATATTTTTAATGACAGTGAATTAGCGATGATTCGCGCAAAACAAATGGGTGGAAACCATATAGAACCTTTTCGTCCTAATTTTCGCACTTTGGGTCTCGAACATAATACTCTGGAAAAAGATGTTCATTATGCCATAAAACGTAATGAGATAAAAATCCTCTACCATCCTATTCTTAATTTATCAGACGGACATATTATTGGTTTTGAAACAATTGTAGAATGGCATCATCCCACTTATGGAAATTTAAATGTCTCTGATTTTATAAAAATCGTAGAAAACGAACAAATTGTTATGAATTTGTCACAATTTATCATCGATAGTGCCATTATCGATCTTATAAATGTACAAGAAAAGTTTTCCCAACAATCTTTCTTTATTTCAATTAATTTACCAAGCGCAGAAATGATTCATCCTCGTTTTATTAGTCAATTGCGCGCCGCTCTGCTTCGTCATCCGCTCCACAAAGGGCGTTTGATGATTGAAATATCTGAATTTGTCTTAAGAAATAATCCTGAACAATCAGCGCACTTTCTCGAACAAATTAAAACACTTGGAATGAATCTCGCACTCGATAATTTTGGAACAGGTTATTCGTCTCTGACCTATCTCGTACGTTATCCATTTGATATGGTTAAACTTGATCGTTCACTTATTTCAATCGACTCCCTTAAGAAGAAAATTGTTCTTAAGTCTATCATTAATATGGCAACAGATCTTAATTTGCAAATTATCGCAGAAGGTGTTGAAAATGAAAAAGAAGCAATCTTCCTCCGTCAAGAAGGCTGTAAATATGTTCAAAGCACACTTGTAACGAAACCGATTGCCATAGAAGAATTAATTACGCTCGTTCAAAGCCATTTCCCTTATAAAATAAAAACATAAGGGATAAAATAACGTGTAAAGTTAAAAAGCTTAGAAAAAACTCTAAGCGTGTCCCATTTCAGAAGCAAGATAAGTTGGATCGATACCCATGCGTGTTAAACTTTTATCATACTTGCAGCTTAAATCACTTTCAAAAAGAAAACTAGGTGATGTAGAACTGATTAGCCAACCATTTGTAGAAATTTCTGCCTCAAGTTGCCCCGCTTTCCATCCAGCATAACCTAACGCTACCAGTGCATGTTGCGGACCTTGTTCGCAACTGATCGCTTTTAATATATCAATAGTCGCAGTAAAACAGACCTTATCTGCAATAAAAACAGTTTCTTCACAAGCATAATCATCTGAATGAAGGACAAAACCACGCGAAGGATCAACAGGACCACCATAGCGAACTGGAAACTGTTTTATTGGTTCAGAAAGACTTTTTTTTTGGCCCCTGTCTATGACTCCCAAGTGAAGCAAAAGATCTGGAAAATCAATATGATGCAATTGATTGAGAATAATGCCCATCGCACCAGCATCAGAATGCGCGCAAATGTAAATAACAGAACGAATAAAGCGTTTGTCATTCATCCCAGGCATTGCTATGAGTAATTGTCCACCTAAAAAGCCATTACACCGCTTCATTAATTTGTTATTCTCCATAATTTACATGGTAAAAGTTTGTTCATTTAGTACACTAGGAAAATAAAAATCCAATGAAAAAAAGTCATGTATTTACAAATTTACAAAATATCGCAACTTTCTTTTATAAAAATCTTTTAGTTACTTTAAGCTTAACATTCATAGTTTTAGAATTACTTAACATTCCTGTAAATGCTCAAAAAGAACAAAAACTCCAGCTTTTCGCAACATCTTGGTATGAATCAGATGGTGGTCGTATCCGATTAGCAATCACCGAACCTTCTCTTTCTGGAATAAGAGAAGGCATTATTGAGATTGTGCTTAAACCAGGATGGAAAACTTACTGGCGTAATCCAGGTAATTCTGGCATGGCACCGTTTTTTAATTTCAACCAACAGGTTTCTTATGAAATCTTTTATCCTACCCCACAGCTTTTTGAAACAGAAAATGATTGGTCATTAGGCTATAAAGATAAAGTAATATTGCCCTTCAATCTTTCTGGTTCAAGCAAAAATTTAAGTGGTGCTTTCACTCTTGGATTATGTAATAAAATCTGTCTTCCATTTACTGTTAACTTTGATTTTTCGCCATCTGCTCTTAAAAATAAACATCTTCCTGCTTCCTTCTTAAAAAATGCCCAAGATTCTTTGCCCCGCATGATGCAGAATGCACTAAAAATAAGTGCCGAAAAAAATAACAGTACCCTTCTTATAAAAATACAAAATAACAACAAGACCACTCCTTCCTCTCTCTTTTTAGATGGAGGAGAAATGCAAATTGGAGCAGCAAAAAAAGTCAGTGATAACGCAGAATATACACTCTTCAGTGCTCCACTCTATTTCGCACCAGAAGAAATAAACCAAAAAATTTTTTATACAGTTTCTTTTAAAGATTACGCCTTAAGTGGAACATTCATATTCCATACGCAGCCAACCCCTCTTGCGACTCCGCGATAAAAGAAAAAACTCTCAAACAGTAATTATACTGGAAAACATCCATTTTCGCGATATTGAGAAATTGCTTTGCGAGCAAGGGCATCTGCGCGTTCATTTTCTGGATGTCCCGCATGTCCTTTTACCCAGTGCCATCTGACTGTATGACAAGAACAAGCATCCTCAAGAGCTTGCCATAGCTCCATATTTTTAACAGGATTTTTTGATGCAGTGCGCCAATTATTCTTTTTCCAATCTTCAATCCACTTAGATATACCGTTACGCACATAAACTGAGTCTGTATAAAGGTCGACCAAACAGGGCTCTTTAAGTGCCTTTAATGCACAAATTGCCGCCATGAGTTCCATTTGATTGTTTGTCGTATGGACCTTACCGCCATAAAGCTCACGTTCATGACCATTCCAGCGTAAAATTGCTCCCCATCCTCCAATTCCAGGATTCCCTGAGCAAGCACCATCTGTATAAATTTCAACGACTTTTTGTTGAGTTGCCATAAAATTTAAAAACCTAATTCACTTAGCGAATTTACATTACTGAAAAAACAAAGCTTGTGCCAATACTCCCATGGATCTTTCTTAATAACAAAGCTATTAGGCGGTGTATTAAACCAATCATAAAGACGTGTGAGTAAGAAACGTAAAGACGCACCACGAGCTAACAAAACAATCTTGTCCAATTCTAAAGGGATCAATGGTCTTATTTTTTGATAATTTTCCAATAACTTACGTGCTTTGGCCAGATTATAAGAATGATCAAGCTCAAAGCACCAAGCATTTAAACAGATCGCTAAATCATAAGCAAAAAAGTCATTACAAGCAAAATAGAAATCTATTATCCCAGAAAGACGATGATTCACAAAAAAGACGTTATCATTAAATAAATCTGCATGAATAATGCCTATTGGTAAATTGAGCGGCCAATTTTCCTGTAAAAAAGCTAATTCTAACTCAATTTTTTGCCCAAATTCTTTTAATAATGCATCTTCTTTTGTTTGACAACGTTGCCACAATACCTGCCAATCCATAACAGAAAGAGTATTTTTACGACTAAGTGTAAAATCCTGTCCTGCTAAATGTAATTGTGCGAGCCCCATCCCCACTTCGCCACAATGATCTATAGTGGGCTGGCGGACCCACTCTCCTTCCAGAAAAGTAATAATAGCAGCAGGGCGTCCTGCTAATTCACAGATCATCATTCCATCATTTTGAATAACAGGTTGAGGGCAAGGCATTCCACGCTGTCCTAAATGCTGCATCAAGCGACAAAAAAAAGGTAAATCATCTTTTGAAATACGCTTTTCATAAAGTGTTAAAATAAATCGCCCTTGTGTTGTCTCTAACAGAAAATTAGAATTTTCAATCCCCTCCTCTATACCTTGATAAGACAAAAGTGACCCTATTGCATAACGTGTTAAAAACACTTTTAAATCATTTGAATGAATATCTGTATAAACGGCCATTATTCTGCTTTCGTTGTAGACATGTCTGTATTCTGATTTTCATTTTTTGCATTATTTGCTTGACCATTGACGAAAGCCATATCTTGCGACGTTAAAATGACGTCACGTAATTCGCGACTCACTAAAAATTTTTCCGTTTCTACTGCTGTTTCAGCTAATTCTATTGTGACATTATAACGCTCACGAAACGCTGAAATAATTTCATCAATAATAATTTCAGGAGCCGAAGCCCCTGCTGAAAGACTGACAATAGAAAGAGCTTTTAGGTTTTCAAAATTAATTTCATCAGCGCGCTGAACTAAAATAGCTTGCCGCGCACCAGACTTTTCGGCAACCTCTACTAAACGTCGTGAATTAGAAGAATTTGGCGCTCCAACAATCAAAAACAAATCACTCCCCTTTGCTGCTGCCTTAACCGCATCTTGTCGATTCGTTGTAGCATAGCAAATTGACTCAGCCGCTGGGGCTGCTAATGTAGGGAAACGTTGTTGTAATATATCGAGAATTCCTGCCGTATCTTCAACAGAAAGCGTTGTTTGTGTAACAAATCCTAATTTATCTGGATCATTGGGGAGATAATGCAAAGCATCTTCTATCGTTTCAATAAGCGTCACAGCCCCTTCTTCAAGCTGTCCCATTGTCCCTATCACCTCAGGATGACCAGCATGACCAATCAATATAACATGACGACCATGACGTTGATGTCGTATCGCTTGTTTATGAACTTTCGAGACCAACGGACATGTTGCATCGAGATAAAACAAATTATAGCATCGTGCTTCTTCTGAAACAGATTTTGGTACACCATGAGCAGAAAAAACAACCGGTTGATTGCGATGTTCTTCTGGAATCTCATCAAGTTCTTCAACAAAAATAGCTCCCCGTTGCTGTAATCCCTCAACCACGTAGCGGTTGTGTACAATTTCATGACGAACATATACTGGAACACCATATTTTTTTAATGCAAGGAGAACAATCTGGATAGCACGATCAACCCCTGCACAAAATCCACGTGGACCACAAAGACGTATCGTTAAAGGGGGAAGTCCAGACATAAATCATCCTTAATCTCTATAGTTTTAGCTATATATTCAAACAACTTATCATTATACACGAATAAGCAATGTAAAAAAACTGGCAATAGCATCTTTTGCATAAGAACACACTCTATCGTGTTTTCTTACGAGATTTTCTTGCAGCAAAGCTCTTTTTAAATTTGCTTTTTCATTTTATTTGCCTAAAGAGCGATAAAATACCAAACAAGAGATTCAATCAAAAGAACTCCAAAGATAGCTGCCAAATAAAGTAACGAAAAGAAAAACAGTTTTTTTGCCATCAAAATAGTTTCATTATGTGTATCAGCTTTCCACAAACGATAGGCAAAATAAACAAAGATAATGCTTAAAATTGTTGAAAAAATACCATAAAAAATTCCGCCAAGACCAGTAAAGCAAGGAGCAGCAGCGCACAATGCCATCAAAATAGTATAAAATAAAATCTGCTTTTTTGTTGAATGTTCACCTCGAACATTAGGCATCATAGGAATACCTGCAGCCTCATAATCAAGGGATGAAAATAAAGAAAGAGCCCAAAAATGAGGGGGGGTCCACATAAAAATGATTAAAAATAATAAAAAGCTATCAATACTCACTGTCCCTGTTGTCACGGACCATCCAATCATTGGTGGGAAAGCCCCAGAAGCACCACCAATAACAATATTTTGTGGTGTGATACGTTTTAACCAAATTGTATAAATAACGACATAAAAGAAAATCGTAAACGCAAGAAAAAATGCTGCAAACCAATTAATGAAGCTCCCCATAACCAATACCGAAAGCATAGAAAGAACTATGCCAAAAATAAATGCTTTTCGGGAACTGATTTTACCCATAGGAATAGGACGCTTTTTGGTCCGTTCCATCACGGCATCAATGTCAGCATCATACCACATATTCAGTGCTCCCGCACCGCCACCACCGATGGCAATACATAAAATCGCTAAAAAACCATACAACGGATTGATAGAAACTGGCGATACAAGCAAACCAACTAGAGCCGTAAAGACCACAAGAGACATAACACGTGGCTTTAATAGTGTGATATAATCACTAATACCGGATTTTGGTGGCGTTGATTTACTATTCACGACCGATAACTCTCCTGAAACTGACATTCCGCTCAAAGCCCTTTTCCATTTCTGTCATTCACAAACCAATATTATCTAGCGTATGGAAATGATCAATTAAGACCAATCGTATTTTTGAGAAAATATGAAATACCTCGTTCGCACGTATCCCCTAAAAATAGATGGAATATTGGCAACAAAAATACATTTTTTCAATCAACATTCTCTCCTACATTACAAATGTATCATAAAAATATATCCTATGGATTAATATATTTGGGTAAATACTGATTTTGTGTTATAGTTTTTATGTGGGGAATTCATTTTTTTATGTAAATCTATGTATGGTTGTATGTGTGTTGAGTCGGGTAGGATTTTCTGTGATACTTTATAAATTACTCAAAAAAACTTTTTTTATTGGTGCTGTTCTTTACACACTTTATAGTAGTTTTATCAATCATGCATTTGCACAAACACCTTATGCGCAAAATGTCCCTGCTCCACAAACCTATGGTGCATGGACAAAAGTTTGTGCTCTACCGCCAGGTACACCTAACATGCAGTGTGAAGTTGTACAAAACGTTCATACACAAGGTCGTCATGATATTACTTTGCGTGTTACATTTTATAAACTTCCTCAAAAGCAAGGTGCTTTGATGCGTGTTTTTGTTCCGATTCGCGTTGAATTACGTCCTGGCGTTGGAATTAAAATTGACGATAAAAATATGGGCAGAATGGAATATCGTCGTTGTCTTGGTGATAATTGTGTTGCTGAAGCCTTTCTTAAAGAAGACATATTGCAGCTCTTTTTAAAAGGAAAAATGGCAACCTATTTTATCTTTACAACTCCTGAACAAGGGATTGGAGGTTTTGTTGACCTTCATGGTCTTGCCGACGCCTATGCAACCTTACCTACATGAATGAAATCGATACACTTTAGACGATTAAAATCTCATCGTATATTTTGAAAGCTTCTTAAATTAGATTAATAAAAATCTTCTAAGTTCCCATAAAAATAGGATAATTCTTATGAAATCGCTGATAGATCATTTTGATATTACTTCCTCTAAAGTGCAATCACTTGTACAAGAAACGCTTCATCATGCTGATGATGGTGAGCTTTACCTTGAGTATACAGAAAGCGAAGCTCTTTTATTTGATAATGGACAGCTTAAAAACGGCTCTTTCCATCAAGATATGGGGTTTGGGCTGCGTGTCGTTGCTGGAGAAGCTACCGGATATGCATATTCTAGTGAATTATCAGCTGCTGCACTCAAACGTGCTAGTGAAGCAGCTAAAGCTATTACCTATAATAATCATGCGGGAACTTATAGCATAGCACCTCAACAAACAAACAAAAAACTTTATCAACCGCATAATCCCCTTGATGCTCCATCATTTGAGGAAAAAAGTGCTCTTTTGCAAAAAATTGATGCCTATTTACGTGCTAAAAATGATAAATTGCATCAAGTGACTGCTTCTCTTTCCGGCTCGCTACAACATGTTGAAATTTTACGTGCAGATGGTTATTTGGTTCGTGATATTCGTCCCCTTGTGCGACTTTCTATATCTGTGGTCGCAGCTGAAGGCAATCGACGTGAAAATGGTTTTTATGGATGTGGAGGGCGACAAGCATTTGACCAATTTATTCATGAAGACAATTGGAAAAAAGCTGCGGATGAAGCCTTACGTATGGCTTTAACAAATTTAGAAGCAGAAGCAGCACCTGCAGGATCTTTTGATGTTGTCTTAGCCAATGGATGGCCTGGCGTTATGCTCCATGAAGCCGTAGGTCATGGTTTAGAAGGTGACTTTAACCGTAAAAAAACATCCGCTTTTGCTGGACTTTTAGGACAACAAGTTGCGGCAAAAGGTGTTACAGTTGTTGATGATGGAACAATTCCACAATGCCGTGGCTCTCTCACTGTCGATGATGAGGGGACCCCTTCAGGATATAACGTTCTCATTGAAGATGGAAAGCTCGTTGGTTTTATGCAAGACAGGCTTAATGCACGGCTTATGGGAGGTAAATCAACTGGAAATGGACGGCGTGAATCTTATGCTTATGCACCAATGCCACGAATGACCAATACAATCATGCTAGGAGGAGATAAAACACCTGAAGAAATCCTTTCTTCACTCAAACATGGTATCTATGCTGTTTCATTTGGTGGAGGACAAGTTGATATTACTTCTGGAAAATTCGTCTTTGAATGTACTGAAGCATACCGAGTAGAAAATGGTAAAATTGTAGCACCAATCAGAGGCGCAACTCTTATTGGAAATGGACCGGATGCTATGAAACGTATTACAATGATTGGTAATGATAGTAAACTTGATAATGGTATCGGTATGTGTGGAAAAGCTGGCCAAAATGTCCCTGTTGGTGTTGGTCAACCTCATCTTCGAATCAATAATATGACAATCGGTGGAACTGCGCTTATAAAAGAATAAGCTTTCTCATTCCTTCCCAATATTGCCTCCTTATCATCTATCACGACCATTTTGTGAGGAGGTTACAATACATTGATTTATAAAGATAATCTATCGTTGTTCATATTAAATTAGAACCTTGAATACCATAAGATTCTCTCATTTCAAATCTGTTCCATATTGAATCAATCAAAATCATTCGTTTGTACGTTACAGATGGGGAGAGTCATATGAATAAAACCTGTACAAGAAAGGACCAAAGATTCCTCTTATGGACCGTCTCAAGTAACAAGAGTTATAGCCACATTGGAAGATGACAAATATAACACTGGCACCGGCTTGTTCAGACACATCTTCTTCTTAATACATTAGTCTTTTGTGTGGGATAATTTGCCTTTTATATTTCATAATAAAAAGTTCAAAATAAAAAACACTTTCTACATTCAGTGCTCTTAATTCAACGAGAAAAAGGTTATTATTATAGATAATTTTTGGAGAGATTTTATAATAATACTCAAGTAAACTTTAAAAAAAATCTTCATGGCATTAAAAAATTTTTAAGCTAAAGCTTCCAACCTTTCTTTTTTTTCTTTTTGCTCAAAACAGCAACAATTTCGACATGTGGTGACCATAAAAATTGATCAATCGGTATGATTTTTTCTACTGTATACCCCCCTGCAACAAGAAGAGATAAATCACGAGCAAATGTAGTAGGATTACAGGAAATTGCCACAACACGTGATACTGTCGTCTTAGCTAATTCACGTACTTGTTGCTCTGCACCAGCACGGGGAGGATCAAAAACAACACTCTCAAAACACTCAAGTTCCTTTACAGAAAGGGGATGTCGGAAAAGATCACGTTTTTCACAAGTGACCGTTTTTAAACCAGTCGCAAAACGTGCTGCTGTATTTAGATTTCTTAATGCATCTTCATTATTTTCTACTGCATGAACATTCATCTTTTTTGCCATACGCAAAGTAAATGTTCCTATCCCTGAAAACAAATCAACAGCATTCTTTGCTTTTTTTAAATGAGTCAAAATAATATTGCCCATTATATTTTCAGCTTCGCAGGTTGCTTGAAGAAAACCACCAGAAGGAAATTCAACACGGACATCTCCAAAGTAAATCTCTGGTTTTTCTCGTTCAACCAAAACTTCACCATCAACAGATAAACGTATAATCCCATATGAAAGAGCAGCACTGATCATTTTCTGACGAAGTGATTCATGGTGTACAATGCAACCGCTTAAAGCAACATCTAAACCATTTTCAACACGTGTTATTGTAACATGAAACCGTTTGGCAGAGCTGCTTAGAAAAGCACAGAGCTCTCTGATATTATGCAACTGAGAAATAAGCTCTGGACAGCTTACTGGACATTCCTCAAGAGCTACAATCTCATGAGAGAGATAACGGTTAAAACCAACTTTTTGCCCCTGTGGGGTCATAGATGCTGTTAGAGTAATCCGCCGTCGGCTATAAGGTTTACATTCTATTAAAGGCGCAACAACATTATTAAGTCCATACTTTTTAAGCGCATCAACAACCAATTGTTGTTTCCATACGCGATAAGCATCCATATGCCAATGCTGAAGAGTACACCCTCCACATTCTCCAAAATGCTGACAAAGAGTATCAATGCGTTCTAATGATTTTTCTTTTAATGCTATACATGTTGCATATTTTCCATGAACAGTAATTTCAGCACACTCTCCTGGTAAAGTAAAAGGAACATAAACGAAGCCGCGAGACGTCCTAGAAGTACCATACCCATTTGCTCCGATATGGTCGATTATGACATTGTCACTCACTCTTGTTTTTCTCCGAATAGTAAATATTCCACGTTGCCATCACCACCTGTAATAGGGGAAGGAATTAAACCTCTTGCGCTCCACCCTGTTTGTGTATTTAACCAAACAAAAAGCGCCTCAGCAGTTTCTTTAGCTATTGATGGATTTAATATTCCCCTCTTACTAAAGTGTTTACGACCAACCTCAAACTGAGGCTTTACCAGTAAAACAGCTTGAGCGCCCTTCTTGGCTAAAGACAAAACGGGAGGCAATGCAAGTTTGAGAGAAATAAAGCTAACATCTGAAACGATAAGATCAATTTCTCGCCCACCTAAATGGTTATGTTGAAAATCTCTAACATTCAAGCCTTCTAATAACGTTATAGCACTGTTGCCCAATAAACGTTTATCAAATTGATGATGCCCAACATCAACGGCAATTACATGAGCCGATCCACGTTCTAAGAGAACTTGTGTAAAACCACCTGTTGATGCACCAACATCAATGGCCGTCACTTTATCTGTTATAATCGGAAATGCATCAAGTGCAGCAATCAATTTTAACGCTGCCCGAGAAACATAATTCTGCGCTGGATCACAAACAGCAATCTCTGCATCACCAAAAACAATTTGCCCAGCTTTAAAAACGATTTCGCCGTTAACTTTAACAGTTTGACGCATGACAGCATCACGTGCGCGTGAACGTGTCGTAAAAAAGTTTTTTTCAACTAAGAGAATATCGAGCCTTTTTCTGGCAGCCATATCATACTCGAATTTTTTATCCTGTTCGAATCTCGCGGCCTAAAGCAGCAAAAACCGTGTTGACAATACCCATAGCATCAAGCCCGATAGTTGAGAGAACTTTTTCTGGTGCACCATGATTCAAATACTCATCAGGAAGTTTTAGTGTACGAACTTTCAAACCATGCTCTAAGAGCCCTTCTTGCGCTAAAAATTGTAATATGTGCGCTCCAAAACCACCGATTGCCCCTTCTTCAATTGTCACCAATACTTCATGCTCACGTGCCAAACGACACATCAAATCCTTATCTAAAGGTTTCGCAAACCGTGCATCTGCAACCGTTGTAGATAATCCTTCAGCCTCTAACGCATCAGCAGCTTGCAACACTTCTGACATCCGCGTTCCAAAACAAACCAAAGCGATCCTATTTCCTTCACGCAGAACACGCCCCTTTCCAATTTCTAATAACTCACCACGTTGCGGTAAATCTATACCAATACCCTCACCACGTGGATAACGAAAAGAAATTGGTCCCTGATCATAAGCTGCAGCTGTACGCACCATATGCATCAGTTCAAGCTCATCAGAAGGTGCCATAACAACAAACCCAGGAAGAGTGGACAAAAAAACAATATCAAAACTTCCAGCATGTGTTGCACCATCTGCCCCCACAAAACCTGCGCGGTCAATAGCAAAACGTACCGGTAATTTTTGAATTGATACATCATGAATAATTTGATCATAAGCACGCTGTAAAAAAGTAGAATAAATTGCAACAAAAGGCTTGTACCCTTCACAAGCAAGTCCTGCCGCAAAAGTTACGGCATGTTGCTCAGCGATACCAACATCAAACATTTTTTCAGGAAATTTTTTCGCAAAAGAATCAAGACCTGTCCCTGTTGGCATCGCTGCTGTTATGCCAACAATCTTATCATCATGGCGAGCTTCTTCTATTAAAGCTTTAGAAAATACCTTGGTATAGGGTAGAATATTACTTGATGCTTTAACCTGTTTTCCTGTCGTGACATCAAAACGATTAACACCATGATATTTATCAGGTGATGCTTCTGCAGGTGGATATCCCTTTCCCTTATGTGTGACAACATGCACCAAAACAGGACCACTAGGATATTCACGAACATTTTTTAAAACAGGCAATAAATGCCCCAAATTGTGCCCATCTATGGGTCCAAGGTAATAAAAGCCAAGCTCATCAAATAAAGTTCCCCCAACCAAAAGTCCACGCGCAAATTCCTCTGAACGACGCGCCTTATCCAAAAAAAACTTTGGCAATTTTTCGCTCAACATCTTTACGCGTTCACGCAAATGACGATAAGAAGGACGAGATACTAATCGTGCAAGATGTGCACTCATAGCACCTGTAGGTGGTGCGATAGACATATCGTTATCATTAAGAACAACAATCAAGCGTGCATCCAAAGCGCCAGCATTATTCATTGCTTCATAAGCCATGCCCGCAGACATTGCACCATCACCGATGACAGCTATGATATTGCGTCTTGTCTCTGCTTTCAAAGCACTTGCCACCGCCATGCCAAGCCCCGCTGAAATAGAAGTAGACGAATGACCCGCTCCAAATGAATCATACACACTTTCTGAACGTTTTGTAAAACCTGATAATCCGCCCTCTTGACGTAATGTGCGAATTTTTTCTCTACGCCCCGTTAAAATCTTGTGTGGATAGGTTTGATGACCAACATCCCAAATAATCCTATCCTCTGGTGTATTAAAAATATAATGTAATGCAACAGTGAGCTCAACAACACCAAGTCCTGCCCCAAGATGACCACCTGTTACAGAAACCGCATCAATTGTTGCGGTCCGCAACTCATCAGCCAACTGTACCAAATCAGACTCAGGCAATGCCCGCAAATCTTGCGGAAAACAAATACGGTCAAGCAATGGTGTTAAAACCTGAGACAAAAAAACCTTCCTATTATCTTAACTCAAGAAAACGCAACGATAAAAATGTATCTTCTCTACTCTTATTTATAGTTTTGCATCTTTTTTACTCAAAAATGTTCTTTTCTATTTGAGATGAGCTATAACTTCCTCATTTTTAACTTATTTTATAAAAAAGAAATCAATCGATTTAATTTTCTATAAAAAAGGTTATTATATCTCCTCGTTTCACAATAAATATCCAAAATATTTAATATTATTTAGCATCAAGTGGTTCTACTCCTTCTGGAGAACCTTCTTCTGAAAGTTGTATTTTTTCAATTTTAGCTTCAGCAACTCTTAAGAGTTTTTCACAATGCTTTTTAAGCGCTTCACCGCGTTCATAAATATCAATGGATTGTTCCAAAGGCACATCGCCACGTTCCAAATTTTCGACAATAACTTCAAGTTGCTGAAGCGCTTGCTCAAAGCTTAAAGTCGTAATATCCCCCTCTTGTATCTCTTTTTTCATATGAACCTCAAAAAATATCTGTTCTGGATATACGAATTCCAAAACCTTCTAAACCTACATAATGATGTTCTTTAGCTGCATAAACAATAACAGAGCCTATTCCTAGATATTTTAAAATTTGTGATCCTAAACCAATTTTGCGCCATTCTTCTTCGCGTTCAATCGCCTGCACATGGTTTTCTGAACTGTCTCTTGCCATATTTTGAATATCAATAGTTGATTGCATAACAGAGCCTTTACGCAAATAAATAAATACGCCACGTTTTTCTTTTTCCATCATACGCCGCATCATCACCATAATATCTGAAGCTTGACAAAAAACGTCATTTATAATGTTTTCATGATGTAAATACACAGGAATATCACCACCCTCACGGACATCACCAAAAACAATTGCAATATGCTGAACGGCTTCCCAAGGGAGTTGATAACTATGAACAATAGCGGGACCTACAGATGTTTCAATAGGCATTTCTCCAACATGCTTGATCAATATTTCCTTACGTTGGCGGTAAGCAATTAAATCTGCAACCGTTATCATATGCAACCGGTGTTCTTGCGCAAATTGCATGATCTGATCGCCATGTTTAACGCTGCCATCATCATTGACCAACTCACCAATAACACCAACTGGTGGCAAACCAGCTAATTTACATAAATCAACAGCGGCCTCCGTGTGACCTGAACGCATGAGCACCCCCCCTTCATGCGCAATCAAAGGAAAAATATGTCCTGGACGGACAAAATCGTGAGCACCAGCATTTGGATTAGAAAGATTACGAACTGCCAATGTGCGGTCATGTGCGGAAATACCCGTCGTTATCCCATGTTTAAAATCCACAGTAACAGTAAATTGCGTCCCATGTGCAGATTTATTATCTGGTACCATAGGAGCAAGATTAAACCGTTGTGCTTCTTTTTTTGGCATAGGTGTACACACAATACCTGTTGTGTGACGAAGAATAAACGCCATCTTTTCTTCTGTACAATGCACTGCAGCAAGAGTTAAATCACCCTCATTTTCACGGTCATCATCATCTGTCACCACAACAATTTCACCGCGTTCAAAAGCTTTAAGTGCAGAAACAATTTTTTTTTCATCATACGCCATTGTTCACCTTCTCAATCACCCAATTTGACCGCGATGTCTTAGATAATGGTCAGCAATAGCACAAGCAACCATCGCTTCACCAACAGGAACGGCACGAATCCCAACACATGGATCATGACGTCCCTTCGTTATAACATCTATATCATGACCATCAACATCAATGGAGCGACGAGGCGTTAAAATTGATGAAGTAGGCTTTACAGCAAAACGTGCAACAATTGGCTGTCCACTCGATATTCCCCCTAAAATACCACCAGCATGATTGGATAAAAAAAGCGGTTTTCCATCATTTCCCATTCGCATTTCATCGGCATTTTCTTCTCCCCTCAAGCGGGCTGCCGCAAAACCATCACCAATTTCCACTCCTTTTACCGCATTAATCGACATAAGTAATGATGTAATATCTTGATCAAGCTTTGCGTAAATAGGGGCTCCTAAACCTGCCGGAACATTTTCTGCAACGATCTCAACAACCGCACCAACAGATGTCCCCTCTTTACGGAGTTTACTGATATAATCACTAAAAATGGGAACCATCTCTGCATCAGCTGTAAAAAAAGGATTATTATCAACCTCTGACCAATCCCAACGATCACGATTAATATTATGAGGACCAATTGCTATCACTGCTCCTCGTACAATCAAACCAGGAACGATTTTACGAGCAAATGCACCCGCTGCAACACGTGCGGCCGTCTCCCGTGCTGAAGCACGTCCCCCACCTCGAAAATCACGAATGCCATATTTAATATCATAAGTATAATCCGCATGTCCTGGACGATACTGATGGGCAATCGAGCTATAATCCTTCGAACGCTGATCTGTGTTTCGAATCAACAGAGAAATTGGTGTACCTGTTGTCACCAATGTCGTCCCATCGTCTTGAACAACAACTCCTGAAAGGATCTCTACTTCATCTGGTTCTCGGCGCTGTGTTGTATACTTTGATTGTCCTGGTTTGCGTTTATCAAGATAAGCTTGAACTTCTGCAAGAGTAAAAATAATTCCAGGTGGACAACCATCAATGACACAACCAAGAGCAGCACCGTGACTTTCACCCCATGTTGTTACACGAAACAAATGACCAAATGTATTATGCGACATGAAAAAAGATCCGTTTCTCTGTCAAATATTACAACGACAACGTATGTTGTGTGCCATACACAAGGTAGCTCTTTGCTCCCAAATACTCTTAGCCACTTTAAATTTGGTCAAATTACTGCTGTCCAATAAAATCCTATAAACCAAACTTTATTCTTTAACGACAGAAATGTCTGGTGCATCAACTGCTTTCATACCTATGATATTATAACCCGAATCGACATGATGGACTTCACCGGTAACAGAACGAGACAAATCTGAAAGAAAATAAAGCGCAGAATCACCAACCTCTTCAATTGTTACCGTACGACGTAATGGAGCATTATATTCATTCCATTTTAAAATATAACGAAAATCACCAATACCTGAAGCCGCTAACGTTTTAATTGGTCCAGCAGATATAGCATTAACACGAATATTTTGAGGACCTAAATCTACCGCTAAATATTTCACGCTCGCTTCAAGAGCTGCTTTGGCAACCCCCATTACATTATAATTGGGAACAACCTTTTCTGCACCATAATAGGTCAGTGTCAAGATTGAACCACCATCTGACATCAATTTCTCTGCACGCTTCGTTAGAGCTGTTAGGGAATAAACCGAAATATTCATGGTCATCATAAAATTTGATTCGCTGATATCAATATAACGACCACTTAACTCATCTTTATCAGAAAAACCAATAGCATGAACTAAAAAATCGAGCTTTCCCCATTTCTTCTCTATTTCTCTAAAGACCGTATCAATAGAGACACTGTCAGAAACATCACAATGTCCACAAACAAATCCCTTTAATTCTTCAGCCAAAGGCTCAACACGCTTTTTCATTGCTTCACCCTGATAGGTAAAAGCAAGCTCTGCCCCTGCGCTACTTGCCGCTTTAGCGATTCCCCAAGCGATGGAGCGATTATTGGCCAACCCCAAAATTAAACCACGCTTACCGTACAATAAACCATTACCCTTAGCCATCAGCACTGCCCCATTGTTACTTAAAATTAATATTATTCATCTGCCTATGACACAGGTCAACTTTTTCTTCAAGTAATTGGTTTAAAATCAAACAAAAACTACGCTTTTATATATAAAAAATTTTAAAATTAATCTTGTTGCATTTGCAAAAACTGTTCTAGCGCGGCATTTTTACCTTCTGGCAACATAATGCGAACATGCACATAAAGATCATCTCTTGTACCATTTTTTAAACGAAGCCCTTTCCCTTTCAACCGTAAAACGCGATCAGAACTTGACCAAGCAGGAATCGTTAAAACCACACGTCCCTCCAATGTCTCAACTTCTTCTTTTGCTCCCAAAACAGCATGTTTAAGAGAAACTGGTAAATCAAGATGGAGTGCTCTTCCTTCAACCCGAAAACGAGGATGTTTTTGAATCTGAATGGTTATCAACGCATCTCCTGCTTGCCCAAGAGGTACCTCTTCTCCCTGACCTTTTAATCGAATAGTCTGTCCGTCTTCAATATAATCTGGAAGTTTAATTTTTAACTTTTTTCCATTTGGAAAAACAGCTTCCACCTTTTCTGCGCCAACCATCTGCTCTAATGTTATAGCAAGATTAGCACGAACATGTGCTCCTTGTTGGGGACGGTTATAGTGTGTGGAATTCGAAAAGCTACCACCTCCTCCAAACAGATCCCGAAAAATATCACTCGCATCAAAACCTGCACCACCTGAAGAGGAAAAATCAAATCCCTTTGCTCTTCCTGAAAAGGGATTTTGTTTATTGCTAAAATTTTCACCAGTACCATAGGCTTGATAAAGCGGTTTTCCTTCCATATCAATTTCACCGCGGTCAAATTGTGCCTTTTTATCCTTATCACCTATAATTTCATAAGCTTGATTAATTTCAGCAAATTTTTCTTTAGCCTTTGTATCATCTTTATTATGGTCTGGATGATACTTCTTTGCTAATCTTCTAAATGCCGATTTAATCTCTTGTGATTTTGCGGTACGTGCCACACCCAGAATCGTGTAGGGATCACGCATATTGCCCTCTTTTCAATTTTTTCGGTTTCAAAATATCAACTGATCCGTTGTTCAATATCCCTTATATCTTCATCAGTCTATTCTAGAGAATAATTTCTTCTTTCCTCTTTATATGTCTATCAATAAACTAAAATACCAGATAAAATGAGACATTTATTTAATATAGCTCATTGTAGTCTATGCTAAAGTAAAAATAATTAAACTACCATAGAAATACACAATAGCATTGGCTTTTTGAAAATAAGAAAAAATAGTACTGTAACTTTTTGATGATAAAGTAAATGAGAAAATGTCTTACCCATGCTCACTGATATTTGGAGAAACTATGAGCAACAAAATACCAACAGATGATCATTTTATGAAAATGCAAAAACCTTTTGAACTTTTCGCAAAGTGGCTTGAAGAAGCAACGATAAGTGAAATAAATGATCCAAATGCTATGGCATTAGCAACAGTTGACGAAACAGGACTCCCTAATGTTCGTATGGTTCTCCTCAAAGACTACAGTCCCCAAGGCTTCGTCTTCTATACCAATTATGAAAGCTGTAAAGGACAAGAAATTTTAAAATCAATGAAAGCATCTTTAGGTTTTCATTGGAAATCGCTCCGTCGTCAGGTCAGAATTAGAGGAATTGTTGAAAAAGTAAGTCAACAGGAAGCCGATGCCTATTTCCAATCGCGACCACGTGGTAGTCGAATTGGTGCATGGGCATCTAAACAATCTCAACCTTTAGACAATCGTTTTGTGCTCGAAAAAGCAATTGCTCAATATACTGCACGTTATGCTCTAGGCAATATTCCACGACCACCTTATTGGTCTGGGTTTCGTGTTAAACCCCTTTCTATAGAGTTCTGGTGCGATCGCCCATTTCGTTTACATGATCGTCTGCTTTTTACACGCGATTGTGTTGAACACAGCGATTGGAAAAGACAAAAACTTTATCCCTAATCCTTCAAACTTCATCGTTATAAAGATTTTTTCTTCCCGACAGTTAAAAAAATATTTTTTATTTGAAAAATTCTAAAATAAGATGATTTAGTTTATTTAAATAGAAGAATTTCATTTTCACTGTAAAAGTTGATTGGTAATATTTTCTACTGTATCGCTTAAAACAGATTAGCAACAAACTTATTTAAAAGAAAATACTGTATTCAGCAGAAACTATGATTTTAGCTAACTTATTTTTAGATCGCAGGATAAAATATCGTCCATATACCCCCAAATACCAAACCAGCAAAAATCACAAAACCAATAAGCGAATTAGATTTGAAAAGCCTGAGGCATTGTGAACTGTCATCTATATCAATGACTTTAATTTGAATAAACATATGGATGCTTGCCGCAAAAATCCCCAAAAAACTAAGAACAGGGACTCCAGCTAAATAAAATGCTAGACTAACGAACACCACAAAACCACCATACAAAAATACTAAAGCACGCTTGGTTCCTTTACCAAAGAGAAGAGCCGTAGAACGGACACCAACAGTAGCATCATCTTCTTTATCTTGATGTGCGTAGATTGTATCGTATCCTATGGTCCACAAGATTGATCCCACATAAAGCAAGATTGGGGCCCAACTTAAACTTCCAAAGACAACAGCCCACCCCATTAATGCCCCCCAATTAAACGCAACGCCTAAAAAAAACTGCGGCCAATATGTTACGCGTTTCATAAAAGGATAAAACGCAACAGCTATCAATGACGAAATACCTAGAAAAAAACTAAACCTATTAAATTGTGATAAAACGACTAAACCAACCAAACATTGCATAAGTATAAAAACTCTGGCTTGAAACCGACTCACATGACCTGTCGGCAATGGACGAGAACGTGTCCTTTCTACCTGAGCATCAATTTTATGGTCAATAAGATCATTCCAAGTACATCCTGCCCCTCGCATAGCAATAGATCCCAGAAAAAAAAGAAAAAGATACCAAACCCAATGAAGAAACATTGATAAAAGAGTATCGTAATGCATGTTATAAGAGAAAAAAGCCATTGTTGTTGACCAAAAACAAGGCCACATCAACAATTGCCATCCGATAGGCCGATCCCAACGCGCCAATTGCGCATAAAACCATAAAGAACAGGGAAGGAAATTGTAGACCCATTGTTTGGAAGATGCGTCCATAACCCGTCCCTGACTCTCACAGGATTGAACATGCGCGATATTTTTATTTTTTTTCATCAAATGATTTACCTTTGGTCTTGCGATAGAGACATTTCATTCTTATGAGAAAGAGATGAGATTAATCATCTTTTATGAGAGGAGCAAGCAATGAATATTCTTCTTATTGGCTCAGGTGGACGAGAACATGCTTTAGCATGGAAAATAGCAGCATCACCACTGCTAACAAAGTTATATTGTGCTCCTGGAAACCCTGCAACAACAGAATTTGGTGAAAATATTAATTTAAACATTGATGACCATCCCCTTGTTATTGATTTTTGTAAAAAACATTCTATTGATCTTGTGATTGTAGGACCAGAAGCACCATTGGTTGCGGGTATAACAGACTCTCTTAATAGCGCTAACATCTGTGTATTTGGTCCTACTCAAAAAGCTGCTCAACTAGAAGGTTCAAAAGCTTTTACAAAAGATTTATGTCGTAAGAATAACATTCCTACAGGAAGTTACCAATGCTTTAATGATGCTTCTAAAGCTAAAGCTTACATTCATCAACAAGGTGTTCCCATTGTTATTAAAGCTGATGGCTTAGCAGCTGGCAAAGGTGTCGTGGTTGCAACAACTATGGAAGAAGCATTTAACGCAGTCGATGCCTGCTTCAAAAGTGCATTTGGAGATGCAGGAAACAAAATTGTTGTAGAATCTTTTCTTGAAGGTGAAGAAGCAAGCTTCTTCTGCCTTTGTGATGGTAAAATTGCTCTTCCTTTTGGATCTGCCCAAGATCATAAACGTGTAGGTGATGGGGATATTGGAGCAAACACCGGTGGTATGGGTGCTTATTCACCAGCGCCCATCATGACCCAAGAAATAGTGAATCGTACCCTCAAAGAAATTGTTGAACCAGCTTTAAAAAGCATGAAAGAAATGGGCGCCCCCTTTAAAGGTATTCTCTTCGTCGGATTAATGATAACGCAAAAAGGACCCGAATTAATTGAATTTAACGTACGATTCGGTGATCCTGAATGTCAAGTTTTAATGATGCGTCTCAAAGATGACATTTTGCCAATTTTTCTTGCTGCAGCTCAAGGAAAACTTGAACATAAGCCTCTTCGGTGGTCTGAAAAAACTGCTCTCACCGTTGTTATGGCTGCCAATGGTTATCCAGACTCTCCCCAAAAAGGTACTGTCATCCGTAACGTTGATAAAGTAAACACTCTTCCCGATGTGAAAGTTTTTCAAGCTGGTACAGTATTGCGTGATGGAGAACTCATTGCAAATGGTGGACGTGTTCTCAATATAACAGCAACAGGAAAAACGATTACGCATGCACAAAAACGTGCTTATGAAGCTGTTGATTGTATTGATTGGCCAGAAGGTTTTGTTCGTCGTGATATCGGATGGAGAGCCATTGCGCGAGAAAACTAAATCCTTTGAATATTCTTTTTTACGATTTGATTATTTTATATAAGAGCATGATACACAAATTTTCTTACTGTTTTACGTTGATCATAATTTTGAAAAAATGAGTGTGCTTTCGTTTGAACAATCAAATATTGTAAATAGGATATCTACTCATGATAAAATAGGAAATTTCTCTGAATATGACACTGTCATATAAACTGATCATTTTACTGTTGTATTTACTTTAAACGCATTTTCTCATCACTTTTATAAATACTTTCTTTATTATAAAATCTTGACGAAAAACATATATACTATCATTTCTTTTATTTATCGCGTTTTTTAATGAAATTCCGCTTTTACGAAAAATAAAATGCCAAAAAAAAGATACTGATGTTATTCACGTACAGATTCTTAAACAATACCCCTCATGCTCGTCACTCCCATTTTACGATACTACCTGCAAATAGTATAAATCCATACTGCCATCTTTCTTGAATAAAGATAAAAACCGATACCATCATTGTATTTTCCAACTCTCAATATTACGATAACCCTTTCTATCTAAATGCTTTTGATTATAAGAGAGAGAGATGAAATAAGAATATTTTGTAATATTTAAAGCTCTCATTCAACATGGAGAAATGATTTATAAAAAAAATCAAAAACACTTCCAGCAATCTTCTGGTGTTTTAACGATGTGGCAAAAACCAAAAATTACACCGCCAAAAAGACGGTTTCTATTGTTATGAAAGTCGTTTTACCTCTCCGAGAAAAGCGTTTAACATAACCGATTCCTGCTGCAAATATATGGTGTCAAAAAATTCTCATTTACAATCATTGACTTCCTCTTTGCCTTAAAGAACCAAAAGTCACACCAAATCCCATCTGGAAACATCTGGATTCTCATTGAGCAGGTTCCTCTTGGTTCCCACTCATATGCTTCACTTACACAAAGACCGACATTTAAGAATATTCGCCATGTCCTCTAAAAATACTTCATGTATGAAGTTTACATGCCTTATATTACCGCCCAAACAACGATGTTTTACGGCACAACAAGATAAATGCTTACGGTAGTACAAAAATGAATGCATATTAATATTACTGGAGTGCAACTCGATTCGCAATCACCAAACGCAAGCCTAACGGATTGCTATAACGAAGTAAGAAACGCTTTTGTTTAGAATGTGCTGTTGTACCAAAAAAACGATGTAAATCAGAACGATCTTTTACAACCAGAATGCGATTATCTTCATTGATCATAAGCATGGGGAGGCCATAAGTATCCGCCCATAATCGCCAATCCAGAAGAACATTATTCAAATCTCTGGAAACCAAAAGCGGTATACAAGCTTCCTCATCAGCATGAAGTAATTCTAATGCAACAGCTCTTTCTCCTGAACGCGTTTTTACGGTACGTGCTGCAATTCCTTGGAAATGATAAGGCGGTATTAAATGCGATAAGCTTGAAGGCATATCCGTTTTAAAAGAAACACCACGCTCATTTAACGAACAAATAACCTGATTACCCGTTTTGGATGAAAAATATGTCGTCGTTTGTGGCAAATGGCACGGATCTAACCGAAATTCAAGCACCGCTTTTGCCTGATTAAAGCATTGATTAGCCATATACATATCCCAATTTATCTTAAATAACATACACCCTTTAGCAGCTTTTTCTCATTGGATTATTAAAAGTTTGAATAAAAAACAACTGGTTTCTTTTTTGGTTATTAAAATCTAAACAAAAATACATGATCACTATTCTTGAATTATAATACTTTTCCGGGATTCATTATCCCTAAAGGATCGAGCGTTTTTTTAATCCCTTGCATAATATCCAATGCAACAGGCGATTTAAAAGAACGAAGTTCTTCGCGCTTAAGCTGACCAATTCCATGCTCAGCAGAAAATGCACCTCTATAGTCCATTACTAAACTATGAATGCGATGATTCATTTTTGACCATAACTGCAAGAACACCGTTGTATCAGCTCCTACAGGTTGTGTAATATTATAATGTAAATTTCCATCGCCCATGTGTCCAAAACAAATCACCCGTGCTCCTGGAGAAATATCTTCAACAATAAGCGCTGCCTCAGCAATAAAATCAGGAATAGAAGCAAGTGGAACCGCAATATCATGCTTAATGGACCCTCCTGCTAACTTTTGTGCATAGGATATACTTTCCCGCAACTGCCAAAAAAAATCTTGCTGTTTTAAAGATTGTGCAACAATTGCATCTTCTATCACCGCACTCTTTAAAGCTTCTTCTAAAATAATACTCAGTACTGATAACGCCTCATCATCGCCTTGCAATGATGAAATGTTCATTAATACATACCATTCATGCTCCCGCTGAAGAGGAGGCTTCTCACACATCTTATAATCTAAAGCCATTTGCAAACTGAGATTTCCCATGAGCTCAAAACCTGTCAACATCCCTCCTCCATATTCTTGAGCCAGAGATAAAAACTCTAAAGCCTTCGCCGGACTATATAATCCCACCAAAGCAACAGCTTTTCCTTTTATTTTTGGAAACATCTTCAAAACGGCTGCGGTTATAACACCCAATGTGCCTTCTGCACCAATAAAAAGATTTTTCAAATCGTAACCACTATTGTCTTTTTTAACAAAACGCAAATCATCTAAAATACGGCCATCTGGTAAAACAACTTCCAAACCAAGACAAAGATCACGCATATTGCCATAGGCTAAAACAGCTGTCCCTCCAGCATTCGACGAAAGATTTCCTCCTACTTGACAAGAACCTTCAGATGCCAAAGAAAGAGGGAAAAAACGACCTGATTCATCCACTTTTTTCTGTAAATCCTGTAAAATAACACCAGCCTCTACAACAACAAAATTTCCCTCAATATTTATAGTTCTAATCTTATTTAATCGTTCCATGGATAAAAGAACGCTCCCTCCTCTTTCATCTGGTTGTTGTCCCCCCACAAGCCCTGTATTTCCACCCTGTGGCACAATCGGTGTGCGTGTTTTGCTCGCTAGCTGCATAATCAATGAGACCTGTGCGCAAGAAGATGGACGTAAAAGTAAAGGTGTTTTTCCATGAAAAAGCCCACGCTCTTCAAGCAAATATGGTGCAATCAACGCTTGATCTGTTATAGCATGCTTAGCACCAACAATTTCTCTAAAACCCTCAATTAATTTCTGCTCCATGTTTGTTTCTCCTTTGGAGCCGCAGCCCGTATAAGACGATCATTGATCGCCTCCCCTAATCCGTATGATGGAATAGGTTCTACTGCGATACATCTCACTTTAAATGAATCTAATTCCTTCATATATTGAAATAAATGAAAGGCTGCCTCTTCCAACTTTCCATCTTCGCTAAGATTTAAAATAGAAACGGCATTTTCAGCCCCCATAACGCGCTTTGAACCAAATGCTAAAAGCGCTTCACCATTTTCCACCTTTTCTACATTCAAACGAATCGTGGCATTGGGAGCATAATGCGACTTTAACATCCCTGGAGCTTCAATTGCCGCCCTTTGATCTATCCGTTTTAAAGACTTCCCCACAATTTCTTCAATTTTATCAGCCGCAAGCCCCCCTGGACGCAAAAGATAAATATTTTCATCACAAATCTTAATAATCGTTGATTCAAGCCCTATTTTAGCAGGTCCTCCGTCCAATATCAAAGGAACAGATTCCCCCAAAGATGCAAAAACAGCCTCAGCTGAAGTAGGGCTAAGACGCCCCGACTGATTCGCACTAGGAGCAGCAAGTGGTCGGCCAAAATGTTGTACTACTTCCGCAAAACGACTGTCTGGAAAACGAACAGCCAAGGTATTCAAACCAGAGGTTGTTAAAGGATGGATATTATGCTGTTCCTTTAAAGGCAAAACCAATGTCAAAGGCCCTGGCCAAAATTCCTCCATTAATTGGCGTGAAAGAAAGTCAATTTTAACATAACGTTCCGCCATTTCGATGCCGCTGACATGCGCAATAAGAGGATTAATTTGCGGACGACTCTTTGTAGAAAAAATAGAATAAATTGCCCTCCCATTGGTTGCATCGCCCGCTAATCCATAAACAGTTTCCGTTGGTAATGCTACTAACTTCCCTTGTTCAAGAAGCGCTATTGCCTCTCTTATCGAAGCACTATTAAGTGGTAGAATCGTCATGACACACCATTTCTATAACACTCTTTTAGTGGTGCAAAACTATAACGATGTAATCCTATAATTGGTCCATATTTATCAAGAGCTGTACGATGCGCTAGTGTTGCATAACCTACATGCTTCTCTAAACCATACCCTTTATAAACTTGTCCTGCACACTCCATCATCCGATCACGCGTTACTTTCGCAATAATAGATGCGGCTGCAATTGAAACCGAACGCTGATCGCCCTTAATCAATGCCATTGCAGGACAGGACAACTCAGAAGGAATATCACGTCCATCAACAAGGACATAGTGGGCTGGAATGGCTAACCCCATAATACAGCGACGCATTGCCTCTAAAGTTGCTTTTCTAATATTAGATTGATCAATTGTACGAGCACAAAGACTAGCGATTGAAACCGCTAATGCACTTTGCAAAATTTCATGATAAAGTCTATTTCGTTGGAGAAAAGAAAGTTTTTTTGAATCATTTAACCCATTAGGAATATGGTCTTTATCCAAGATAACTGCTGCCGTTACCACAGGTCCAGCGAGAGGCCCCCGTCCTACTTCATCAACACCTGCTATATGAAAAAAACCCTGTTTTTGCAAATCCAATTCGCACGAAAAATTTGGTTGAAGCGGAACATTAAACATCTTTGATAAATCACAAATACAACAAACATACATCTATTTCTGTAGCCTAATCATTTTTTGCAAGCATTACAGTTTTAAATGGCTCTCCAAACATTCTGCAAATTCTTGCACAAAAGATAAAAAACACATTTCTTTGGTTACCCTTTTTCATTGTGTATAATAAAATCATGACGAAATAAACGCTTTTATATTTATTTATCAGATATTTCCTAAAGTCATGATCGGTTTTACAAACCAATTTGGGTGCATTGATTTGATAAAAAGAGCTGCTTGTTGCGCTGTTTGTTTATTTTTAAAAATGCCAAAGCAAGTTGCTCCCGTTCCAGACATGCGGGAAAAAAGAGCGCCACATTCATCTAATACAGATAACACTTCAGCTAACTGAGGTGCTATTTTTAATGCAGAAGAAAAAAGATCATTACGCGTTTCTTGTAAAGCTTCAACCAATGAATCAACACTCTTTAAAGCGTCTGTATTAATTTTTAAAGAAGGATTATGACGCTTCTCTAACGCTTTAAAAACAGTTTGTGTTGAAATCTCTTGTCCATGATTAACCAATACTATTGCAAGAGAACAGGCTCCCTTTAGTTGTATCATCTCTTGACCAATTCCTTTGACCAAAAGCGGCTGCTGATATTCTAATGCATAAAGACACATGGGAACATCAGCACCAAGAACTAAGCTCATTTTTGCTAATTCTTGGTAAGAGCAATCAAGATTCCACTGTTGACGCAACATGCTTATAACCCCAGCTGCATCACCTGAACCACCACCAATGCCTGAAGCAACAGGTAATGTTTTTACAAGCCGAAAAAAAGCAGGTTGAGCACATTCAGAAAAAGTATTATGCATAAAATCCCGTGCGCGAATAACCAAATTATCTAAATGAGACACAAGGCCTTTTGCAAACGGTCCCGTCAAAACAAACTGATTATTTTCGCAAGGTGCATAGTGTAAACAATCACCGCTAAGACTAAAATAAACCAAGCTTTCTATTAAATGATACCCATCAGCACGTTGCCCCACAACATGTAGAGCTAAATTCAATTTAATAGGTGTAAATAAATAGGAATGTCTTTTGGACGAAGCTTGTACATTTGATATCATATGACGTAATATCCACCTACACAGGGTTCTTTTACAAACTCCTCCCTTTTATCCATATTTTTTATTAGCACAAGCACTATAAACAGTTTGGAATATTCTTAATCGTTTTCTAAACAAACAATAAATATGAAGAGCACTCATACAAAATAAACGACATGTTCTCATTCGTATCATTTCAAGCCTTTTTTCTTCTAAAATCTGTTTTTAGATAAAAATCCCTCTGGCTTGAATGATCCTTTCCATTACAAACCATAACGCTGCCAAAGTGCTCGCTCTTCTGCTGCCATCAATGCACTGTCAACGACTGTATAAACCGTATGTGCCGTCACTCCTGAAGGCGTTTTAGGTCCTAAGAAACTTTTTGGAGGCATAATAAGTCGAAGTTTTGCATCATTACCAAAGCGCTCCTTAATAACAGAACGTACATCATTTAATCCATCAACCAGACCAAGCTCAACGCTTTGTTTTCCACTCCAAAACATTCCTGTAAAGAGATTCGAATCATCTGATAATTTTTCAGCACGCCGTTCTTTAACCAAATCGATAAAAGTTTGATGCACTTCAAGTTGGAGAGATTTCAAATGCTCGATATCCGCCTTTTTTTCTGGCTGAAATGGATCTAATGTAACTTTGTTCTTTCCTGCCGTGTATACACGCCGTTCGATACCAATTTTCTTCAAAAGCTCCGGAAAACCAAAAGAAGCTGAAACCACTCCAATGGAACCAACAATTGAAGAAGGATCTGCAAAAATTTCATCCCCCGCACAAGCAATCATATAACCACCGGATGCTGCAATATCTTCAATAAACACAAGAACCTTTTTATTTTTTTCTTCTGCTAAGTCACGAATACGCTTGAAGATAAAACGCGATTGTACAGGTGAACCACCAGGAGAATTAATAATAAGTGCAACAGCCGGTGACTTTTTGTGTGCGAAAGCCTTCTCTAAAAGATTTGCACACCTACTGAGGGAAAGGGTCCGGGATATAGATGCTGATGAATCCATAATTGCTCCTTGAAGGCGCACCACAGGAATTTCAAGTTTATCGGAAGAAAAACGGCGTGGAATAAAACTTTTAATAAAATCCATCAAAACAAAATCTCCTTATAAATTAAGAACAATTAAATAGGCAAGGACAACAAAAAGGAACAACGTGATACCATCCAAAAGCGCCAATCAATCCCCACATTACAACCAGAAATATAACTTCACCCAAAAGCTAAACCTCCCTAATGACAAAGTGTAGACTTTAAATAATAAACTAAAAAACACAAGATACTATTAGAAAAGTTCCCACAAGCTTATATATCCATTATTAATTGCATCAACTCGGGGTGAAAAAGTATGGTCATTACCTTCATGTATAATCAATGCCGGTAAAATAGATAAAGCTGCTCGGCTTCCTCGTTTTGCGTAAAATAAAAGACGAATTGCTGCTGTTTTCGCACGTGCATGCACAGGAATTATACAAATACCACCAAAACGCCCTTCTAAAGCACGCAAAATATCTGTCAGCGATTGTGGACGTGCAATAAGCCCTAAGTATCCACCTGGCTTAACAATGGCTGCTGCACTCCGCAACCAGTTATCAAACATCGCTTCAGACATAACATGTGCTTCAGATTTTTGTTTATCAGGTGTCTTGCGATCAGTAGGATTATTAAAAGGTGGATTCATAATCGCAAAATCAAAGCTATTATCTATCAAACCTGCTTTTATACGGGCATTCCCTTTGAAGGTAACATCTGCTTCTAGCAAACAAACTCGGCTAGAAAATTGTTTATTTTGTTTTAGCATAAGCGTTTTTTGAGCGTAAGATACCATAAAAGCTGAACGTTCAACTAAGGTAACATGAACTTTCAGACAACGCGAAGCAACAGCCAACCCTGCAGCTCCAGCGCCTGCACCTAAATCAACAACCTTGCCCTTTAAATTACTTGGAACCAAACCAGCTAACAACATCGCATCCATTCCAGAACGATGACCATATTTATGGGGTTGAACCAAATAAAATTTCCCGCGGTGAAAACTGTCAATTGTTTCACCACTCTGATTCGTTGTTTTATCCATTTAAAAGCCTAATGCTCACCTTTATAAACTGCATTTTTGCCATTCAGCTGCTATTTTAAATTTTTTATTATTTCATAACAATAAGATTACACTCGCTAAAGAACATTTCTTGCCAACAACATTCCAAGCTAACACTTTTAAATGACATCAAAAGCTTGAGTCAAAACCAAACCCCCTTTATGCTAGTAAATAAAGTAAATTTTATATATGTCCATTGCAATACTCTAGGAGTAAACACATTGAGCGCAGCTATCAAACCAGAACAAATAAGAAATAATCAAATTTCTCTTCAATCTCTTGTCAACCTTACTCAAAAAGATATGGAGCGCGTAAATCAATTTATTCTCTCTATGGCAAAATCAGAGGTTGAGATGATCCCTGAAATTTCTAACCATCTTATTTTATCAGGTGGAAAGCGATTACGTCCAATGATTACGCTCGCTTCTGCTCATATGTTCGGTTATCAAAGTGACGGGCATATAAAACTCGCAACAGCTGTTGAATTTATGCATACAGCCACATTACTACACGATGATGTGATTGATGAAAGTAATTTGCGACGTGGAAAATCCACGGCACGGATGATTTGGGGAAATCAAGCAAGTGTACTTGTTGGTGATTTCCTGTTGGGTCAGGCTTTTAAAATGATGGTCGATGTCGGTTCCATAGAAGCGCTCTCTGTCCTAGCGAATGCTGCTGCAATTATTGCTGAAGGAGAAGTTATGCAACTTTCTGCTGCAAAAAATATCAAAACCAGCCCTTCAGACTATCTCAAAATCATCAATGCCAAAACAGCCGCCCTTTTTTCAGCAGCCGCTGAAGTAGGACCGATTGTTGCTGGCTATGGACATAAAGAGCGTTCTTCATTACGTGAATATGGAACATCTTTAGGTTTAGCTTTCCAATTGATTGATGATGCACTTGACTATAGCGGTAGTGCTCAAAACTTAGGAAAAAATATAGGGGATGATTTTAGAGAAGGAAAAATAACAATGCCTGTTATTATCGCATATGAACGTGGAAATATAGTAGAAAAAAATTTCTGGAAACAAGCACTTGAAGATGGCAATAACAATAATGAAGCCTTCGCACACGCGCAACACTTAATAGAAAAGTATGATAGTATCACAGATACAATAGAACAAGCACGCATCTACGGAAAACATGCAATTGATGCTCTTGTTCCCATGAACGAAAATCTTGCTTACAATGCTCTCGTTGAAACTGTTGAATTTTGTATTGCGCGCGTAAACTGAATTCTTTGCAAGAATCACAGTATTTCTCAATAAAGTAATGAGATATGACCTATAAACAACACCATCGATTAATTATCTTGAAAAGGATTAGCTCCATGTGCTCTGCAACGGTATCCCGACTTTTTACCCTCTTTATCGTGGGTATCATGCTGATGCCATTCCCCACCTACAGTAAAATAAGCACCGCAATTCATACAAGCTCATTTACAGGTGCTTATTTAGCTGGAAGGGTTGCAAATCATGAAAATAAAACAGAACTTGCTATCAATTACTTTAAACAAGCACTCGTTTATCAACCTGATAACATTGAAACACAAAAAGAGCTCCTTGAAGCTATGCTCTCGGTCGGAAACTTTAAAGAAGCTGTCCAACAAGCCCAAAAACTCAAAGAGCAAGATGTTATAACTCCCTTTGTTTCCTTAACTTTGTCAGTAGAAAGTCTCATCAAAAAAGACTATAAGAATGCCAATTTTCTTCTGCAATCAAAAGAACCTCCGAAATCCAATAATCCAATACCTGAACTCATCGGTGCTTGGATTAAATTTGGATCTGGACAAAAATCTCAGGCAATC
This sequence comes from Bartonella sp. OD88NMGDW, assembly GCF_042193775.1. Lineage (NCBI taxonomy): Bacteria > Pseudomonadati > Pseudomonadota > Alphaproteobacteria > Hyphomicrobiales > Bartonellaceae > Bartonella > Bartonella sp. OD88NMGDW. The sequence goes on along the minus strand of NZ_JBHIMA010000001.1, from coordinate 114,645 downwards.
GCTGATCTTAAGAAACTCAAAGGTCCCGTCTGGTATGACCTTTTTATATCTTATCATCTAGCACTTATGAGCGATCTCGCAGAACAGCCAAAGGATGCAAAAAAATATTTCATTAAAGCACTTAGTAACAAACAGGGGACTCTTATCGCTCCCAATACCTATGAACGTATTATCATAGCCTATGCCTCATTCCAATTGCGCCATAATATGCGTAACCAAGCTCTTCAAACAATCCAACATGGCGAACAAATGTTGTCAGGTCGAGAAGTCCTTAAAAACTTTCGAGAAAAAATTGAAAAAAATTCTTTCTTAGAGAGAGTTATTAAAACACCTCAACAAGGAGCAGCCGAGGTATTATATAATTTTGGAACTGCCCTCAACCACAAAAACTCAGGACGAATCGCGCGTATTTTTAAGCAATTATCTTTCGCCTTATACCCTCAAAATGACGCAACACTGTTTCAGCTCGCACACATCTCTGCTAAATTGAGTGATCCTCATCAAGCAATTAAACTTTATCGCGCATTATCCCCTAAATCTGCTTATTATAAAGATGGACAACTTCATCTTGCATTCCTTCTTGCCAATAACAACAATTACAAAGAAGCAATAAAATTACTCACATTGTTAAATGAAAAATTTCCCAATGATCGTAATATTTTGATAACGCTCGTTGCTTTTTATATGCAGGACAATAAATTTCTTGAGGCCATTAAAACTCTAGACACCGCTATTGCCCAGATAAAAAACTTTCAGCAGGACGATTGGAAACTCTTTTATCAGCGTGGTATTGCTTTTGAACGTTTAAAGCAATGGCCAAAAGCAGAAATTGACTTGAGAAAATCACTTGATTTTTTTCCAAACCAACCGCAGGTTCTTAATTATTTAGCCTATTCCCTTGTAGAACGTGGTGAAAAGCTTGAAGAATCGCTCCGTATGCTGCAAAAAGCTTCTGCTTTGCAAGCTCACAACAGTCATATTCTCGATTCTTTAGGATGGGCTTATTATAAACTAAAAGAATATAATAAAGCAGTGCAAATATTAGAAAATGCTGTCAGATTACAACCAGAGGACCCAACACTGAATGATCATTTAGGGGATGCCTATTGGAAAGTTGGGCGTAAACGTGAAGCAATCTTTCAATGGAACCACGCAATTGATGGAAAACCAGAAAATTCTGAACAAATTCAAGAAAAGTTGAAATTTGGTTTGCAATAAACGACGCTTAACCATAAACCACATGAAATAATAAACAGAGAAACTAAAATTATTTTGGTTTTTTGTTTAGTCCAATATAAAGAGTATAAAGCGTGAAACTGCCTGAACATCTTAACCCCAAACGTTCTTTTCAGGGACTAATCTTAACTTTGCAAAATTATTGGGCACACTATGGATGTGCAATTTTGCAACCTTACGATATGGAAGTCGGAGCTGGGACTTTTCATCCCGCAACAACATTACGCTCTCTAGGTCCACGTCCTTGGCAAGTTGCTTATGTCCAACCCTCTCGACGTCCAACAGATGGCCGATATGGTAAGAATCCAAATCGTTTACAACACTATTATCAATTCCAAGTGCTTCTCAAACCCTCTCCGCTCAATCTACAAGAACTTTATATAAAGTCGCTACAAGCTATCGGGCTTGATACAAAACTGCATGATATTCGCTTTGTTGAAGATGATTGGGAAAGTCCCACCCTTGGTGCTTGGGGACTTGGATGGGAATGCTGGTGCGATGGGATGGAAGTCTCTCAATTTACTTATTTTCAACAAGTTTGTGGCATTGAATGCGCTCCAGTTTCAGGGGAACTCACATACGGTCTTGAGCGTCTAGCGATGTATATCCAAGGGGTTGATAACGTCTATGACCTTAACTTTAATGGTTTGGAGGGAGAAAACAAAATAAGTTATAGAGATATTTTTTTACAGGCAGAACAGGAATACTCATATTACAACTTCGAATTTGCTGATACAAAACTGCTACATCAGCACTTTATCGATGCAGAACGCGAATGCAGCGCACTTCTTGATGCTGGAAAACCAAATAAAGAAAATATATTACATCGCTGTGTTTTTCCTGCCTATGATCAATGTATTAAAGCGAGCCATATCTTTAATCTTTTGCAAGCACGTGGCGTTATTTCTGTAACCGAACGACAAAACTACATTCTTCGCGTTCGTGATCTCGCGCGCCGTTGTGGGGAAGCCTTCTTACTCACAGAAGCTGGACAAATATATACTGGAGAAGCCTAATGTCTGATCTTCTTCTTGAACTTTTCAGTGAAGAAATACCCGCACGTATGCAACGAAAAGCTGCTGCTGATCTCAAAAAATCTGTTACAGATCAACTTGTGAATGCTGGATTGATCTATGAAGCTGCTCGTGAATATTGGACACCTCGTCGGCTAACATTGGACATACGCGGACTTTCAATACGCTCAAAAGATATCCATGAAGAACGAAGAGGTCCTAGTATAAAATCACCACAGCATGTAATTGATGGTTTTCTACGTGCAACAGGATTAAACGATATTTCTGAAGCACATATTGGACATGATGATAAAAAAGGTCATTTTTATATTGCTAAAATTGTTAAAAAAGGTCGAGCTGCAGAAGAAATTATTGCCGATATTTTACCGAATATTATCCGCAACTTTCCGTGGCCGAAATCTATGCGTTGGGGAAAAGATTCAGCACAAAATGGTGCTCTGAAGTGGATTCGACCTTTACAAAACATTCTTTGCGTCTTCGGACCAGAAATTGGTGAAACACATGTTATTCCGTTTACAATTGGTTCTCTTAAAAGCAATAATTTAACTTATGGTCATCGTTTCTTAAGTGATGGAAAGCCATTTCAAGTGCGCCGCTTTGATGATTATGTTACTCAACTTGAAACCCATAAAGTCATTCTGGATGCCGAGAGACGAAAGAATATTATTTTAGCTGATGCCCAAAATCTCTGCTTTGCCAACGGTTTAGAACTAGTTCAAGACAATCCCCTCCTAGAAGAAGTTGCTGGTCTTGTTGAATGGCCTGTTATCCTGATGGGTGATTTTGACCAATCATTCCTTGATATTCCTCCAGAAATTATTCGCTTGACCATTCGAGCTAATCAAAAATGTTTTGTTACCCGTAAACAAGGAGAAAAAGTAAAACTTTCTCATCATTTTATTCTCGTTTCTAATATTCTTTCAAATGATGAAGGCAAAGAAATTTCAAAAGGAAATAGTAAGGTTGTCCGTGCCCGTCTTTCTGATGCACTTTATTTTTGGCAAACCGATCAGCGTGATTTGCCTGATATTCAACAATTAGAATCTTCTATAAAAAAATTTGATCTTGATATAAAAAAACCTCTCGATCAAAGAATGGCGCGACTTGATCATTTGAATGTAACTTTTCATGCTAAATTAGGTACGCAAGGTGCAAGAGTAGAACGCATTGCTACACTCGCACAAGAAATTGCACCTTTAATACAGACAGATCCTCTTTTAGCAAAACGTGCAGCAATCCTTGCAAAAGCTGATTTGCAAACAGAAATTGTCGGAGAGTTTCCTGAACTACAAGGGGTTATGGGGCAAAAATATGCCCTTCTTCAAGGGGAAGATCCTCGCGTAGCTGTAGCAATCGAGGACCATTATAAACCTCAAGGACCAACAGATCGTCTTCCACAAGAACCGCTTGCTATAACCGTTATGCTCGCCGACAAAATTGACATGCTCGTTGGCTTTTGGCTCATTAATGAAAAACCAACGGGCTCAAAAGATCCCTATGCGTTAAGACGAGCAGCATTGGGAGTTATTAGGCTTGTACTTTCGCGAGATTGGAAAATCAATCTTATGCCACTGTTTCAGTTCGCAATGAATCTTTTCTTACAACAAAAAAATAAATATGAGATTTCTCAAAGAGAAAATTCACAATTACAGAATCTACTTCCAGAAAAAACAAAATATATTTTATCAGACCTGTTATTCTTTTTTCATGACCGTTTAAAAATCTATCTAAAAGAGGAAGGTGCTCGTTATGACGCTCTTGAAGCGATTTTAAATAAAGATTCTGATGATTTTTTATTGGTTGCACGTCGTGTCGAATCGCTTATCGCTTTTATCAATACCCATGATGGAATGAACTTTGTAGCCTCTGTAAAACGTACTGCCAATATTCTTGAAAATGAATTTCAAAAAAGCACGGCAATAGCGAATGAAATTAATCCTGAGCTCTTTGTCGAGAAAGAAGAAAAGCAGCTCTATCATGCAATCTGTGAAGTAGAAAAACAAGCTCTTGCTCCCATCAATGCGACAAATTTATCATTTGCACTCAGTGTGCTAGCGCCACTTGGGAAATTGATTGATATATTTTTTGAAAAGGTATTGGTGAATGATAAAAAACCTGATGTTCGTGCTAACCGTCTTGCTCTTCTCAAACGTACTCACATTGTTACACAATCGGTTGCGGATTTTTCAAAACTTGTCATTTAGAATCAAAATGTCCTATTAACTGGTAAAAATAATGAAGATAAATTTTTCTTTTTTATGACTTTTATTAATTAATCTTGAGAAAATTATGCAACCAAAGAGGCCATTTTTATCTCTCAAATATCATTAATTAAGATATGTTTTCATTTTGATAAATGATTCTTTCTCAAGAGACTCTTTAATAAGTTCATCTGCCTTGTTAGAATCTAATTCCTTTGCAATAAGGATACGTGCTGTAGAAATTGCCAAATCAATAGCCGATGAAGAAACCATGCGTATCGCATCCGCTTCTGCTTGAGCGATTTTTTGCTCTGCCAATTTATTGCGGTTTTTTACATATTCTTCTGCTTTTGTACGAGCCTCAGCAATAACAGATTCAACTTCATGTTTTGCTGCTGCAATAATTTCTTGCGCGTCTTTTTCTGCTTCTGCATGTTTGCGTTGATATTCAGCCAATATTTCCTGTGCTTCTTCACGAAGACGCAGAGCCTCATCCAGCTCATCTTTGATACGCTTCGCGCGTGCATCAAGATGGTGTATAAGCTTCTGTGGAATTTGGAAATAGACTAAAAGAGCTAAAAAAAGAACTAACCCAACAAATGCCCAAAAAGTATCAGTCATTTTTCTCTTCCTCAATAATCCGCAGCTTTAACAACTGAACGAACAGCCTCTTTGCTAATATCAACGTCAATCAATTTTTTCACAATTTCAAGAGCTACTTCTTCAGCAATAGAACCAACATTTTGCATCGCTTTATCCCGAATTTTTGCTATCTGTTTTTCAGCATCTGCGAGTTTTTTTTCTAAACTCTCTTCAATTTCTTTTCGTTCAAGCTCTGCTTTTTCTTTTAATTCTTCACTAGCCACCTGCGCTATAGCATGCGCTTTCAAACGCGCTTCTGCTAATTTCCGCTCATAAGTTTCAACAACAATGTCTGCTTCCTGCTTCATGCGCATTGCCTGATCTAAATCAGATGCGATTCGATCTCGCCGTGTTTCAATAACACCACCAATACGTGGTACAATTACACGAGAGATAAAAAGATAAAAAAGTCCGAAAGAAATTGCCAACCAGAAAAAATGCGAACCAAAATGTACAAAATCAAAAGGTGGAAACACACGATTTGCATGCTCTGCCACCTTTTTAACATGTTCTATCGACGTTTCAGTGTTCTGTGCATAAGCGCTTGAAACAAACATCTTCTTTCACCCTTTAAATAGCTTATTAAAGCCCTCTATAACCGATGATAACTGACTGGCATCTCTCTCTGGTTAAGAGCTAAAAGGGTAAACCTTTCCTCGTGCAAGAACAGATATACCCTTTTGATGATGATTAAACCCCAAAAAGAAGTAGTAAAGCAATGAGCAGTGAAAAAATTCCCAAAGCTTCTGTTACAGCAAAACCAAAGACGAGACGTCCAAACTGACTATCTGCCGCTGATGGATTTCGTAATGCACCAGAAAGATAGCTACCAAAAATATTACCAAGTCCTAAAGCTGTTCCAGCCATACCAAAGCAAGCAAGACCAGCGCCAATATATTTTGCTGCAAGCACCATTTCCATGTTATTCTCCTTTAAAGCGAAATTGCATTATTCGACGGAAAACCGCCAATTCTATTAATGTCCTGGATGAATTGCATCATTAAGATACATACAAGTTAAAACCGTAAAGACGTAAGCCTGAAGAAATGCGACCAAAAACTCAAGAGCAGTAATTGCTACAGTCATAATAAGCGGTAAAATCGAACCACCCACACCTACGAGTCCTACCCCAATCATTGAAACAACAAACCCAGAAAACACTTTAAGCGTAATATGACCAGCAAGCATATTCGCAAAAAGACGAAGAGAAAGACTAATTGGACGGGAGAGAAAAGAAATAACCTCAATCATTGTCACCAAAGGCAAAACCACAACAGGAACTCCACTGGGAACGAACAGTTTCAAAAAACTGACCCCATGCTTATAAAAGCCATAACCAATCACCGTCAAAATTACCACCATTGCTAACGAAAACGTGATCATGATTTGAGACGTAACCGTATAAAAATAAGGAAAGAGACCAATAAAGTTAGCAACCAAAATAAAAGTAAACAGAGAAAAAACTAAAGGAAAAAACTGCATTCCCTGCACACCAGATGATTCCCGCAGAGTCGATGCTACAAATTCATATGCCATTTCCGAAAGAGACTGCATCCGCGTTGGAACCAATCCACGACTCGATGATGAAATAAAGAGAAAAATAGAAGTTATAACAACCGTGAGGACTGTAAACAATGATACATTTGTAAACGATAAATCCATATTTCCTATGGAAATCTTAATCAGCCTTGAAATCTCAAACTGATGAATAGGATCTGGAGCGTGCGCTGTCACTTCAACCTCATTTATCGGACCTCTCATTGGCCCCTTTATCTTGTTTATCTTGGCGCGATACGCCTTTTTTTCCCAATTGACTGGAGGAAACATACCCCACAGACCGAAGAATACTCACTATACCAGCAGCAAATCCAAAGAAGAGGAAAAATACCAATCCCCAAGGATACGAACCTGCTAACTTGTCAAACCCCAACCCCAAAACAACACCAACTATAACACTCGCCAGAAACTCACTGGAAAGCTTAATTGCATCTGCCATCCCTCCTTGTGATTTTTCCCGCTTATTCTTATGCTCCCGCTTCTTTAATGCCTGCTTGCGCACTAAAGCTACGCTTAAGTTCCTACTACGACATTCCAAATCCTCTGAATGAAGACATTCTCCTTGCTTTTCCTCTTCAGCCTCCTTACGGCTTATAACGGGTCTCTCGCCCACCGCCATCATTGGCTCCTTAATTAAAAGCAAAGTAAGAATGCATTTCATAAAACCGTGTGCATCATATTGTTCCCGAATTTATTCGTCAAGATACTAAAAAAAATCTATCACAAATTATCGTATAAATTTTATTGTATAAATAACGTATTTTTCAATTTACATGCTTTCTTAAAAAGATATTCTGAGCACCTAAACCGACTTCACGACAGCTCCCATGAATAATATAAAACTCATAGAATAGCCTTTTTTACACTTAACAAAAGGCGTAAACTGACACCATCTTATTTTCTGGCTCCAAATTTTATATCAATCCTAGTTTTGAAAGAGAACATAAAAAACTAAAAAACATTATGAGAGCGTTGTTTTGCTCCTTTTATTCAAATAAACTTGCACTTTTTATTTTATGAAAATGATAATAATCAATGGTTTTTATATGATCCTATTCGCAAAGTATTTTACATATGCCATCACAGAACCCATCACTCAATGAGCTTGAGGGTATTAAGAGAGGTTTCTTTAAATACGAGATATTAATAAATCTAAAATTTTAAATAGATCACCATACCACTTTATACAATTTTAATCCACTTTTTTGAATTTTGCCCTTTATGATTGAATATCGGTAGATTCAGCAAATATTTTTTCTTTTTATTTAAACAAACTATTGTGAGCAAAAGCGCTTATTCATAGCCTTTATTTTTATGAAGCGATAATTTAATGCTTCTTTTCAAACGAGCATCATAACTATATTCCCCTACCCTCATATTGCATCTATTCTTGCATTTAAATAACCCATTAAGAGGATGATGTACTCTTTCTTAAATACCCCCTATCACACTCTTCTCATAACATACAAATAAATGATCTTTATCAAGATGAGAGAACTCTATTCAATAGCGCTCATGGTAAATGATTATCAATAAAATTAAAACTTTAGCAAATAAAAATTTTTTCTTTTATGAAAAGAAAGATCATTGAAAAAACTTATTTTTAAGATTCTTAAGTATAGATTTCATTCACTTAAAAAATTAAAGAGTTATCATTTCTTTTTGGAACGTGTCGCAAAAGGATTATCAGAGGCTCGTAATGATATGCGAACGGGTATACCAGACATATCAAATGTTTCACGTAACCCATTGACAAGATAGCGCAAATAGGACTGGGGCATACTTTGGGGGCGCGAGCAAGAAATCATAAATCCAGGAGGACGTGTCTTAACCTGTGTGATGTATTTAACCTTAAGTCGACGTCCAGAAACCGCAGGAGGTGGATGATGAGCCACAACAGTTCCAAGCCATTGGTTCAATTTAGCCGTCGAAATGCGACGATTCCATACACGGTGCATCATCATGACATTTTCCATCAGTTTATCGATCCCTTGACCATATTGTCCTGATAAAGGAACAGCTCTCAAACCACGAACTTGAGGAAGAAATCGCGCACATTTTTCATGCAAATCAATCAATGTGGTCTGACTATTTTCAATAAGGTCCCACTTATTGAAAGCAATAACTGGAACACGCCCTTCACGAATCACAAGATCAGCAATTTGTAAATCCTGCTTTTCAAAAGGTATCGTTGCATCAAAAACAATGACCACCACTTCTGCAAAACGAATAGCACGCAAAGTATCTGCAACAGATAATTTTTCTAATTTTTCCTGAATTTTCGATTTTCGACGTAAACCTGCAGTATCAAAAAGTTTAATATGACGACCACGCCATTCCCAATCTACAGAAATAGAATCACGCGTAAGTCCTGCTTCTGGTCCTGTTAACAAGCGCTCTTGTTTCAACATACTATTGATAAGAGTCGATTTTCCTGTATTTGGACGCCCCGCAATTGCAATCCTAATGGGCTTACTTTCATCGTAAATAAGCTCCTCTTCTTCCAAATCGTTTACATCATCACCAACAGATGCAGGCTGTATCGTAATATCTTCTTCTTTGTTGTTGCCAAAAGCATGCTCTGACCCCACAGCATCTATAATTGCATCACGCAGATCACTAAGTCCCAAACCATGTTCAGCCGATATTGGGCACGGCTCCCCCAAACCTAATGACCACGCCTCATACTCTCCTCCTGTTGCCGCTCTTGACTCAGACTTATTAGCAACAAGCACAATTGGCTTTCCTGATTTGCGAACCAATGAAGCAAAATTTAAATCACTTGGTGTTATCCCGCTCTTTGCATCAAATACAAATAAAATAAGATCCGCTTCATCAATCGCAGCTTTTGTATGAGAACGCATTCGCCCCTCAAGTGTATGATCACCTGCTTCTTCCAGCCCAGCTGTATCAATCACATCAAAACGTAGATCTTGAAGTTTTGCCGCATGAATACGTCGATCACGTGTTACACCAGGCTTATCATCAACCAAAGCCAATTTTTGCCCAACCAAACGATTAAATAGTGTTGACTTCCCAACATTAGGACGACCAACGATAGCAATGGTAAGGCTCATCGATTTATTCCTTATTTGCCTTGCCCTCAGCTTGTATCAGCTCAAGCATTATTCGAGCCCGATCTGTTATTTTTGAACCCGAAGCACCTTTTTCAGAAATTTTCTTAAAATAATAAACCGCCTCATCCATTTTATCCGCCTTATAAGCAGCTAAACCTAAAGCCTCTCTTGCAGACATATGCATAGGATCGGTATCACTTGTCATATCTTTGATACGCTTTTCAACATCAGCTAACGTCCCTGTATCAACTAGGATATAAGCCGCCCGAATTTTTGCAACTTTCTGCAAAATCTCTGGTGCTTTCTCATCCGCTGCAACAGAATCAAAGATCTCCACTGACTTAATAATGTCACCCTTCTCCATGAGTAAAGAAGCCTCACGTAAACGAGCAAGAAAAGGATACCCTCCAAAATGAGAGGTTTTAACAGTTTCTAATTGCTTTATCGCTTTATCAAAATGACGTGTATCCGCAAAATCAAGACTTTTTACAAATGCATCACCAATATAACCGGCTTTCTTTATTTGCTGATAATGGTAAATTTGATAAGCAACTATCATGAGTATAAAAAGAATAGCTGCTCCAATAATTGAAAAACCATACCGTCTCCAAAAAGCAAGCGCCTTTTCCTGACGAAATTCTGCATTCACTTCAGCAATAAAACTATCATACGACATATATCATACCTTGAAAAAAGTTACTTTATCTGTGCTTTTACGCATAAATGGACCAAGATGGTAGTCCTAATTAACTAAAAATATTTAAATTGCTCGTTTATTTATTTTAAATCAACATGTAGCCAAATAAATCGGATTTTTGCAACAGTCTTAATCGAAAATGATGTAAACGCCCTGTTTGTTCACATTACAGCTTTTACATATATTGTCTTGAGTCTTATAAAAAATTCACTGTTTTAATATTTATCATGATTGCCTATCATCTCAAGCGGATTTTCTCCACATTATATAGAGAGATAATCTTTTAAAGTCTTCAACGCAATCGTTGATAGTATTGGATTATAGAATTATAATAGAAAAGACAATTCTTTTAAAAACTTGAACAAAAAATAAATTTCCACGAATACCTACTAAAACCAAATAGATAAATCTTATCTGTATCAAAAATACCGAAGTGCCATAATAAAGTGTGGTATAATTTCAAATCTTCAGTTAAAGCTCTTTATACAAAATGTATCCCTTCAACTTATCTTCATACGATTAACAACCTTTTGTAATTGATCCTTAAAGTTTCTAAAAATATCCTATTGTAAGGGCCAAACCCACATAAGCATTGGAACAGCAATAATAACGATCAACACCGCCAATGGAGCACCCAAACGTGGATAATCACTAAAACGATATCCTCCTGGTGCCATCACGAGCATATTACTTTGATGTCCAATAGGTGTAAGAAACTCACAGCCTGCACCAATTGCAACAGCCATCAAAAAAGCTTCAGGCTTATAATGAAGGGAATGAGCAAAACTTGACGCAATTGGTGCTACCATCATCACTGTTGCTGCATTATTCAAAAATGGCGTGACCAACATAGCTGTCACCAACATAAGTGCTAAGGCACCAGATGGCGGAAAAAATATTGCCAATTGGCTCAGCCATTGACCAATGAGATCTGTACATCCTGTTTTCTCTAACGCTTCACTCACTGGAATAAGAGCCGCTAATAGTACCAATATTGGGCCATCTAATGCCTGATACAGATCACGCGCAGGCAAAACGCGAAAGATAACCATTGCAGCAGCAGCAGAAAAGAAAGAAAAAGCAACTGGAACAATATGAAAAGCTGTAAAAATAATGGCTATAAATAAAACAGCTAAAGAGATGAAACCATGTCGTAAATTTCCAAACACAATATTTCGTTTTGCTAGGGGCAAGCATTTCAATTCTCTTAATAAATTTGGAATAACTGCATCCTGTCCTTGCAAAACAATCACATCGCCAAGATGAAAAATAATATCATCGAGTCTTCCCCGCACCCTTTCATGTTGACGACTTAACGCAAGCAAATTTACATTATAGCGATCAAATAGAGAAAACTCTTTCGCACTAATACCAATAAGAGGTGAATTATGGGTAATGACTGCTTCAATAATATCAATGTCACTGTCCTTATCACCTGCAGCGATAGTTCGCCCTTTAGAAAACTCTAAACGAGCAGAGTTCATCACGCTATCTAACCCTGTATGCGACCCTTCCAGCAAAATAATATCATTTTCAGACAAAACAAAATCTGGTAATGGCGAAATAGATACTTTGTTTCGGATGATTTGAATCACCATAACGTCACCACTTGATGGCTTAACCAAATCAACAATATTTTTCCCTATAATCGGTGAATTTATTGGAATATGCACTTCTGCAACATAATTACGAATATCAATGGCATCATCAAATGATGCACCTGAACGCACACGCACAGGCAAAAGCCAATAAAAACAGACCAAATATACAACACCAGCCGTCGCAATAACCGCACCAACTGGTGTAAAATCAAACATAGTAAAAGGTGTTCCTGCTAAACGTTCTTGCATCGCTGAAATAACAACATTGGGAGATGTTCCTATCTGTGTCATAAGCCCCCCCAACAAAGAACCAAAGGCCATGGGCATCAAAAAGACAGAAGGAGAAACCTGAGAACGACGTGCAAACTGAAAAGCTATCGGAAGCATAATCGCCAAAGCACCAATGTTTTTAACAAACATTGATAATACGACAACAGAAAGAACTAAAAAAGCTAATTGAAGACGCACAGATTTCACGTCTGGCCATATCCGTTGAATAATAAATTCCATTATACCAGAGCGCGATACGGCCGTACTGACAACAAACACACTCCCCACGATAATAACAATATCATTACTAAAACCGCCAAAAGCTTCCTTCGGACTGACAAGACCAAGAGCACAAGCTATTAATAACGTACAAATAGCAACAAGATCATAACGAAATCGATCCCAAATAAAAACAACCATCATGAGACCAATGATCGAAAAAGCCATTATTTGATTTTCTGTCATAACACTCACCTCTCCCCATTAAATTATAATGTACAAAAACATATCTTTTATGTTTTAAATATTCCTATAAACAGCAGCAAGATAAAAGCAGACATCGGAATATTTTAGGATAATCTTAAAGTGATAAAAAATTATGATGCGCATAAACTTACCTCTCCTTATTATGCGTTCTTTTCTATAAAGTGCTAAACTCAAAGAAAATTGATAAAAGTTGATCAAGCTATATTGCAAAAAAGATGAGAATAACTCTAATATAGAGAGTAGATAATTGTTGAAACTGGTACACGCTATATTTAAACCTTTGTCGTTGCTTAAAAGAATTTATCTTCACTCTCAATTCAAAGAGTGATAAAAATGAAAGAAGAAAGAATGGTCAATCTTAATAGTGGGTATCAAAGTAACCTCAGATATTGGCTCACTTGTATTATTGGATTTGTTGCTATCTTGGCAATTATAATTGTTGGTGGATTTTATATCGCAAAACCCTATCTTGACAGTTTTGTAAAACAAGAAATAGCCCGTCGTGGTATAAAAGCCCTAACATCTGAAGTAAGCATTCTAGGTAGAGTCAATTTGAAGAATGTGACATTACCCGTCCCAGCTGGTACATCACTTAGAATTGGTGCCATTTCTGCCCGTCCTCCCCTTTCCTTTATTCCCGGAACTTTTACATTTTATAATGTTGATTTAAAGCATAATAATATTCATGTGCAAATTCCCCAAATTTCTCTTCGGAGTGTATCCTTAAAAGAAAAAGATAGAACGATAACATCACGGCTTTTACAATCAATGATGCGTATTGAGCTTTCCTCAATTATTGCTCCCAATATACAACTTTCTATAGAAAATAAAAATAACCGAATAGAAACGGTTGAAGTCAAGAATTTCCAGCTTTCTGATTTTAAAAATGGCCATATCCGTTCAGTTAGTATTAAAAATATGGATCTTAAAACAGTTGCAGTAAATGGTGCCAAACAGATGCAGCTTATGGCTAAAAGTGATACAATAAAAGCTCATGATATCGACATCAACTATGCCTATTCTATCATTTTTGGAAAAAACGACGCTCTTAACCAAGATAAAGCCGTTACTGGCCCCATTTCTCTGAATAATGTAAGTATCGATGTGTTTGAAGAAGCGGGAAAAAGTAGTTCTTTCTTCCTCGGACAGTTTAAAACATCTGGTTTAAAAATGAAGCCGCTTGAACAAACTCCTGAAAAATTAATCAAAGCTTATCTTAATGCAAGAAAAGAGAATAATAAAATCGCTGAAAAAATAGCACAAAATGGTCTTCTTCTAAACATACTGCTCGCCATTACCTCAGCGGATGCCAAAGTTGATAATGTCACCGTTGATATACCGCAGTTGAAAGCAACACTCGAATCACTCCAATTTAAACCAACCTTGTGGAAACAACCTATCCCCAAAAAGCTTTTTCTTTCTCTCAATAACCTTTCCGTTCTACCTAAAAAAATGAATGAAAAAGACTTAGAGTTCTTCAAAAATCTGAACTTTGAGCGCTTTGACATTTCAGGAAAAATTGATATTTCTTACGATGAAAAAAAACGTATGCTCCTTCTTGATGCAATGTCTTTCAATATGAAAGACGTTGGATCTGGTAACATATCGGCTAAGGTTATTGATGTTGATGAAAAGCTTTTTTCTGGTCAGCAAAATGTAATGATTGCTGCTTCTCAAGACTTTGGCATCAATGAAATTGATGTGCAATATAGGGATGCAGGTTTCATTGATAAGCTTTTTTCTTATCTTGCGCAAAATCTTAATGACAGCCAACATGATCTTAAAAAGGAACTCTATGACGATTTCTATCTAATGATGACGCAGACCCCAAAAATGCTGCTAAAAAATCATGACGAAGCAGAAAAAATTTCAAAATCCTTAGGGGAATTTGCTAAAAATCCACAAACATTGATTGTTAAAATTAAAGCAAAAGATAATAAAGGGCTCACAATGGTTGATCTCGAATCAGCTCTACAAAATGATCTATCCAAGGCTTTAAACAAAGTACATCTCACTATTAAAAATGAAGCATCACCTTAAACATTTTGTGCTTTAAATATGATGATCTTGTCTATAAATTAAGAACTTTATTCCTCTTTTTGCTTTTATATGATACAGAAGGTATCATATAAAGTCATTTACACAGAGAATATAGAATCCTAAAATTGTCGATGCTTGGAGTTGTTCATGTCTGATTTATCTTCAAATCGCCTGCCTAATCGCGCTTCTCGTGTCACCAATCAAGCGCTTTCTGCGATCGAGCGTTTTCTCCATATTGAAGCTCTTAGTGGTATTGTTCTTTTATTAGCTGCTGCTGCTGCACTTATTTTTGCCAATTCTAAATATGCTGCTTTCTATGAATCTTTTTGGCATACACCTCTTGGCTTTAATTTGGGTCATTTCACTCTTTCATGGGATTTACATTTCTGGGTTAATGATGCTCTTATGACTATTTTCTTTCTCGTCGCAGGAATGGAAATTCGACGCGAAATTCATGAAGGTGCTCTTGCCGATTTTAAACAGGCAATCTTACCAATTGTTGCCGCAATAGGAGGCGTTTGTGTTCCCGCAATTATTTACTTTATCTTCAACTTTAACGAGGGGCATATACGCGGTTGGGCTGTGCCAACAGCAACAGATATTGCCTTTGCTCTAGGTATTCTTGCTCTTCTTGGAAAAAAAATTCCTTCTAATCTTCATATTATTCTTCTATCATTAGCGATTATTGATGATATTATCGCTGTTCTTATTATTGCTTTTTTCTACTCAACAAACATTGATCCTAGCGGTTTAATGATTGCAGGAGCAGGTATTACTTTAGTGCTATTTTTTCAGTGGATCGGGCTTGCATCAGCATGGCTTTACATTTTACCTGGTGCAATCATTTGGTGGGGTTTAATGGTAACAGGTGTTCACCCATCACTTGCTGGTGTAATCTTAGGGATGATGACTCCCGTTCTTCCTACCCGTACTCTTGTAGCGCCACTCACCATGCTCAGTAACGCTATGCAAATTCTTCAAGAAAAAAATACAAAAACAGATCTGCATCATATTTCAACCGCATTGAAAAAAATGCGCAAAGGACAACGGGCCATGATTGCTCCAGTAACACGCGTTCAAAAAGCGTTGCATCCATGGGTTGCATACGGTATCATGCCAATCTTTGCCTTCGCAAATGCAGGAGTAAGTTTTGCAAACTTTGATCTTTCTTCTGACAAATCATTCTTGATTGTTTTGGGTGTTGTCATTGGTCTTTTCGTTGGTAAGCCTCTTGGTATTATCACAGCCAGTTATATAGCCGTAAAATCAGGGCTATGCCGCCTACCCCCTCATATGACATGGACAGGCGTTTTACTCATTGGTTTTTTAGCAGGAATTGGCTTTACAATGTCTATCTTTGTTTCAATGCTCGCTTTTAAAGATATTGTTCTGCTTGATGCTGCAAAAATTGGGGTCCTTTGTGGCTCTGGTTTATCTGCTCTTATCGGTCTGGGATATGGATTTATTTATATTAAGCGCAATAAAGGAATTTCCCGTAGCTCCTGACGAGCTAATTGAAAATACATTTTTATGCAAAACTTTTAAAAAGTAATTTTGCTCATTTGTTGGATTCGGACAATATTTAATGTGAAATCCGTTGTCTCACCTCATCTTTACACTTATGAAGGAGAAATTTAACATCATCATACTATTTACTAACCTCTAATGTCGCAATACCTTTGACACTTAAGAAGATTCATAAGAAATATTTTTATTCCTTTCTTCAATAATCTTTTATTCATACACCAACTCCACTCGTGATATACACAGGAATGATTTTAATTGTTTCAATATAAAAGGCTTCGTGGTTTCAGAGAAGCTGCCTTTCGTCGGAAAAATTATTCACTATAAATAAAAATTTAATTGTTATAAATCAATATCTTATGTTAAATTATAAGAAACAGATAAGAATAAACAAAATTCCGTAATCAGTTAAGTAATTCCATGGCTTATTTTTCCCAATAAACCACCCTTCTCGTTACTGATTTTATTGCTGGTATTTTAAACAACTTTAATTTTTATCTTCTTAAAAGGCACATTATTTTTGGTAAAAATATTTCTTTAAAACAAGCGCGTAAATTGGCAATATAATAGCGTTTTTGTTTTACGTGAAAGGCATATACGATTTATTTAACGTAATAAACAAAAACGTGAACCAATATGTAATATCCATTATTTAAAAGATATTTCTGTCAATACCTTTGAAAGTTGTAAAGCAGAATTAAAAGGAAATTGTAAAATGGAAACTGGTTTTCACTTTTATGGCTTTATATTCTCCCCCAATTAGCTTTTATCTCCATTTCAGAGATTCCCCCAACAAGTATACGCAACATCCTTGTTCCTATCTGGCATACAAAAACAGGAGTTGCTCGTAGTCCCCTTATTCGTCTCAATATATATCGTCCAACATGCATCTACGCTGACATTAGATATTGATACAGGTAACAAAAAACAAAAGATTTATTTGGAATAACAACGTTATAAAATCACTACTCGATTGACAATGGAGTGGAAAAATATCCTCGTTTTTTATCATAAACACATCGCTTGTCTCACTCCATGAAAGAATTAAACTTGAAGCATGCTTCCATAGGGAGCACTCTCGTTTACGTAATTAACTCGCGGGAAAAAATTAGTCATTTAGACTATTCTAAAACATACGATCAGGAGAAAAATAGAGCGTATATACCGCTGCTCTCCCCTTTTCCCGCTCTTAGTTGATATTTATTTTCTTTTTGTTTACGGAGTTAGCTCTATATTTCTTGATACCATAAAATACTCTTTACAGATAATTTAAAAAACAATATTTCCGAGACTTTCGAATTATACAACGCTACATTAAATATAATAAGAGTAAAATAATATTTATAAAAATATCTTTATTGGGAATAAACGTATTAATTACTGCACTTTGATAACATATCTTATATTCACTTCAAATGGATATCCCCATTCGAATGCATTATGCTATTAAAAAGTAATTACAAAACAAGAGAATACGTTTCGCATTCATATACTGAATAAAAACAAATTGTGGGAAAAATATGTAAACATGATAAGAAACTAGCACGATATACGGCATAAATGAAAGAATGTATTTCATGCGTAATTGGCAGTATGACAAAGAAAATACTTGTAATAGAGTAGTTAAGAGAAGAAAGTTAACCTAAAGAATATACGGAGGTATCGAAAACTCTAAAAATCTTAATCATAATTCAAAAAAAGACAAATAGACATAAGAAAAAATTTAAGTAATGAAAGCAACACGCTATAACATTATCATTTAATTTTGATCTATCGTTACATGATTTTATGAAAAGTGCTTCTGAAGAGCTCTATAAGCCACAAACGCATAAGATATAGTAATTTTATAACTTATAGCGCAACATAAATATTGTCTATAGAGATATATTTTTTATTGCCTCATAATACAGAAAAAATTAAATTTACAAGATATATATAAAGCCATAAACAACCATTTGAGACAAGCTAAATATCTCTAGAAAATACATCTTCAATTCTATTTTTAGTAATGCCGTCACTAATCCAATAAGCTCAAATTTCTCTAAGATTTATAACATTAAATCTGTATTCACGAGGCTGTCCCTCATGCAACATGCATCCTTTGAATAAACGCAGTGCATTATTCCTTCTTCTATTAAAGCTTATTGTAAAGACTTCTCCATCCCTATCTATAGGCTCTAAAACGTTTATAAACGGCATATTTTATATCCATTCTTAAACAGTTTTATCCAAACATCTTTCTCTTGTAATGTATAAGCAACCATTTTTAAATTCATCATGAACAAGTTTAAAATAAGAGAGTTTTGCTGTATTAAATATTCTATTTAAGTTAAAAATATAAATTATCCTTAACAAAAATTATTAATATATATTAAAGCTTTATGTTATTGAAACTTTGTTGAAACTAAAAAATGCTTATCCCTTATCAAGTGCATAAACAGCATGTAATGTTCTAACCGCAAGTTCAGTGTAAGCACTATCAATCAAAATAGAAATTTTAATTTCTGAGGTCGTAATTGCTTGAATGTTAATACCCTTTTCAGCCAAAGCCTTAAATGCTGTAGCGGCAACACCTGCATGGCTACGCATTCCAATACCAATCACAGATACCTTGGCAAGATCACTTTCAAATTGGAGAACATCAAATCCAATTTCTTTGCGATTCTTCTCAAGAAGTGCAACAGCTTTTTCTACATCTGATGATGGTACAGTAAAAGTCATATCCGTTTTTGAGCCATCTTCAGAAATATTTTGCACAATCATATCAACATTAATGCGCTCTTCAGCCAAGGGACCAAAAATTGCTGCCGAAATCCCTGGACGATCGGCAAGCCGACGAAGGGAAATTTGCGCTTCATCCTTAGCAAAAGCAATACCAGTAACATTTTGTTGTTCCACGATTTCATCCTCATCGCAAATAAGTGTTCCAGAAGAACTCTTTGGATCCTCCATGCCTAACGCATCAGGATCCTCAAAACTTGAACGCACAAAGGTACGAACCTTATGAACCATTGCCAATTCAACAGAACGAACCTGTAAAACCTTTGCACCAAGAGAAGCCATTTCCAGCATTTCTTCAAAAGCTACTTTTGGTAAACGACGCGCTTTCGGTTCTATACGTGGATCCGTTGTATAAACACCATCTACATCCGTATAAATATCACAGCGATCAGCTTGTACAGCCGCGGCTATAGCAACAGCACTTGTATCTGATCCCCCACGCCCTAAGGTAGAAATCCGGTTATCTGGAGCTAACCCTTGAAAACCAGCAATAACAGCAACCTGACCTTCCTGAAAACACTCGATTAAAAAAGATCCATCAATATCAGTAATACGTGCACGTCCATGCGCATTGTCTGTATGAATGGGAATTTGCCAACCAAGCCATGAACGTGCATTCACACCCATTTCTTGAAGTGTCAAAGCCAACAAACCTGAAGTAACCTGTTCACCAGAAGCAACCACAACATCATATTCACGAGCATCTCTATGCTTGGAGGAAGCATCACACGTCCACTGAACAAGCTCATTGGTTTTACCAGCCATCGCAGATACGACAACTGCAACCTCATTGCCTGCATCAATCTCTCTTTTGACATGCCGTGCAACATTATGAATACATTCAATATTTGCTACAGATGTTCCACCGAATTTCATGACAATGCGCGCCATTAATAACACTCTTACCTTTACATCTCTTATCTCAAACGGTAATGAGAATTAGATGCTGTATCAACTAACCATTTTCTCGACATAGCGAATATCTATCATTTGTGCAAGTTTCATTATGATTATATTAATTTCTCTTGACTTTGTATAAAATCTACTGGACTTGATCATTAAAAATAAAAGGCAGGCAACATGATAGATGAAACACAAACAACTATTGATCAAAGTGAAATTGATCATTTTTCACGTATTGCTACAGAATGGTGGAATCCACAAGGAAAATTTCGACCTCTTCACCAATTTAACCCAACGCGCCTTGCTTACATCAGAGAAAAAATTTGTTTAGAGTTTAATCGTGACCCTTGTTCATTTACGCCCTTTGACAATTTGAAAATTCTTGATATTGGCTGTGGAGGAGGCTTGTTATCTGAACCAATGGCACGTCTTGGCGCTATGGTCGTAGGCGTTGATGCTGCACAAACAAATATTGAAGTCGCAAAAACCCATGCAGCTCAAAATGATCTTTCCATTGATTACCGCACGATGACAGCAGAAGCTCTTGCCAATGAAGGAGAAAAGTTTGATATTATCCTTAATATGGAAGTTGTTGAACATGTCGCTGATGTTAATCTCTTCATAGCAGCTACAGCAAAAATGTTGAAACCACAAGGGTTAATGTTTGTCTCAACACTCAACCGCACGTGGAAATCATGGGGGCTTGCTATTGTAGGTGCTGAATATATTCTACGTTGGCTTCCTAAAGGAACACATGATTATAAAAAATTCCTAAAACCTCTAGAACTTAAAAATTTCTTATCAAAAAACGCTCTGACTGTCATTGATGAGATAGGTATTACTTATAACCCATTAAATGACAGCTGGAATCGCTCAAAAGACATGAGCGTTAACTATCTCCTTCTCGCAAAACGGTCTTAAGGATATGTAATTTACAAATATTATACGCCTTGTAATAAAGAATTGAGCTTTCCCTCAGCCTCTAAAGCATAAAGATCATCACAACCGCCAACGTGATAATCACCTATAAAAATTTGTGGAAATGTATTACGTCCATTTGCACGCTGTACCATTTCTTGGCGAAGGGATGTGGAAGCATCAATATCTGTATACTTTACGCCTTTTTTATTAAGCAAATCACGTGCTTTTGTGCAATAAGGGCAGTTAGGGCGTGTATAAATTATTATCTCTTTCATAGTATTATCCTCCAATATTTTTTAATAATATTCACTTTAAATTCCTCTTACGAGGAGGGAAAAATAGAATCTTCTTTGAGAACACGCGAAAATGTTAGCACATCAACCTGCCGTGCACCTGCATATTTTAATGCAGCAGCTGCTGCTGTAACTGTTGCACCCGTTGTAAATACATCATCAATCAGCAAAACAGAACATCCTTTGAGATATTTTTTAACCTTATGCGAAACCTTAAAAGCATTTTTTACGTTAAGTTTTCTTTCTCTTGAAGAAAGACTAACCTGCGGACGGGTATGCCGACAACGAACAAGCCAACTTGGTTTTAAAAGCTTTTTTTGTGATGCTGCAATATAACGTGCAAGCTCAGCAGATTGATTATAACGCCTCTCCCAAAAACGACGAAAATGCAATGGAATGGGAATAATAACATCACAATCATCAATAACCTCGCGTCCAGCAAACATCATCCAATTGGCCATAAATGATGCCAATTCTATATGATCACCATATTTTAAGCGCGTTACTAAAGTTCGTGCAAGCCCTTTATGAACAATGACTGAGCGAACACGTGAAAAAGGATGAGTATTACGGAGTGCTTCACCACTAAGAAAACCATCCCCCATATCACAAACAAAGGGAGTCCCCATAACAGGACAATAAGGTTTTGTGATAAATTGAAGGTCTTTCCAACATTCGGAGCAAATCGTGCCATAAGTAGAAACATTTTGCTTACATCCAGGACAAATTGGTGGATAAAGCACAGTTTTCAAGCGTTCAATGAACTTACTTAGTATATCCCCACTACTTAACGCCGCTTCTCGAAAATACAACATTATAAATTTAGGCTTTTACAAGTTTCCCTCAGAACAAAAGTTCCTTTGTATTTCCTCAATTTATAATTTTAATTCCTTTAAAAACTCTTACCTTCTATAAATTTATTTTTCTTTTATATTATAAACTTGACAGAGCTTGCACAAATAATGAACCTTTTCAAAATATATTCTTCCATAGATCGAAAGTGTTCCACAATATGTCGCATCCTTTAATTTTTGATCATAACCGCATTGAACAATTCCGAAAACGTGCCTTTCAAAAAGCAAAAAAAGGATACGACTTTTTACTCTCTCACATGGCAGAAGATCTCTATAAACGTCTTAGCACTGTTGATCGCCTCTTTACATTAGCTCTCGATTTACACAGCCATACAGACCTTGCTGCGCAAGCTTTAATGAAATCTGGAAAAGTTTGTTCTATAGAACGTATTGAGACCGATACGCTTTACCAAAGCCATGATAAAAAATTTCATTTACGTCATCGAGAATTTCTTGATTTACCTCAAAGTTACTGTGACCTTATTATTTCACTTCTTTCATTACAATTGACCAATGATACCCCTGGTGTTCTAAGCCAGATAAAAAATACCCTTAAACCAGATGGCTTATTTCTTGCTGTTATGGCAGGAGCTGGTACATTAAGAGAATTGCGGGAAAGCCTGCTGCAAGCTGAAAGTGAAATTTATGGTGGAGCAAGCCCTAGAATCTATCCTTTTGCCGACATTCGTGATGCAGGCGCTCTCTTACAGCGTGTTGGCTTTGCTCTGCCTGTAGCAGACGTTGAAGATATCACAATACGTTATAATACAATGTTTGACCTTATGCACGATCTTAAAGCTATGGGAATGCAAAATGCACTCATCAATCGTTCACGACGCCCTGTATCTAAACGTTTTTTTCTCCGCGCAGCTGAAATCTATGCACAACGATTTAGTGATCCTGATGGACGTATTCGTGCACATTTTTCTTTCATCTGGCTCTCTGGTTGGGCTCCTCATCCCCATCAACAAAAACCCCTACAACCTGGTTCAGCGCAAATATCTCTTACAGATGTTTTACAGCCCAAAAAAATATAATCTAAAATTATTTTTTAAAAATACTTTTATCTGTTGTCCGTAATATTTGACTGGTAACCGTTCCAGCTATCATTGAATCGCTCACGTTTAGAGCAGTACGTCCCATATCAATTAGCGGTTCGATAGAGATAAGTACAGCAACCAAAGTAACAGGAAGCCCCATAATTGGTAACACAATCAATGCAGCGAAAATAGCGCCTCCCCCCACACCAGCAACACCAATAGAACTCAACGTCACGACCCCAATAAGCGTAGCAATCCAAGTAGGATCAAGAGGATTAATACCCATAGACGGTGCAATCATGGTCGCAAGCATCGCTGGATAAAGACCAGCACAACCATTTTGTCCAATTGTTGCCCCAAAAGAAGCTGCAAAACTCGCAATGGATTGTGGTACACCTATCCACTGTGTTTGCGCTTCAATATTTAAAGGAATACTTGCAGCACTTGAACGACTGCTAAAAGCAAATGTTAAAACCGGTAAAACCTTTTTGAAAAAACGAAAGGGATTAACCCCAGAAATACCAAGCAATACACCATGAATTCCAAAAATTAAAATAATACCGACATAAGATGCAATGATAAAAACCAGTAAATTTAAAATATCTGCAATACGCGATGTTCCTCCTACTTTCGTCATAAGTGCAAAAATACCATAAGGCGTCAAAGCAATCACAATACGGACTAACCGCATAATCCAAGCTTGTCCCACTTGAATAAATAAAAGCGCTTTTTCTCCTTTTTCTGGCTCATCTTTCTTTAAAAGAAGAACCGCTGCACCTAAAAATGACGCAAAAATAACAACACTGATAATTGACGTACGTTTGGCTCCACTCAACTCAGCAAATGGATTTTTAGGAATCATAGACAAAATCATCTTTGGTATATTCATATCTCCAAGTTTAGAAATATGACCTTCAAGAAGAGCAGAAACATTTTGCCCTTCATGCACCAAACCATCAGTTGTTAATCCAAAAAAATTAACCACAAGCACACCAACCAATGCTGAAAGAGCCGTTGTAAAAAGCAATATTGAAATTGTTATTATACTCATCTTTCCAACAGCATAAACAGAATGTAAATGAGCAACTGCTGAAACAATAGAGATAAAAACCAGTGGCATAACAATCATTTGCAACAATAAGATATAGCCCTCACCAACAATGTTAAACCATTCAACGGATTTCAATAAAGTGCTTTCACCCTCTCCATAAACAAACTGCAAAACACTTCCAAAAATCAAGCCAAGGATAAGCCCTAGCATAACACGTAGTGAAAGACTCCATTGCATTCTCTTACTTTGAGAAACCAACAATAAAAAAATAACAAATAGAAATAAATTGACGAAAAAATTAAATGTCATTGTCTATGCTCACTTACTATTATTATGGTTGACATAAATAATCTGCATAATTCAAAATCAATGCATGATATTTAAAATTAACATAAAGCTTACCAGGATTTTACAAAATCATTATTTTTTTAATTTATCGATTAAAAGAGAACTTTTTATCTACTAATAACTGTTTAAAGAAAATAAATAAAATTATTTTCCTATTCTTTAAATTTACGCTCTCATAAAATAGTTAAAAAAGAGAAATATAAACAACATTCATTGCGTCTTAATACTGAATAATTCCAGCATATCTTATCCTATCAATATCCTTACCTCTCTCTTTTTCTATTTGAACTGAAGCGAGCTTTCCAAGAAAGGATGAATTAACAATCGAACATTCATGACTTTTCTAGAAAATACACCAACAAGCTACTTTTGCTAATTTTATGGACTGTACTCTCAACAGCTTTGACCAGCATTTCAAATATAATTATTTTATTGAAAAGACCTTTCATACATTCTTTCTTTGCTCTCAATGAAAGCTTTTTTATTTTTCGAAATTCTTTTTATAGTCATAAAAAAGACTTTGAACGCCACAATACCTATTGAATGACAAAATATTGATTTATAAAAATAATTTACTGTTTTGCATATTAAATGAGAGTCCCGAATAACGTAAGATTCTCTTATTTCAAACCTGTTTATCTTGAATCAATCAAAATCACTTGCTTGCACGTCACAAGCAGGGCTGGCGTGTAAATAAAAAATGTATAAGAAAGGAGTAGAAATACTTCTTATGAAACGTCTTAATTCAAGAGCTATCACAACATTGGAGGGCGGAGCTTGGGCAGAAAATATAAATAATATGATTGCTTTTTATAATAGTGCAGTAAAATGTTTTAATGATACCTATCTATATGCTGATCGAACAACACGTGCACGTACCGTAGATAATTTTATCACTTTAGATGTAAAAAAGATAAGTTGTAGTTATAATGTTAAGCAAGAACTAATCAGAGGAAGGGTTTTTGAATTTGAAGAGACATGTCTCACGCAAAGTTCGTATCGTCCTTTTACACGACTATGGCTTTATTATAATCGTATCTTCAATGACGGAGTTGATCAGATACCACATGTATTCCCTATGGGGCAAGCAGTAGAAAATAGAGTCATAGAAATTACAAGCATAGGAGCACGAAGCTGTTTTTCTGTGTTGATAGCTAAGAATTTACCTAATCTAGATGCAATAGATACAGGCCAATGCTTTCCACAGTATCTTTATAAAAATGTTGAATCTTCTATAACTGATCATGATGAGAAACAATCCCATTTGTTTACAAATTCAATAAAGGAAAGAAAAACATCTGGTTTACAGAGGCGTGATGCCATCACTGATAAAGGATTAACGCATTTTAAGCTGCTTATCCTAGTGAGACCATAACTAAAGATGATCTATTCTATTAAGCTTACGGATTATTGCATTCAAAAGATTACCGTACTCGCTATGCTCATAATTTATGCAAAGAATTGCCTCGTATCCCCTGTGTAAAAAGCGCTGAAGATTTCAGGATATTGTGGACAACAGAGTGTGAGTTTGATCACTTGCACATAAATTATGAAAGTGTGGAGCCTTATCTTGTGACCTTTAAAAAGGATAAATCTACTGTTATTTACAACAGCAATATCATCATGAAAAACATCCCTCTTGAAGCTTATGAGTATATCGTTAATGGCAACCCCACTCTTGAATGGGTTATGGAGCGTCAATGTGTAAAGATAGATAAAAAGAGTGGCATCGTTAATGATGCCAATCGCTATGCTATTGGAACCATTGGTAACCCTGCTTATCCATTAGAGTTGTTTCAAAGGATCATACTATAAGTTTAGAAACAATGAAAATTGTTAAAAAACTACCAAAATTAGAAGTGTGAGAAACCGAATAGACTTATGAGGTTAACACACCTCATAAAGATCTCTTGTGTATTGCTTTAAAACGGCAGTCTATAACTTTAACCATCTTATTAAGTTTATTACCTACAATCTTAAAAGGATAGTTTATATGTGTTATTCTAAAGACAAGGCTTTGCACTTTTAGACACTGTTATTTGGATTGCTTTTAAAAGATTATATCATAATCTAAAATGATAGCTTTATTGTTTTCAAAAGCTCTGTTGAAAAAGAGCTATATGTATTCATTTTACTTATAGATTTTGAAGGTGTCTAAAATCCTCAAAATCTTCAAGAACCTCAAAACTAATAACCATAATGGTCTTAATAGCATTTTTTATGACTAGAACCTATCTTTTGAAATGGCTTTAAAGGATCACATGCTTATCATAAGATATATTTAATCACTCACTAAAATGATCTATTTTGTCGGTTCAATTTACTGACAGAAAAATGACAAAAGTCTATTAAAAGGGAGTTTTCTGACCTCTATAATTATCAGTCTCTCTTTAGATGTCTTTATAACAGGCAATAAAGCGCATTATCATCTTTATTATTTATATTATGAAAATGAAAAATGATGCCACGACTATAAAAAATATAATAGCTATAGAGCATGCGTGAAAAAACAGGTTTTCATAATCACAATGCAAATGAACGCGTTGGTTATAAAGAACGCGGTGCCTATTAAAGTTGTTCAAATTAGAGCCCCTTATAAACAAAATCTACAAAAATCATTAAAATCATTTAGTAAAAAACTGATACGTTATAAAGCTAAAAATACGCATGATGAGAGCGTTTATAAATATTATTAATGTTATAGATAATAAATAACGCAATTGTTTAATAAATTACACAATATATCTTTAAAATACATAATAAAAAATAATCAAGTAATAAGCACATAAACAATATTTACACATAATATATTTAAAAAATATAAAATTGTAAAATATTTATTTACAATAAATACGTATCGTGTTACATAAATTCTAGATATATTAGTTTATATGTTACGAAAAAGCATTTTCCATACCTTTAAAATACTGACTGTCTTTTATGTTTTTGTTAGTATATGAGTACTTTGTCGGATGTAGCTATGCCATACAATACCCTTTTATGGGAAATGCAACGCCACTCGTAATCTACATATCATTCAATATAATTTGAAACACAATACCAACAAAAATATCACATATACCATTGATATAACCAAATTAAATGATATCAACCGTCGTAATAGCCCCGTATTCAATACCGACCTATTTATCGAAGATAAGGAGTTAAATCACTCATGAAACGTACCGTAACATTTATTGTTTTATCTTCTCTATTGATCGTTTTGTTCGCTGTATTAATATCACTTGGATATACCAAAGTAAATGATCTCGATCCGTACAACGAACTTTATCAGTCATACCTCAAATAACAACTATAGAGATTCAGAATATCGCTAAAAAGAGGAAATAGTAAAAGAATAAATTATCTGTATAGAGAAAATGATCTCCTGTAATTTTCCTACCCGTTTTTAAAATACATCTATTGCCTTCATGATGAGTGTATAACTATATCGTATAATGGTACAAAAAGGTATAAAAGCCCCTTGAGATCTGGCTACTAAAAAATGGAAGAAGAAAAATTTAAAAGTGCACTAGATATGTTTAACTAACAAAAAAGTTTTTGTTGCCCGTCTCTACAAAAACCGAAATTTTTTATTTTTATTCCATACTTTACTCTTGTAACAAAAGAATAACACATATTGCTATAATATAATCAAATACATGGAGTGAGAATAATAAGACATAAAGAAATATTCATATTAGCAACATAATTTCAAGAAATTATCCATTAAAAATGATTTTTGGTATATTTCCTCCTTTAAACGCAAATTATATTTTTTTATCCCTTTTAAAAGTGAAAAATATTATTTTCAAACCTATTCATAAGTGGGATGAGCCACGTGAATAAAAATGTTTTATAATAAGCTTAAGTATATCTTTTATGAGCTATCTTTAGCACAAAGGTACAGCATTAAGATTACGGAAATATCGTGATATAATTGAGTATAAAAATCACACTGCCTAAGAGATTTTTGTATTGTACCCTTTATGAGAAATGTTAAAAGCAAGGCAGGATAAGCTCTCTAGAGCAAATGAGTGAATGAGCCACCACGGTGATATGCATTTTTTAAAAAGTAGGAAGCCTCTTTTCTTCAAATTTAATAGGCACATTCTAAAAATAAAGGTTCTACAGATTCATTCCAAATAGAATAGTAGTGAGACAAAAATTTTTCAGCATCTGTTTGTCCCATTGCAACAACCTCTTCTAAAGGATTAAGAAAATTTGTTTCATCAAAACCATTCGTATCATACTGTTTGCGATTTTTTAAGCCTTTGCGGGCAATAGCAAGAGCTTGTCGTGCTAACTCTAAAAGAATAGTTTGACGAAAAGGAGTTCTTAACCCTTCTTTAGGAACGCGTTGGCGCACATCTAAAACTTCTTCAAAACACCAATCTTTTGTCAAAGCTTCTGCCTCATTAAGTGCTTCCCTATCATACAGAAGCCCGACCCAAAAAGCCGACAACGCACAAATGCGCTTCCAAGAACCGCAATCAGCTCCTCTCATTTCTAAAAATCTTTTTAAGCGGACTTCAGGAAATAACGTCGATAAGTGATTAATCCAATCTCCCATGTTTGGAATTGAATTTGCAACTTGTCCTTTTAATGCTCCATTCATAAACTGACGAAATGTTATATGTGTACAATCATAATAACGACCATCCCGCACAACAAAATACATTGGAACATCAAGAGCCCATTCAACATAATCAGCAAAACCAAAACGCTCAGAAAATATAAAGGGAAGAACGCCTGTCCTCTGATTATCCGTATTACGCCAAATTTCAGAACGCCACGACAAAAAGCCATTTGGGCGTCCTTCTGTAAAAGGTGAACTTGCAAATAATGCTGTTGCAATGGACTGTAATTTCATGGACACTTGCATTTTTCGCCGCATATCACTTTCAGATGAAAAATCAAGATTAACCTGAACTGTTGATGTGCGATACATCATATTAAGACCATTATGCCCCACTTTAGGCATATAATCAGTCATAATCTGGTAACGTGATTTAGGCATTCGCGGCGTTTCAGCTAAAGTCCACTTTGGACTAGCTCCAAGACCTAGAAAACCTATACCCAATGGTTCTGCAATTTTTTTGAGAAGAGTTAAATGCTCCATCAACTCGTGATATGTATGGCCTACTGATTTTAATGGTGCACCAGATAATTCAAATTGTCCTCCAGGTTCCAAAGAAATGGCTCCCTGATTAACTGATCCTACGAGCCCAATAATATTCTCATCATCTAAAATAGGTTTCCATCCTAAGGCACTTTGCATCCTCTCTAAAAGCGCTCGGATTCCCCTCTCTCCTTCATATGGAACAGGGTGAAAACCATCTTTATAAAACGGAAATTTTTCATGTTCTGTACCAATACGCCAATCATCTTCTGCTTTATACCCCCCTTGGAAATAACTAACCAAGGAATCTAAGTTATAAATTTCACTTTCATCAGTTATATCAAGCGCCATAACTTATCGTATCCTATCATTGGTATCATCATCTTAAATGAATTGTTTAGAATGATTTTACAGATTTCTCAATCCATTGCCCAATCCCCCACGGTAGCATTAAGAAGAGCCAAAGCAGCAACAGCGGCAGTGTCAGCGCGTAAAATACGCGGACCTAATGATATTGGAACCACAAAAGGATGTTTTTTTAAAAAGCTCCGCTCTTCTTCACTAAAGCCACCTTCCGGTCCAATAAGAATACCAGGTGTTGTAACGTCACGCTTTTTAAAAGAAGGTAATGGATTATGCGATTTATGCTCTTCATCACAAAAGAATAAAGGCTGTGTCTCATCCCATCGTGCTAAAAGTTCTGCTAATGATAGAGCAGATACGCATTCAGGGAGAGATAAAATACCACACTGTTCAGAAGCTTCAATAACATTGGCTTCCATACGCGCCATATTGATACGCGTAACCTGCGTATGATGCGTTATAACAGGCTGCAAAACCGATACCCCCATTTCAACAGCTTTCTGCACCATATAATCCAACCGCGCGTTTTTGAGTGGAGCAAAACAATAGATAAGACTGGAATGCGTCGTTTGTAATCTTTCTTGATGGATAAGCTGAACCACAACAAATTTTTTCTTAACAATGATAAGTTTAGCAAGCCACTCACCATCCTGTCCATTAAAAAGTAAAATTTCTGCTCCTTCTTTCATACGCAAAACATGCACAAGATAAGAAGCTTGTGCCCCCTCTATCTTTATTTCTTCATTCAGAGCCAATGTCTGTCGTATAAATAATCTTTTAAGTTTATAATTTATGCGCATAAAAATTTTGCCAATGCTCACTATCGTCATCGAGAAAATAAAGAAAAATATATAGCAAAAAGAAAAAATTATATCTATAGAACTATAATATATTAAAGAATTATAGAGTTTTTTTAGCTTTATGAGATAATAATAGGAACTTATAGATCCTTAAGTGATTCTACTTTCATAAAAGTTTAAATAATGCACCATTCATCTTTGCATTCAGTCATTGATGCATCCGTGGAGGAAAAATATGTCTGCTAAAAAAGCTACAATTATTACGATTACAACCCTCTTAGCCTTTATTTTGATTACAGTGGGAATTGGTTCTGTTGGAGCAGATGGGAAGCATACAATTACCAAAGATGGCTATGGTATTTCTTCTGGGATTCAGTAAGCACTGGCCGACATCCCTCTTAAAAATTTAATGTTTTTTAGAAACTTTTCTAAGAACTTGCATCAATATTATGAATTTCTTGTATTTGAAAGATTCCATAAGAAGGATTTTTATTTCTCTCTTTAATCATTTATCTGTATCAACCACACTTATGACAGAGAGAACGATTTTTACTGCTTCATCACGAACGGATTTAAAATGAGAAAATCTTCCGATAGTGAGACCTCTGATTTAAATTTAAAAGACAATTTTAAGTTACAAAAAGATGGATTACCATTATAAGATAGAATGTTATATAGATAAAAAACAATTCTCAATCTGCGTCAATGTCTTTTGTAACCCAAAAGTTACCATGATTTTGTCCTTTAGAGCTTAGAGAAAATGTAAAAGGCCATGCAAGGCTATTAGCGAGACATTGGACATCTTTACATAAAGTTTCTGATCTATAATTTTTGCGTAGTTGTGCCTGTAATATCAATTCATTCTGCTTCCCTTGCGTAATAGCAGTTGCAACGGTTCCTTGAATGGATAAGCTCGAGTCTGCTGTACGCATTAATGACTCTGTCACCTTCATCATACCTTCTGAAAAGCTTGTCTGAATATCCCAGTGATCAAATGTTGTTGAAAAAGTATCATTAGTCATTAAAAGAAATTGTTGTTTATTTAAAAGTCTTGTTTGTAATTCGTTCAAATCATACCCTAAGAGCCGACCAGAAGACATCTTCAGTGTTAATTCACCCTGCATTTTTGTAAAAATTTCTCGCCAAGAATCAGCAAGTGTTCGTACCGTTGCAGTAAAATTCGTTTTGCTTTGTATAAATGGAATAAATCCCAAGGTTTCTAAAGTCTCCTGCATATCAATAGAAGCACCTGAAATATTTCCTCCTATACGCACTTTCTGTCCAGCTGGCGTAACTTCAATATTACTTTGCACGGATCCACCAAAAATATTCGCATGTCCAAGATCAAAAATACCATGCCCATTTCTTATTTGTATTGCAGCAGCTAAATTTGTGAGTGAAATATTTCCTATTTTAGCTTGTGGCGCAGAAAGTCGTATATCCACGCCAATACGATGAAAAATTGTCATATCAAAGAAGGAATTTTTCTTTTTACCTGAAAAAAACATTGAACCCAAGAGGCTAAGATCTAGGTTATCAAAGGCTAACGAACCCATAACATTTGGTACATAATCTTGAAAATCGAATTTTAAAGCTCCTCGCGCATTGGCTTTCCCCATCGTAAATGTAACATTGTTCATTTGAATATGCATTGGCTGCGCTAAAAAATGAGATTCCCATACAATGGGTATTTTTAATTTATATCCCCAAAACTGATTTCCACCAACCCAAGACAATGTCTGATTCCATCCCGGAGAACGCATCGATACTTTTCCGTCAAAAATATAATATTCAGATAACCGAGCCTTTCCTGTAAAAGTTATTCCCCCACGTACAGAATTGAGACTTGCCCTAATATGACTTTTTCCTCCTGCAAGAAGCAGCAATGCTTGAGAAGCATCAATTGATAACTTTGTAAATTCTCCGCGCCAACGCGCATCTGCACGTAACCGTACTTCCCGAGTCGATTCCGGCCAATCTAAAGTCGCATTTAATCCTGTTATTTTTTCTGCTAATCCTGAAAAACTATCGTGATACACAAGAACACCATTTTTAATGACAATCCGCCCAAAAGGTTGTTTTAAAAGGTGCTCTATTTCTGGATGTTCAGGATTATGTTTTAATATTTCACGCGTATTGCGTATTGCCAACCCTAATGCACCTTGTGAGCGAGAAAACCGATCAAAAAAATCTGCTATTGTTTTAACAGGCTTTTCCATAACAAATTGAGGACGCATAATCCGCGTCTCTGAAAAAGAAACATGTCCCCAAAGAAGATCGACGACAGAAAGATCAACTTCTATTGATTCAGCTTCCATTAATGGCCCAACATCATCCATTTTAGATGTTAAAGTAACACCAGAAAGAAATGCTTTAGGATAAGGAAAAAGATGTAACCGCGGTGGATCACGCAATTGCACATTGTAACCGGTCCATGCACTCAAATCCTGCGCTAAACGAATGCGAATCGCATCTGTAGAGATAAGATAAGGTAAAACGAGAATCCCCACTCCAAATAAAAAGATAATTGTAATAAAAATTCCGCTCAAAAATTTTATTATTCTGATGCGCACAATATCCCTCTATATTTATCCCCCTATAACAGATTAAAAACAAACTTAAATGATCAAAAAAAGTTTTTATAACCCTATAATTCACTATATCCACTTTGTATCTTAATTATTTTTGTTCTTTATCCAAAATTTATTCAAACAGCAATGTTGCTGCTTCTTTATAAAGCAATTATTTAAAAATCTTCAAAACTATAAATCCACAACATTATAAAACCATTCTTACTGTTCTCATATGAATATTGCTATAAAACTCTATCGTATTATTAGAAAATGCTTTACAAAAAAACAAACAGCCTTACCGAAAGGATCTCTGAATGAATAATATTATCGATGGAAAAAAACTTGCTGAAGAGATTATTGCGAAAGTTAAGGCCGAAACAACAAAGCTCCGCCATCACTATAATATACAACCTAGTATCGCTGTTATTATTGTTGGAGATGATCCCGCAAGTCAAGTATATGTCACCTCAAAAAATAAAAAAGCCGAAGAATGTGGGTTTCTTTCAATCAAACATGTCATTTCCAAAGAAACACAAGAACAAGAACTCCTTCAACTTATTGCAACATTAAATTCTGATCCAAAAATTCATGGTATTTTGGTACAGCTGCCTCTCCCTGCTCATATGAATACAAATCGCATAACACAAGCCGTTGCTTTCCAAAAAGATGTTGATGGTTTTCATTATATTAATGTAGGAAAACTCGCGGCAAATGCACTTGAAGATGCGATTATTCCCTGCACACCAGCTGGTGCCATGATGATGATCGAACAACACTGTGGGCAAGATTTATCTGGACTTGATGCTGTCGTTGTTGGACGCTCTAATATTGTTGGAAAACCTATGGCTGCCCTTTTAACAGCAGCCAATGCCACTGTGACAATTGCCCATAGTCGTACCCGTGACCTTGATGATGTTTGTCGAAGCGCTGATATTTTAGTCGCAGCTGTAGGCCGCCCACAAATGATTAAAAAAGACTGGATCAAAAATGGTGCAATTGTTATTGATGTCGGTATTAACCGCGTTGCTGCACCAGAAAAAGGTGTAGGGAAAACACGTCTTGTTGGTGATGTCGATTTTGAAAACGTAAAAGAAAAAGCTGCCG
Organism: Bartonella sp. OD88NMGDW; assembly: GCF_042193775.1. Classification (NCBI taxonomy): domain Bacteria; kingdom Pseudomonadati; phylum Pseudomonadota; class Alphaproteobacteria; order Hyphomicrobiales; family Bartonellaceae; genus Bartonella; species Bartonella sp. OD88NMGDW. The sequence goes on along the minus strand of NZ_JBHIMA010000001.1, from coordinate 80,127 downwards.
CGATCACCCCTGTTCCAGGAGGCGTTGGACCAATGACAATTGCCATGCTTATGGTTAATACACTCAAAGCCGCCGCGCGATCACACAATCTGCCTATGCCAAAATTCTAAGAATTATAACAATTCCTTGTATATGGTTTTATTGTACATGATTAAGCTTGTTTATTTTTGCATTTTTCATGTCATAAAAACAGATGCTCCTTGATCTGCACGATTAACGGATTGACGAAAAACATGAAAAAGTTCGCGTCCAAAACCGTGTTCGTTTTTTGAAAGATCAGGAGGTATGATTTTTCGTACGTTAAATTTTGCTAAATCCTCCAAAAGAGTTAATTTACCCTCATGAGCATCAAGAAAAACAATATCACCATCTTGCAAACGTGCAATGGGACCATTATCCACTGCTTCCGGTGTCACATGAATGGCAGCAGGAATTTTTCCTGACGCCCCTGACATACGCCCATCGGTTATCAATGCTACCTTTTGACCGCGATCTTGTAAAACGCCTAAAATGGTCGTTAATTTATGAAGCTCTGGCATACCATTGGCTTTTGGTCCTTGATAGCGAATGACAGCGATAAAATCTTTATCATACAACACTCCAGATTTAAAAGATTTTTGTAGTTCTTCTTGATCATTAAAAACAAAGACTGGTGCTTTAATCTGCCAATACTCTGGTTTAACAGAGGAAACTTTTATAATAGCTGTTCCCAAATCTCCCGATAAAACACGAAGACCACCGTCAGGCTGAAATGGCTTTCTCCACCCTGCTAACACCTTATGATCACCACTTTCCTTGAGAGCCGCTTCACGCACCACATGACCATCAGCAGAAAGCTTTGCTTCAATTGCATAAGCATTGAGATCTTTACCAAAAACCGTTGAAACATCTTCATGTACTAAACCTGCATCGATAAGCTCGCGAATAATAAATCCCATCCCCCCAGCAGCATAAAAATGATTGATATCCGCTAAACCATTAGGATAAATGCGCGCTAAAAGAGGCACATGGCAAGAAATTTCTGCAATATCATGCCATGTCAATTTAATACCGCAAACAGCAGCCATAGCAATCAAATGAATCGTATGATTGGTAGAACCTCCTGTTGCATTTAATCCTACAATGGCATTCACGAAAGAACGCTCATCAATGATCATACCAAGTGGACTATAATGATCACCAAGATCTGTCATTTCAAGTACACGTTTCGTAGCTTCTTTTGTTAAAGCATCACGCAACGGTGTATTCGCATTAACAAAAGAAGCTCCCGGCATATGAAGCCCCATCATCTCCAGTATCACCTGATTAGAGTTAGCGGTTCCATAAAATGTACATGTTCCTGGTCCATGATAAGAACGAGCTTCTGATGCTAGAAGTGTTTGGCGATCTATTTTATTTTCCGCGTAAAGTTGACGTATCTTCGCTTTTTCATCATTACCTTGACCACTTGTCATAGGACCAGCTGGTATAAAAATTCCTGGTAAATGACCAAATGTTAGTGCACCAATCAATAAACCTGGTACAATTTTATCACATACTCCAAGATACAATGCTGCATCAAAGACATCGTGTGATAAGCTTATAGCTGTCGCCATTGCAATTACTTCACGCGAAAAAAGGGAAAGCTCCATCCCCGCATTTCCCTGCGTAACACCATCGCACATCGCGGGAACACCACCTGCAACCTGCGCAACACCACCAACCATACGGGCCGACTCTCTAATTAAGTGAGGAAATTTTTCAAAAGGTTGATGAGCTGAAAGTAAATCGTTATATGCCGTGATAATGCCAATATTCCCAACGATATTTCCCTTCAAACGCTCTTTATCTATTGCACCACAAGCAGCAAAGCCATGCGCCTGATTGGCACATCCTAAAAAACTTCGTTTGGGGCGATGAACTTGTGCTTTTGCAATACGATCTAAGTAAGTTTCTCGTGTTGATCGAGAACGTTCATAAATCCTTCGTGTAACTGTGGCAATTGTCTTGGAAAGTGCCATATTTCTCTCCCCCTTTCATTGTTGCTGCCCCTCATTCATTGAGAGAGATTACGTTTTTATTCACCTTGTGTCGCATATTTTGATTCACTTATTTCATTTTCTGCAGGCGACCAATAAACCTGAACGAGATGAGGGGAATTACGCAAAATTGCCCGAATAGGCATTTCTATTTCAGACCCGTCTTGACAAGCTTTTTCAAAACAATCGCGTTTCTGAAAACCTTCGATATGGAGAATAATACAACGAGACTGCATAATAACTGGCAAAGTTAGTGAGAGTCTTGGCTCAACAGCACTCTTAGCATGAAGGGGCAAAACAAGTGCTTGTGTTCGCAGATCAAGCGCTTGCTTTAAACGATCAGCATCAGGAAAAAAAGAAGCCGTATGTCCATCACCCCCCATTCCTAAAACAACAACATCAAAGGGTTTAGGCAAAGTATTAATACGACTCGCCGCTGAAAAAGCTGAAAGTTCAGCAGTAATCGCTTTATGATAAAGCCCTACAAAACGCGCTTTTTCGGCAAAATTTTGTAACAAATGACACCGTACCATATGCTCATTTGAACGTTCATCGTGTGTAGGAACGAAACGTTCATCGACCAAAGTAATAATGATATTTTTCCAATCAATATCCGCTTTTGACAAATAATGAAAAAACAATTCTGGTGTTTTACCACCAGACACCGCTAAAACTGCTCTCTTACGCTCAAGAACAGATACACTAAGCTCTGCGGCTACTCGATCTGCTAATGCCAAGGCTAAAGTCTGAGGGGTTTCAAAATCTAAACGGTCAATATTCATTCTATACATACTTATTGCTCTAAACTAAATTGTTCCATATACGCCCATCACGTTCCATGAGAATCGCCGAAGCAGATGGCCCCCACGAACCAGCGTTATAACTGTGAAAAGGCTGTTTTATTTCTTCCCACCCCTCAATGATTGGATCAATCCAACGCCAAGCAGCCTCAACTTCATCACGGCGCATAAACAGCGTTTGATCTCCACGAATAACATCCATTAATAAACGTTCATAAGCATCAGGATTACGTTCAGAAAATGCGGAAGCAAAACTCATATCTAATGGAATGTGACGAAACCGCATACCGCCGTAACTTGGATCCTTAATCATCAACCATTGTTTTACACCCTCATCAGGTTGGAGACGAATCACAAGCCGATTAGAAAAAATTTCATCTAAATCCACATTAAAAATATTATAAGGAATAGGTTTAAAAACCACAACAACTTCAGACATTCGCGTGAACATGCGCTTACCTGTTCGTAAATAAAAAGGCGTATTAGCCCAACGCCAGTTATCAATCTTAACCTTAAGCGCTACAAATGTTTCAGTCTTACTCACTCTTCCCAGATCATCAAAATAAGACTCTACAGATATACCATTTGATAGACCAGAAAGATACTGCCCACGTACAGTATGCTGCCCTACATTATGTACATCAAGCGGTGTTAAAGAATGTAAAATTTTAAGTTTTTCATCACGTACAGCATTAGCACTGTTGGTAAATGGTATTTCCATAGCAACTAAACAAAGTAATTGTAGCATATGGTTTTGCACCATATCGCGTAGAGCACCAGTGCTTTCATAATATTCTGTACGCCCCTCTAACCCTAAAGATTCAGCAACGGTTATTTGAACATGATCAATATAGTTGGAGTTCCATAGCGGTTCATAAAGTGTATTAACAAACCGCAATGCCATTAAATTTTGAACAGTTTCCTTCCCAAGATAATGATCAATACGAAAGATCTGCTCTTCATTAAAGGCGCTTGCAAATGCATCATTAAGTGAAACAGCTGTTTTTACATCGCAACCAATTGGTTTTTCAATGATAATCCGTGTTTGTGGTGTCACCAAATCATTTTTTCCCAACTTCATCGCAATATCAGCAAAAAGTGACGAACTAACAGCCAAATAAAAAGCTCGAATATTCGCTGAATCTTGTGACAGAAGGAGAGCTAAATCCTCCCACCCTCGATTTGAGGAAACATCAACAGAAACGTAAGTTAAACGTGCAAGAAAACGATTGAGTTCTGTTGAATTGAGATCTTTTGGATGGATATGTTTTTCTAAAGAAGTGCGGACAAAATTTTGATATTCTTCATGACTTAAGGAAGTGCGGGAAGCCCCAATAATACGTGTTGGCTCACTGAATTGACCAACACACTGACAATGATACAAAGCCGGCAAAAGCTTGCGCGACGCCAAATCACCATTGCCACCAAAAACAATACAATCAAAGGAAGAAACTGGAATAATTTTACGCACCATGAACTTGTTTATTTTTCTATTCGATTATGAAATCCCATATCACTTATAAAAGCTTCCATTATTAAAGCAGACAGATACTAAATAAGCCATTAATTTTCTTCATTTCAAGCAATGTTTCCATTAAAGGCGATCCATTAAAGAAAACCAACGCATTGCTAAAAATATAAGCGGATAACGCAAAACTCCTCCCCCCGGAAAAGATGAAATCTTTAAGTCTTGGAAATAGGAAAAACGTTCATATTTTCCAGTCAACCATTCTGCGTATAATTTTCCTATGAAAGGAGCCAGCATAACGCCATGCCCTGAATAACCACCACAATAAGTCATCCTTGAGAAAAGTTGTCGAACATAGGGCATGCGCTCAACTGTGATGGCAACCGTTGCTCCCCAACAATGGCTTAAATTGATAGAATGTAATTGAGGATAAATTTCAGCAATTTGCCGTTTTATACGTTCATCTAAATTCAAAGGATGTTTATTATCATAACTTTCTACGCCACCAAATAAGAGACGATTATCAATGCTTTTGCGAAAATAGCGAACCATAAAACGGGAATCATCAACCGATTCCCCGCCTGCGAGAATTGAACTGTGCTTTGGTAATGGGTCCGTTGCTCCAATATAAGAACGAATAGAAACAATATTTTTTTCAATAAAACGCTCCAGACCAAGTTTATACCCATTTGTTGCAAGTAAAACATGCTCTGCTGTTACACTGCCTTTTTCTGTTATCACTTTCCAATGGGCTCCCTTGCGCTTTACTGTCGTTACTTGTGACTTCTCATAAAGCTTAGCACCAGCATCTTTAGCTTTTTTTGCCAATCCAACAATCAATTTTAAGGGATTTATATGGCCGGTATCCGCATCATAAATACCACCACAATAAAAAGACGATCCAAGTCGCCTAGATGTTTCTGCCCTATCCATAAAAGTAAGCGCATGATAGCCATAACGCTGCATCACCTCAATATGCCGTTGATAAGAAAGAAGCTCACGCCTTTTATGTGTCACAGAAAGCTGTCCTCCTATCAAATCACACGAACAATTAGGCATCGCGCATAAAGATAAAATATCTCTTTTAGCTTCTTCTGCTAAATCAAACAGAGCCTTACTTCGCTCAAAACCATACTTTTTTTCTAATGTTTCTACCCATTGCCGTTGCCCTGTTCCCAGCTGTCCACCATTGCGCCCTGAAGCACCATCACCAAAACGTGATGCTTCAAATAAAACAACATCTACTCCAGCCTTGACTAAATGATAAGCAGCCGACAGACCCGTAAATCCGCCTCCAATAATGACCACATCACACTGTCTGTTTTCACAAAAAGAAGGATAAGAGGGACGTTCTTTTAAAGTATCTTCATACCAAGAAATTCCTGGAGAAATTGAATTATAATCAATCATCGTCATAAAATTTAAACATTCAGCAGAAGATATTCACGCTCCCACGGACTAATTACTTCCATAAAAGTTTCAAACTCTTGTCGTTTGATTGCAGCATAAGTACTGACAAACACATCCCCTAAAATAGCACGTATTGCTGTATCTTGTTCAAACAAATTGACTGCCTCAATGAGTCCACGCGGTAACTCAATATTATCAGCGTTTACATTATTTGTCGCTGGCTCATCCGGCTCAATTTTTTGTTGCAAACCAATAAGACCACACGCTAAAGAAGCTGCAAGGGCTAAATAAGGATTCGCATCTGATGAAGGAAGTCTATTCTCAACACGCCGCGCTTGAGGAGCAGAACGGGGAACTCGAAAAGCTGTAGTACGATTATCATATCCCCATCGCAAATTAACAGGAGCCGAATTATCAGGGACAAGACGTCGATAAGAATTCACATAAGGCGCAAGCATCACAAGTACCCCTGGCATATGTTTTTGCAATCCACCAATAAAATGGCGAAAACAGATACTTTCTTCACCATTTTCCTGTGTAAAAATATTCATACCGGTTTTCTTATCAACAACCGATTGGTGAATATGCATAGCAGAACTCGGCTGCCCTTGAATGGGTTTTGCCATAAAAGTTGCATACATATTATGTTTTAGAGCTGCTTCACGAATTGTTCGTTTGAACATAAAAACTTGATCCGCTAATTCAATAGGATCACCATGACGTAAGTTAATTTCAAACTGACCTGCTCCTTCTTCATGAATGAGAGTATCAATTTCCAATCCTTGTGCCTCTGAAAATTGATAAATATCATCAATCAAATCATCAAACTCATTAACACCAGCAATGGAATACCCCTGTCCACCACCAATTGAACGCCCAGAACGACCAACCGGTGGAACTAACGGATAATCAGGATCGGGATTTTTCTGTACTAAATAAAACTCAATTTCTGGTGAAACAACAGGGCTTAAACCCATTTTTGTATAAAAATGAACCACCGTTCGTAAAACATTGCGTGGTGTGTAATCCACAATCTGACCATTTTGATACACAAGATCACAAATCACCTGTGCTGTGGGAGCATCTTCCCATGGAACAATGCTTAACGTAGAAAGATCAGGTTCAAGGCGTAAATCACCATCTGCTTTAGGATATTCAAAACCATGACCATCTTCAGGATAATCCCCTGAAATTGTTGCCATAAAAACGGCTGAAGGCAATGCCAATGATGTTTCCGATGTAAATTTTTTAGAAAGCATCATCTTGCCCCGTGGTACCCCTGCTTGATCAGGCGTAATACATTCAATATCCTCTACCTTACGGAAAGCAAGCCATTGTGAAACTTGTTCCCAATTGTGCACACCACGTAAACTTTTGAGAAAACGAGAGACAGGTTTAAAATTTTTACTTTTCGTTTGTTTACCATTTTTTACAGCCATAACATACCAACTTTACAAACAATCAAGTTCTATTCTTATAGTATCAGCCTCTGCATAAACGACACGAAAAAAAATTATCAACTGATATTTTTGAAGAATACTATAAGATCTATCAAGGTAAAAGAACTTTACGCTCAACAAGCTATCCTATCACCATAGTGAAAAAGTTGATATTGCACGCGATACATCGGTGCGAACCTTCTCCTTAATATAAAACAGCGAGAAATACCATGGTGGACGTAACCTAATTCCGATTCAAATAATCATATATAAGAAAACATTGGCGAGAATAATAAAGGCGAGATATTTAATTTTCTTTTGGCCGTAGCAATGCTTAATTAAAAGAAAAGAAACTTTTCTTTTAATATGAAGCAAGTTTTGTAACTCTATTGTTATTCACATAGAAGAAAACAGCCTAGGATAGTGAGTAGCTATGCCTTTACAACTAATGCTTACAAACACTCACCACGCCGTAATATGCGTAAATGTATTTTCAGGATAAGACATACGCTCAGCATTTCCGACATGAAACTTAACCATCCCCTGCATAATAGAGCTATCAACCTTGTTCTGAGCGGATACCTATAGACTCTGCACTTATATAAATTCCCACCGCTTGACATTGCACTTCGCACACAATATTTAGAGCTGAAAATACAGTAGAGCATACCAAATCCAATAGATAGGATTTTTTGCTAATTGCGCCATGCGTGATCCAATATTTGATAGTCTCCAGCCCACTAGGAGATGTGTTATTTATATCTAAAAAGCCCCAAAAATCAGGATATGAGAACACAATAATATCAATTTCCTTTGAACTAACGTCCTTCATCGTCGATCTTCCACCGTCATAAAATCTTTTTTGTATCAGTTGCTTTCACATACTTTGACTTATGACCTAGTGATACTGTGCAGATTGAGTACACATCCCCAAAGCCTAGATTGTAATTAAGTTCGTACCACTCTGCTCTTTTATAAAATAAATAACCATAATCTTCAGATATAATACGCCTAGATTCAATAATTACCGTAAGCTTATGTAAATCATAACCCAATTGTGATAATGCCTCATAAATTTTACGAGGGTATTCGTCATTGATCGTCACGGCATAGCAGAACGCTGTGGAAGTCGGATATCCCCCGCCTAGACTGATAAAACTTTTTTGATCCTTCAATGCGTAAATATCCTTTCCAACCTTAGTTAAGGTGGATACTATTAACTCAGTCGAATTCAAATTAGAGCCCATATGCAAAGGCACCACATTAAGCCTAATCCTATTGGATTCTAGCAAAGATAATGCGGCACGTAACTCCGCCGCAGTCATATCAAAACGCGATCTATCCCCGTTTGCCAGTACATGGCACAATCTCAATGAGATTTTAGGCAATATGTCAAAATGGCGGGCAAGAGCGATGATGTCATGTAATTCGATAATATTATCACACTGGACATTTATATGTTTTCTAATAGATAATTCTATCTCTTCTCGAAGTTTTACAGGGATATTAAAAAATATATCTCTACCTTTAAAACCATCTTTTTGCGCTAATGATATTTCATAACCAGACGCAAATTCCAAGTCCCAGCAACATAACAATGATGCCCCGCACGTCCATTAAAACACCTTGCTTTTTCTCGCTCTAGGCATTCATAGCCCGACCACGTAAAACAGGATACCAATTACAATATCAGACCATAAGGCTGCAAGAGAAAGTTCTTTTATATTTTTATCTTTATATTGCCTCTTAAACAAGCTCGCCTGTTCATATAATAAGTTATATGTATAATACATATAACTTATTAAAAAAGGAGGATTCATTATGTTCCGTGAAAATCTTTGGTAATACACTCGGGTGATTGGGTCACCAGTCGCCCGTCAATAGTACAGTGCAAGTTAAGAAATTGGGGGAGGTAATCTGTGCAACTCGTGGATCATCCTTTTGTAAAATTCGATCAACTCAAGCCGATTTACAACTTCACATATCCGTTATTTCGCACTATTTCAAATGAATTTTACGATTACCTAGACTTTAATAAACTAGCGCAAAGTAAGCAGATTCCACAAGCGCGTACCATTTCTCTTTATTTGCATATTCCCTTTTGCGAAACCATCTGTTCCTTCTGTCCCTTTCAGAAAGGGGCCTACAAGCACGTTAAGCAAATCGAATCTTATATGTCAGCGCTTACCACAGAGAACAGAACCAAAGGAAATTTCATTCGCTCGCTTAGAGGGACCATCCGCAGCATCTATATAGGGGGCGGCACACCGTCGCTTTTGTCCACAGATAATATCCGACACATCGGAAAAGTATTGCATGCCGAATTTGAGCTCTCTTCCTTAACCGAGTTTACACTGGAAAGCGAACCGAAGAGCGTCACACGTGATAAACTTTATGCTGCCCGTGAGATCGGCGTTAACCGGATCAGCTTCGGTATACAGAGTTTCATTGAGCGTTTCCGATCATTGTTTAACCTCACCTCAACACGTGAACAAATCAACAATACCGTGGCTTGGTCACAAGAGATCATTGGACATGTCGGTTTCGACCTACTATATGGCATGCACAGCCAGCAAACTGAAGAACTATTATACGATTTGAAGCAAGCCAGCGAGCTTCATCCTGAAACCATCAACCTCTATGCAATCAACAATCTGGCTATCACGTCGCAACTGCATAAGTCTTACGCACAAAAAGGGCTAAAGCCATCCAGCCTACAGCATCGACAGATGCTTCGCTTATTTAGCGACATCGTTATGCGCAGCTGCGGCTATGCGCCGTGTAATGGGCATTCCTATATCAAAATTGCCAATAACACTCCTCTAACGCTCGCTAAAACGAGTTCAGCTAATTATTTCCGCTATCACAAATATTTGCATGGTTATCATGACGATTATGTGGTTGGCTTCGGGGCGTCAGCAATGTCGATTCTCGGCTCACTCGTCACACGAGCCAATCCTAGTCGAAGCGGATACATTACCGACATACAACTTAAAGGCAAATCCAAAGTATACTACAATTGGGTATCAGCGGAGCAACAAGCCTCCAAGGCTTTGTGTATGCGGCTACCTTATAACGGCTATGCCAAAAAAGAAAGAATTGACTGGACCGCACTCCCCTCTTTCGTTTACAATAACCTACAACAGCTCATAGGCGCAGGTCTCGTCGCAGAAAGTGATAACGATCTCCAGCTGACTCAGCGTGGTTGGCAATGGTATTCCAACCTTATGTATTTTCTTCTACCTCAGGAAAATAGGAATATCTTGGACGGCTATGTCGCAAACATGCTGAATACAACCGCCGTACTTGATGGACCAGCGGAAACCTGTGTGGCATCTTAAGGAGAAAAGAATGTTCACGCTTTTTGCCAATAAGAACATACGCTATTTTTGCCTAACTGTTAGTCTGCTCGCCTTACTCAGCGGTGCTTTGCGTACTGCCATCCCGCTATTAGCAAGACAATCTGGATATGGCGTAGTCGGAGTAAGTTGGGCGCAAGGTCTCTTCTCATTAGCGTGGCCAATTTTCGGCATCCTTGCAGGCGCTTTACTTGATCACTGCGACAAAATAAAACTTGCCACCTCGGCTCTCTTCATCTTCATGCTACTGCATATTGTACTGTTCGTACTGCTCATGATACAGATTGCTCCAGCCGAACAAATTTTCTTCTATGCAACCATTGCTGGATTCATCGTCGTTTCTGCCGAAGCTTATATAATGACGATTCCACCACTTATCATGGAGGGAGAGCGATTGATGACCTTCTACTCAATTGTCTTGTTTTTAGATTTCGGGGTCTCCTATTTTCTTGCCCCTGTTATAACAAGCAGCATTTTAGCGCATAGCACACTGCTATTTCTTGGCCTGTTAATCGTGCTTTTTATCACATTGATTTTTACTGCTCGCCGTGCTGTTCCGACATCGCCAACACCTGATAAAGAAAACATCACTTTCCGTTATATCATTGCCGGCTTTCGTTTCATTTTTTCAAATCGGCATCTTACCTCCCTTACATTACTCACATTCTTTCTATCGGTGGTATTTGGAGCATTCCTAACCTCGTTCATCTTCTTCGTTACCGACAGTCGGTATCTGGGCCTACATAGCAGCCAATATGGCGTGATGTTTGCAGCCTACGCGCTTGGTACAATGGCAGGTGCCCTATTTGCACCACATATACGCTATGCACCGGTGCGCCTAGCTGTTCTCACTGACGGGTTAGGAACGGTTATCTTGCTGCTGGTTCCAGCCTTTTCAAAAAGTGCTGTCGTCGTATGGGGCGTCACCTTTATCGCTGGCGTTGGAGCAAGCTTATGGTTTATTGGTGTTACCGCCTTCAGGCAGCGCCTCACACCAAAGCAACTTCTCGGGCGAGCTAATTCTGCTTTTCGGGTGATCGGCTATGCTGGAATGCCGGTCGGAAGCTTTTTGGTCGGCGTCCTTGGTTCTTTTATATCATTGCAGTTTGCTGCCGCCTTTATCGCTGGACTACTATTGGTGGCTATCGCGATAACGCTTCCATTTCTTTGGCAGGCTGATCATATAGACACACCCAACCCTGCCACGAGGTAACAGCTGCCTTTTAAAAAAGACACGGTCAAAAAAGGCACACATACCCTATTACGCAATCGATTGACCTGTTCTTTGGACGAGGAAATTATAACCGTAATGGCTGATAGAGCCAGCGACACTAATGGAAGCAGCCAAACAAGCGTTAAAGGCAAAATAGCCCCTTTACGTTGCATTGGGCGATGATCTCAACGCCTATATGAAGGATGTAGAGAGCTTATAGCGTACGGAGCGCAATTCTTAACTAAAAACTCCGCCCTAGCAATGCCCACTTATACTCCAGTTAATCCGTCACCCGCTGAATATCAAATGCCTCACCCCTTTACTGCTCCTCAAAATACATTTTGCTGCACTTACGCGCCGTATTCTTCCTTTGGAATTAAAAGAGCAGCCCTCTTTTCCTAATTTAGAATCTCTGCCTACACAACGCAGCAACAGATGCGACCATATATGCAATCACGCCTTAGGATCTGCATAGTAGAAAGCTTAGTTCGAGAGATTCATAAAGCCTATATCCCAATAAATTTTCCACCCAATCCACCTTTTAAAAGGGCGACTTTATATAAACCGTTAGAGCAAGCTATGAAATCCTTAGGTGTATTAGAAATAATTGGCGGTTTTTCCCTCAGACCAATGTTGATTGACTTTTACTCGTGCATATACGCAAGCGGTGCTACTCTTTTCTCAAATAGAAAGGACATAACCGTTACCATCTGGCCTATTATTGTTTGAAAATAAAGAAAAAGTATCAGTGCGACTGATGATATTGAAGAGCTATCTCATTATGTGGCTGTACTTAATTACGGCATTGGGAAGCTAGACACGCAATCACCCATTTCTGCGTGCCTTCTGCATGATATTCATAAGATTTTATTACGCGGTAAACGCGGTACGTCCAAAAGCCTTGGTGAATTTCGCAAAGCACAAAATTAGCTTGGCGGTACGCAACTAAAGACAGCGTCATTCGTGCCGCCCATTCCTACCACAGCCCCCCCACTCTCTCTACCACCATCCCCCGCTTAGAATCGCGCCAACTCATCACCGGTGCCTCGTTAAACACCACACCAGTCTCAAGGGCGGTAAAATGCGCCTTGCCGCATTTAATCTTCAGCATTTCTTTAAGGCGCAAATCAAACTCGCTATTCGTTCCTTTTGATTCCAGTACAAAATAAAGCTTTTGCACGCCATCTCACTCTAAAACACCCAAAAATCCGGCGTGTAAGAGCCTATGAGCACCACGATTTTAAAGCTCCTTGGCAATTTAAAAAATAATTTTATTTCGGAGGCATTATCATTAATTTTGCGCAAATTCTTTCTCAATATTACTCTTATAAACCACATGATCATATACACTCTTCTCACTCACCAGAACTGTACGCTCTAAATTCGCCGAAATTTAGCTACTTGCAAAACATTCTTGCACACTATAGTCTTGGCCAGCTAGTTTTAAATATTTAATACCAGCAATAGTAAGATTGACATACGCTTTATCGAGGATTTCCTCCGCGCACTCTAAAAAAGCTTGCGTTTTTTTTGCAAAATCTAATACGCGCCTACTATTTAGCAAAACATCAATATCATAAGCATCTCTACTAAAAACGATGGACAGCTATTAATTTCAACTCAATCCATATAAGATGACCCACACACTATTTTTTCTTGTGTCTTTATGTAAGTCATAGGCAAGTCCCTATTCAACTGTATTTTCACTTTCAAACCTCCTCGTCTTTTATTAACTTTTTATCAGTATAAAGCCAGGCCAAATTAAGCGGAATAATTAAACATATACAAAGCAAGGTGAAACAAAAAGCTGCTTCTATACAAACATTGTTTGCCAACCAACCAATCAGCACAAGCGCTAAAATACCAAAAATACGTGCAAGAAAACTAACAATGGATAAAACCGTATTTGCATTCTTTTGTTGAATATGTTTAAAAAATTCTGCTTCAAACTGCGTTACGGGGACAGAAAAAAAACTGTGAAATATGGTGAATAAAATAATGGGGGCCCAGCTGTTTGCAATGAGAAGCAGAGCAAGCATCACAACAGCACTCAGGACGAGTGAGCACAAAGTTATCGCCATAGGAGCATATTTTTGCATAAGATATTTAATTACAAAGCGATTAAATAAGTATTTTACGAGAGTATAAGACACAAAGCACAGGCCAAGAATAAGAATTTTAGTCTTTCCTGTTGCATTGTCTAATACTCCTGTTTGTCCCAAAATAAAAGGTTGCCAAAAATGAAATATTGGCTGCAATGCAGCAACAATAAAACCACATATCAATATATAATATAACCCGATTTTTGAGGTAACTAAATAAGCAAAAGCTTCTGTTGCATGCAACAAAGAACCTGAGTCTATTGACTGACTACTCGAAACGGATGCAATAGCTATCCCCGTCACCCGACTAAACAAGAATACAAGTACGAGAAACCCGAAAGAACAAAAATAATATGCTGACTGATAATTATCCATACACAAAACAATAAGAACACCTAGCGCACCAGCAACCGTATTCATGAATGCCGTTAGTTCCCGCTTATAGGCATTTACTTGGTGGTAGATCAAACTACCCTTGTAACCACCGCCGTCGATTAAGCCTTTAATCCATGTGCTATCAGCGCCAGAACATAAAGCAAAGCCTAAAGCATAAATAATTTCTGCCGGAATTAAGACAGAAAGATTAGGCGCGTAGATACATAAAAAGAAGAAGAGCGAAAAAAAGAAACATGATAGGATAACATTTTGTTTAACGCCGATTTTATCTCCTAAAATCCCACAAGGCACTTCAAAAATACAAATAGCGACGCTAAATACAATTTGCAATAAAGCTAACTGTGTTATACTAACGCCCATAGACAAGAAAAAAAAAGCATGGAAGGAACCTGTAATCAGCCGAACCCCGCTCATTGCCGCACAGCCATAGAGCAATTTTTTAACTTCATAATCTATTGTCATTAATATATCCAAAAGCTCTAAAGCTGGCAGCTTTATATATTTTAAAACCTCAATTCAGAAGGGAGCTTCGAGCAGCTATTTTCTGCTCATTTGCTCGGGCTTTGAGCGCAGTAACATCACCCCGCTTAATTTGATTTTTTTCAGTGGTTTATACATATTTTTAGTTTTCATAACTTTACCTCCTGTATTAGAAGTGTGGATTATAGCTACCTTTTGTCAATTTATTATTTTGATATCAAAAGTTTTGCTGTACTCCCCGCGCCAAGGTTTAAGTATTTCATTCACCAATCATTCTGCAACAACCACCGCAGCACTTGGAAACTCATGCGCCGCTTCGGGCAAAGTACGCTTATATTCACGCCAATTTGTCACCGGCTGTGCACCACACTTGAAACCCATCTCAAGCGCTGCAAAATGCGCAAAATAAAGCTTTTGTGCGCCCTCATGCTCTAATACCGACCAATCTGGTGTATAGGAGCCAATTAGCGTTGCAATTTTAAAACTCCTTGGCAATTAAAAAATAATCTTACATCAGGATCATTATCGAGATTTTGCGCAAACTCTTTCTCAATACGGCTCTCACAAATCACATGATCATAAACACTTTTCTCGTTGACCACCGCCAGCCATTGATTGCCTTTTACGATCTAATTTTACAGATGTGGGATCAATCTTATTACGATGCGCACATTCAGCGATTATTTTATCCTCTGCATTAGAGTCAAAAACACGAACAATACGCGGCAGTTTCGGTAATAAATCCAGCCGCTCACTCAACCTACACGAAACGGTATTTCCTATCATCTTTGATCATATTCTACACCCTTATTATTTAAAAATCTATACATTCCATCAGCAAGACATTAACAACGAGCCTGTACATCTTTGCTGTTAAGTCTCCATGTATGGACTTCATCCTCAAAATCATCTTTAGCCGAAGCAACTTGACATTGCGGTGCTTTTATAACACTCACTCCGCCTCAAACATAGGGTTGCGTTTTATTAAATAACCCACACGCATATAATTAAAGATAGAAACAATTAAGCTGGCACTAATCATGCCAAACCAATAGCCAATAAAGCCATATTTTAAAAAATGTGCCATGAGCGCGCCCCCAAATAAGCCTATCCCCCAATAACTTATTGTTACAACAATGGTTGACCAAAACGTATCAAGCAAGCCCACAAGTATGCCATTGAGCATAGCTCCTAAAGTGCCAAAAGCAAAAGACAATAAAACAAACGGAAGCAACTCCCAAGAAAAAACAATAACGCGGACTGAAGAAATATCAAAGATGGTTGTAAGAATAAATTCATAAGAGAAATAAACAACCCCTGATAAAAACAAAACATAAGCGACAGCAAAAACTGTAACACTCATACGCAACTGTTTTAGAGCCATATGATTCCCATCTGCTCTATACCACGCTGCTATTGTTGCGGCTGCGCTGGAAATTCCCAAAGCTACCACAGAAATAAGCATATCGAGACGCATTCCTATCGTATGAGCAGCCAAAGCTTGAACCCCATAAGCCGTAATCATGAAGGCAATGACCGAAGGAAAGCCTTCCGCAATAAAAATACGTACACCAATGGGGAGCCCTACGCGCAGCAATTGTATTATTCGTGAAATCTCTAACTTTGGTCTCAAATAATTAAAGTGGAAGGAATGAAAAGTAGAATTGCGAGATAGAATTATTGCCACTGCAATAACAATCAAAATACGGATCAAACTACTCGCAATTCCAGCACCAAAGACACCGAAGCCGCTTGCAGGACCTATACCAAAAATAAGCAGCCAAGAGATAAGAAAATTCACGAGGATAGCGGTAAGCATAATCCAAGTTAAGGGCTTAGGATTACCAATTGCGGACAGTAATCCGCGGCTATTCACATAAAGATAAAAAAACACCACTCCTATCGCAGCGCCCCTGTTATATTCCTGCGCTATATGAGCAATTGCCTCATCTTGACCAAGAAGACACAAAATATTCCTCGTATTGAGTAAAATAATAGCACTCACCATTCCAATCAAAAGGGAAAGCCATATTCCTTGATCAAACCATGCCTTCAATGCATATTTATCTTGTTTGCGAAAACTTTCCGCAAGTTTTGGTGTAACCGCAGTAATAATCCCTAGTCCCAACAACATAACAAAACTAAACATACTCAGAGCCAACATTGTACCACTTAAGGCTTGAACGCCTAAATGTGCTACAAGCGCTGCATCTGTGAAGGAAATCATCATTTGAGAGATAAACCCAACAGCCAGTGGCATGCCAAGAGAGAGCAATTGCTTCATCACAACAAACATTGTGAAATACCCTTCCATATTGAAGGGGGTATTAAGCCTAGATCTTTTAAACAAAACTGATTGATTTTTTCCGTCAAGTCTTTCCACCGCAAACCTTGTGTAAAGGATGCATAATGAGAACTCATTAAGCTAAGAGGAGATGCCCAGTTCTTAAAGGAGAAGCCAATGCACCTTTGTTCGTTTTTTGGACTTCATGCCATGCATGTTTTGTACAACATTATGCCCCCAAGCACAGCATCATAAATATCATGCCAAGTCTCAACCAGAAGAGGGCTGATTTCCGACGCGTCAAACAACAAAGCTTAGGTAATTGCAACTTCCATAAACACTCTCCACGAATATTAATCTATCTTATTGTTGCTTTAAAAATAGATCCTATCAAGACCTTCACACTTTTAAATTCGTAAAATTTATTTCAAAAAAATATAACGCATTAGCCACAGGCCACTTATTCTCCCCACTTCATTCCGCGGCAACGAGTTCAGTACTTTTGGCGCCCCTGCCACCCCCGTCCGTCGCCGACACCCCACGCTTATATTCACGCCAATTTGTCACCGGCTGGTCATTAAATGCAACGCTCGTTTGCAGTGCAGCAAAATGCGCTTTGCCGCATTTAATTTTCAGCATTTCTTTAAGACGCAAATCAAACTCGCTGTTTGCCCCTTTTGTTTCCAGCACAAAGTAAAGCTTTTGTTCGCCATCACGCTCTAAAAAGACCGCCCAATCAGGTGTATAAGAACCAATGGGTGTGGCTATTTTAAAACTTCTTGGCAATTTAAAAAACAACCTGACTTCAGGATCATTTTCAAGACTTTGTGCAAACTCTTTCTCCACACTGCTTTCATAAACCACATGATCATACACACTCTTCTCACTCACAACAGCTGTACGCTCTAAATTTGCCACAAGTTCTTCACTGGTAAAAAGCTCTTGCACACTATATTCTTGCCCTACCAACTTTAAATATTTAATGCCATCAATTGTAAGATTAACATGGGTTTTATTGAGTATCTCTTCTATGCGCTCTAAAAAAGCTTGTGGATTTTTCACAAACTCATGCTCACGCCCACTCTTTGTCAAAATACCAATAATTGTCTTTGCGGTTAATTTCAGCTTTAAGGTCAAATAATGTACAATATCCGGCAGTGCACACGAGATATAATTAAGCGCACTCTGCTTTAATAACTTCTCTTCATAGGTCACACCAGCACTATCCAGTTCTATTTCTGCTGTCTGATAAACCAAATGCGCGGGCGCAACTGGCGCCATTTTTTCCACTGCATCCACTGCTTTGGCAATAAACTCTGTGCGATCAAGCTTTGCACGATAAGTGGTCTTTTTATTGATCTTCTCCCACAAGGACAAAAACTCGGGCGAAGCCACTGTTTGCTTTTTAAGCTTAACCCGCACCTCGCGCGTAGCATTACGAATAATCGGCATGGCTTGGATCGCCTCTAGCGCCTGCATCACAGCCCGCTTTTGCCCTTTACTAAAACGTTCACTTAAATCCAATGTCCCCGCTGCCCATTGCGCTTTTAATGTATCTGTAATTTTTCCTTCTGATGTAAGCAAGGCTTTTTCACGCAACTCAGCCAATACATCAGCAGCCTCTTGCGAAGACATAAACTTTGTTTCCGTCACAGCTGTCACATACGTCAGATCTTGCAGCGTCTCAACATTAATAAGTGCGCCCGCATCAATTTTTTTCACAATTTCTTGACGCAATTCGCGTGGCATTTCCTCCGCCCCTATAACTTCAAATTCATTCGCTACCAAATCTTGATTTGCTTTAACCATACCCGCCTCGTCAATCAAATCTTTTGCAACAAGCGTTTTAATAATTTTTTGTGCTTGTGACACTTCCACTTTAGCGGCTATATATTTTACATCTTCATAAACACAGCCAACCAACTCCTCCATCTGCAATGTACCAAATTTATAACCAATATCCGCCTCTAATTCTTTTTGCAATGTACTCACAAACTCAGCAAAGCTTTCATTCACCATGACATGCAGCACATTTATATCTTTATCTTCCACCCGCTCACCTTGTTGGTTTACACACAAACGCAAACCGCGACCAATCTTTTGCCGCGCGGTAAAATTCGATTTTTGCTCAATCAACATACACACTTGAAACACATTCGGATTATCCCAGCCTTCTCTTAATGCCGAATGCGAAAAGATAAAACGCAAGGGGCATGCAAAAGATAATAACCACTCCTTATCGCGCATAATCGTGTTATAAGTGTCATCATCAGCTTGGCTGTCGCCCTTTGTATCCTTATACACGCCTTTCTTGTCTTGCGAGAAATAACCGCCGTGTACGTTTCGAACATTTTGCGCAAACTTAGTTCGCAAGGAGGCATATTTCTTTTTCGCCCACAGCTCTTCATAACATTCTTCAAACATACGCTCATAAAGTGCTGGCTCTTCATCATTGCTACGATATTTAGCCACCTCATCAATAAAAAAAAGTGATAAAACTTTAATACCTAAAGGCGCAAGCCGCAATTCTTTATCTAAATGTGTTTCTATAGTGCGATAAATTTGCGCGCGTTTAAGCTCTACTATATTCACATCACCAAGCGCGTGGCCAAACTTGACAATTTCAGTATCAGAAAACTCAACGGCTTCATCCCCCGCCATGCAATTGATACCCGAAACAATATACCCCCTATAAAGCTCACGCCCGCCCGTAACGCGATACAGATCATCGCCTTGTCTCACTGTAACTGTTTTGCGGCTCACAGTGCCATTCTTTCCCGCAATATCCAACTCTAAGCGCGCCTTAAAGCCATGTTTGTGTGATACGGATTTCAAGGCAATATAGGGACGGTTAAAATCTTGCTCTATCTGATTAGAAGAAACACAAATTTGCTTTACCAGTCCTTTTTGATAAGCATCAACAGGTGTTAAACGATATAAAAGATTAATCTCATCTTTATGCGTGGCACTATAGCGGAAAACACAAAGCGGGTTAAGGCTCGCAATAGCCTCCTTCGCTTTTGCTGTATTATCCACCGATTGCGGTTCATCTATGATCACAATCGGTTTTGTATCTTGGATATAACGCATAGCACTTTCGCCATTCAGTCTATCTTGCGGAAGGTTGATAATATTTTCTGCTTTTTTAAATGCATCAATATTGATAATCATAATTTCAATATTGGTAGAGCTTGCAAATTGACGAATTTGCGAAAGATCTTTTGAATTATAAATAAAATAACGATAGGGCAGATTATCAAACTCTGCTTGAAAATGCTCTCTTGTTACCTGAAGTGATTTATATACCCCTTCGCGAATAGCAACACTTGGTACGACAATAATAAATTTGGTAAAGCCATAGCGTTGATTTAACTCAAAAATCGTCTTGCTATAAACATAAGTTTTGCCTGTTCCCGTTTCCATCTCAATAGAAAACTGCTTTTGCTCTAGCGTCTCACTCGCCAAGAGTTTATTGTTCTGTTGCACCTCTTGTAGATTTGCTAATATGCTTTCATCACTAATTAATAATTGATTACCACAACCAAATTCATTTAACGCTAATTGTCCTTGTTCTAAATGCAAGAAAATAGAAGAATTCCGTCGTGGTTGGCCTTTAAATAAATCAATGACGCTTTTAACCGCATCATTTTGAAATTCTTGTTGTTTAAATTTAAGTTTCATATCGCCGCCCCAATCGTCTCTCTATAGTTTAAATTTTATCAAAACTTACTTCATTGTCTTTAAAGATAAAATCGCAATTAATAAGCGCCTCATCACTTTTAAAGGCCGCATCAAGCGCTACGATTTTTACGGGCAAATACTTTATCATCTCTTCCGCATCTTCGGGTTCAAAGGGCGGGTCTATAGCTATAATTACCAAGACATCGCCTTCGCTCTCGCCTATATAATAGAATTTTTTGCCATTGATTGGTAAAGGATAAATTTTTAAATCCAGTGGCCAACCATATTTAAGTATGATTTCGAAGATAATATCTTGATGAGAGCGCTCGGGATTCACCCCCTGCAAAATATGATCCAAGCGCATTTGCAATTTTTCTTTAACATCAAGTGCATTCGGATCAATCGGGCTATCGTCCCATATGGAAAAGTTGGAACTATCGAGCTCTAGAACGCGAAATCCGGTGTCTAGAGGCTGCTCGCTTGTGAGTTCTGCTTCATGCTTTTGCTTGATTTGTGTACCAGCGCGGCGAATACGTTCGCTACCTATATCGCAGATAGTTTTATAACCAGCTTTATAGGCTTCGCTCTTTTCATCACATAATTCAGGCAATTGCACCATGATGAATTTGCGATTACCACCATCTTCGGCATTCAAAGCCATCACTGCATGCGCTGTTGTACTAGAGCCAGCGAAAAAATCGAGAATGATGTCGTTGTCACTGGTCGTCTGTTCAATCAATTGCTTTATAAGACTCACACCCTTGGGATGATCAAAAAATTGGCCGCCTAAAAGTTCTCGTAATTGTTTGGTCGCTATAAAATTCATATCTGTTTCAAGCATTGTACTAAATGGTTTAGTTTGAGATTTAACTTCTGTTTGATGACGTTTATAAGTAGGCGTACCTTGTCCGTTTTTTGGGAAGATCACCTTGCCTTCTTTGATGATGTTTGCCATTCGTCCTTTTTCATAAGCCCATACACGATTGGGATTACACTGGTAAACTACACCCGTTTGTGGATCAGTAATCGGGTAATTAAGATTTGGCCGCTCTGATGCTGTCTTATTACACGTCAGATCACCTTGCGTCCAAGGCCCGCGCGGGTCATTATCGGGGTTGGTATAATTTGCAAAACTCTTTTGTACTCCACTAAAAACAGTGTGCCTGCGACTATAACACAAAATGTAATCATGGTCTGTACTTACATTGTTTTGCGCATCATTAGCACCAGTGCGTTTCCTCCACACCAGCTGCGCAACAAAATTCTCTTCGCCAAACACTTCATCACATACTTTGCGCAAATTATGAACTTCATGATCATCTATTGAGATAAAAATCACCCCATCGTCACGCAATAAAGTCTGTGCCAAACGCAAGCGCGGATAGATCATATTGAGCCACGCAGTGTGAAACCGCCCCATTGTCTCAGGATTCGATTTTGTCGTTTGGCTCGTCACTTCCTTATATCGCGCCAATGGGTCTTTAAAATCATCACCATAGATAAAATCATTCCCCGTATTATAGGGCGGGTCTATATAGATCATCTTCACTTGGCCAAAATAAGCCCGCTGGATAAGTTTTAACACTTCAAGATTATCGCCCTTAATATAAAGATTATGTGTATTATCAAAGTTTACGCTCTCCTCGCGCTTCGGGCGCAATGTCGCAAATGAAGGCTTTTGAGCAAGCTTTAAACTTGCTCCTTTGCCCTTCCATTCAAATTTGAACTTCTCAAAATCATTATCAATATATTCGCCGCATAGATTAAGAAGCTGATCTATATTGAGCTTTCCCTCAGCAAAACATTGCGGAAAGGCTGCTTTTAACTTTTCTATGTCTGGATTAACTGGACTTTGACTCATGCCCTCTATTTTATCTTCACCTGCTATTATACTCATCTTTGCGCTTCTCCGTTACGCTTAGTATAAAATATGTCTATGAATATTTCTTTTGTACGTCGCAATTCCTTTTATCCTATTTATTTCTGTATCCTCTGCAAATTTACTTCCATGCAAAGTGTCGTATAAGCAGTTCTCTTTATTTTTTAAAGTTTCTTGTGCTTGTTTTATTTCTTTTTGCTTACGCAAGTCAGCTAGATCAATTCGCATTACCACATGCGGCGATTTTATATTTTTTCTTGTGTGCTATTATGGCACTTACAAACATTATCAGTAAGCTTATCAATTGGCACAAGCACATCCAAAATATGTCTATCTTTTAGCCTTGTCCTATTTCTGACAAATCGAAGAGCTGTATCGTCAATTTGACGACATGCCACCATAGGTAATTTTAAAATTGCGTCACATGTGGCTTAGTCAAGCACATACAAGTACTATCACTGTCAACTAAAACATAAATTTCTTCATCATTTATTTCGATGCAATAAAAACCAATTTCTCAAGGGATTATGTCGGCATCCACTTCTAGTTCTCCCTTGTCCGTGCAAGCAAGATTTGCTAAAATACCTTTTACGGAGGGTAAAAACACCCTCAAACGTCCGACAACATGTTGAAAATCTTCCCCATGCTATAAAACGCTTTACCTTTATAGGTTTTATACTGTGCGTCAGATTCATAATAAAATATAGCTCTTATCATTTTGTCCCTGAATGATTTGGCCTTACCAATCATATAATTAGGATCGCAAACCATGCTTCTACAATCTGCCATAGGAATGTATTAATCTCTTGCACTCACTCCTTAAATATATTGCGGCATGATTTTTACATTATCAACAACGTTGGTATTCATTGCCAACCTTCATGACAATAAGCTTTAACAAAGCTTTCGCCTGCTTCTTTTTGTCATCCAGTGAGTTAAACTCCTAAGCCTTCTTCGGTGAATTTACGTCTATATATAGCGCCGCGTATTGGTTTTATCGCTTGTTTAAGCACCTTTCTTGTCCCCTGTCATCCTCTCATCCACGCCTTAAAAGGACAAAAAATAAATGGCCATTCCAATTGATGTCGGTAATATGCTTGGCAATAGCTTTCAAGCTTTTGTAAATCTTTCCCTCATATTGATAGCCTTTTGGCACCACAAGCACATGATGCGTTTGTCCTAAATAATCGTCACTGAAATAAGTGTGTCATAAGGCTTTGGACTCCTACATTGACGTATACTTTACAGTGGCTATTTCTTGCTCTAATTGTTTACAACTCATTGTCTAATCCTCTCAACACATGAATGTTCTATTTCCTCGATTAGTCAGAAATAGTGTGTGTTCACAAAGTTAGACCAAAATGCAATTATGTCGAAAAATAACCAACGCTCAGCGCAAAAAAACAATTTATTCTTTTGCATTGGATAGCTCACCCCCCTCCACGCTTAGAACCAATAAACCTAAGCTTATTGATCACGTTTTTCTGTATACCTCAATCGATCAAACACAATTTAAATAAACTCCTCAATAATGACGGTATCTGCTAACTATACGCCTAAGCTTGTTACTGCTATAAGTCTACCGCGCACCCAAAACGAGAAATTTATATCCTATTGAA
Source organism: Bartonella sp. OD88NMGDW (assembly GCF_042193775.1). Classification (NCBI taxonomy): domain Bacteria; kingdom Pseudomonadati; phylum Pseudomonadota; class Alphaproteobacteria; order Hyphomicrobiales; family Bartonellaceae; genus Bartonella; species Bartonella sp. OD88NMGDW. The sequence goes on along the minus strand of NZ_JBHIMA010000001.1, from coordinate 55,979 downwards.
AAAAATAATAAATTTAGAAGATCCCTTCTTAAACTAAGTCTCGACTAAATAAGATGGTTTGGGCATTTTTAGCAAAAAGAGAGAAAAATTCACTGTCTCAAGGAACTTGAGCTACGTTATCGATCATATGCAAAAAAGGCTGAGAAGTGCAGATTTCTTAAAGAAACAAAAGAAATGAGAATAGTTTTATAAAGGAAAATGGTACTGCACGCGATACATCGGTGCTAACGTTCTCTTTAAAAACACACAGATAATTACAACTAGCTTCAAAAAACAGCCTTACCAATGAAGTACTCGCTAGAGGGTTGCGTGCACAACACAATAATGACACACTGATTCCCGCAAGCGTGCTTCACATATTGTACGCATAGCCTGTACAGAGTCTACCGCTCCTAAATACTCAGACGTAATGCTATTGGATCGTACAGTGACCGCAGTTGCACCCTTAAACACCAGTTCCTACCATATCATAATGCTTGATAAAAGCATCGTGCCATCATAGCAACCGCTTTGCATATGGGTTCCACAACATAGTTCTACAAATTGTTGACGCATTGCCAAGCTAACAGTTTTCTTGCCCACCTACGCCAATGAGACCATCACTATCCTCTTTTTGAATCGTAAAACAAAATGATTTCCCATGAGCGATAAACCATCTGCTCAAAGTCCAGCTAGCTCAAACTCATAGCATTCTAAACCTTTAGGCTCGCTCTTCCCCCAAGGGGGCATAGTCAGATATATCACTTCCCTCACCTCTTCACGCGCTGGGATAAAAAAATCTGAAACTACGAGGCAACGCTGCATTTGTATGCAGCGTTGTTGTTAGGAATAAGCTTCTATTGAGATAGTTCTAATGGGAAGCACCCACAGCTAATGGTATAGGGATTAATTTGGATTCTTTCGAAATGCTATATATAAATTTAATGTGCCGCCCCACAACACACCACCAGTAAACCCACTTAAAAGACCAAAAAGAAGGTTAAAATCAAATGCATATTTCAAATCAGGTACAACCTTGAGAAAAACAATCAATGTGAATTTGATGACAAAAGCGATAAGAATAAATGTCAGCGTCAACGGCGTACCAGGCAGAATAATGAAATCCGTTCCCTCTTTGATTTTTAAACGCGGAGTGGCACGCCAGAGCAACCAGCCAACGCCAAAGCCGATCATCAGCCCTGCCAACATTGAGATTGCTCCCCAGCGCGGGAACGCCAGCTGGTTAATCACATCGCTTGCGCCCAAAAAAAGAAAGACTAACGGCAAGAGAAAAAGGCGGTAAACCTTCATTTCCCTATCTTTCAATGCGATTATTCCCCTCGCGATGAGAAAAATAAGCAAAATCCAAGCCCATAAAGGGGTTCCGGTCAGAATGTTAAACAATGACATATTATGCTCCATGATGTTTGATGCGATAAAAATATTATATGATGTTAGGAAGATATTTAGAAAAAAGAATACCAACCCAAATTAAACCCATAGTGATCAACCAAAGCTGGGGGGAGCATGTAAAAAAAGCCCCTAGAAGACCATTGGCAAAAAAGATGATGACCCAAATCCATGTAATATATTTATTGATGAGATAAAAGAGGATATGTTTGCGTTTTTCTTCAGAAACACCAGCAGGAGCATAAAAAATGGTAAAGGGTTTCTTTACCAGCAAGCTCATCAATGAAACCAGAGCAAGTGACAGATAGCAAAAAACTGTGGGGTAGTTCAGTAAAAGTGTAGACCATCCAGCGAAATAATTAACAAACAGGACAATAAATGCCAGAATGTTCGTAATCATCACGGGTTCTCCCTGTCGGATAAATTTAATATTCAGAGCAATAATTAATAATAAAAGCACAGTCAAGATGAGAGAGCATTCGACCAGAGTTAAAACGTTTCCATTTATAACCTAGGAGTAAATACTCCACGGAATAAAAGAGATTATTATGTTAAACATGGCGCATCCTCCTTTTTATATTTGATAGAAAACTTACCGCAAGTGCTTCGTTTTTTAGTTTCCGTATGAATATAAAAAACGCCACCCGGTTCACCCTCTGTATCCTGTTTAATGGTCAACTGATAGGTATCTCCCGGATAAACTGCTTCAATGAACTTTACTTTTTTCAGCGCAACAGATGCGATATTTGTCGCCCTACCCTGCGTGGCCAAAGCCAGAACCATCTCAATCAATAGTGAACCAGGACATACGGCGCGGGAGGGGAAATGTTCCTCAAAAAGCGGGTGATGCGCATTAAATGAAAAAGTACAAGAATCTCCGGTTACGGAGGAAATCTTACATAAATCGCCTAGTAATGGAAGAGCGGCTTTCTCAGAACACGAGCTAGGGAAGAAGACCTTACTGACAATGATGATTGCCTGCGCAATAACGGCCTTTCCATTGTCATATGTGCTGGCCTTACAGTGAATACGGTAGGCCTCATTAATGCGTTCAATATGTCCTTCAACGCATAACCGATCGCTATCAAAATGGGTGGTAGAGAAAAACTGTTCAACCATAACAGGGAGATAGCGATAAGTGAGATCCGAGTTTTTAGCCACCATGGTGGCGAATCGAACTGAAAACTGATGCAAGGCTTCGAGTAACAAGCCCTGCTTCAAATAGTTATGGGCTAACTCCCAGTGAGAAATATCGATTTGCCCGCAAGCACGCATCGGTGCGGTTAAGGTGATACTCTGACATATACCCAAGAAATTTGGCTCGGTGCGATGCTTTATAGCCATAATTGGGAGACCTTTTTATATTTTTCTCTTAAATCCTTTGATGATAAACCGAAGGAATGAGCGCTAAACCGCGCTTGATAGTGCGCGAGAAGTATCGGCATACGACAAACGAAAAAAGCCAACAATCCCAGCTCATGAGAAGCCCGATATTTACTCATGATGCTTGCAATTAGAAAATCGACATTGGGTTGCAGTCCTGTATTGTCTGAAATAGATCGCACAAGCGAACTGAAGGGGCGCATAGGCACCTGAAAGCGTGAAAAAAAGAAATCAACCCGGACATCCCATTGCATAATCGGATGACCAAACCCTAGCCAGAGTTTATCTTTGCAATAATGCGTTACCGCCGCCTCAAAATTCCCGGCTTCAATCTCATGGAGGACACTAGAAAGTCGCATGATAGCATATTTTTAGGCTCCCATATGCGCGTGGCCAGTAGCACACCCTCCCCCCAATTAGTGCAGAAATGACGTCGCTCTTGGTACTGGACGCGTTACGTCGGTGCTAACCTTCTCTATTTTTTGCAGAACAGAAAGCGCGTATCAGGCTCTCTAGCCATACTTAGAGTACGCAAAGTTATTCATCACTCTACAACACTTTAAGCGCGCAATTTTATGTTTTGTATTAAAGGATTTTTGCTTTCAAAATATACGAACAATATCACACAAAGTAGAATAAACAAGCTGCCCCCAACATTAAACCAAACCTTCTCTGTAACCATCACTGTTGCACCGAAACAGTTAACAATAGCGTGGACAAAAAAAGGCGCACACGCATAAAATTTAGAGCGCGTAACAACACCACGATACGCCAAGCATGTATTGAAAATATGCATAAGTATGACGCTCATTAAAGCACACAAAAAAATACTCGCTTGCGTCCAGGAATAAAAAATTACATATTCACCGGCTAATAACCTAGATCGAATAGGCCAGCCATTATAAACAAGGAAAGGCCCTAGCGCCTTATAAACTAATTCGCATAAACCCCAGCCTATGCCAATATTCAGCGGCAAACGCCACAAAAAACTAGGCGAGCACCGATAAAACTTAGTAACTAACCAACGACGTATGGCTTCTTCTGCTACAACAAAAAAAACCGTAAATGTTAAAAATAAAAAAACAAGCGCCAGCCCCTGCTCTGCACGACTCTTGGTTTCAACAATACTCATCATATAAAGCGTTTTTATTACAGATTGCTCCCAAAAAGCAATAAGCCCGCCAGCAATGCAGCTAGCAACAAACCATCCCACAGCACCAGCGACAACCAATTTGAACTTCAGAAAATGATGAAACACACATAGAAGAAAAACAACGCCAAGCACTTGCAGTAAACGTAAGGCATCAAGTTTATGTTCTGTTTCCGAGTAACGCCATACTAACAGAACAATCACCCCAAAAACTATGCCGCTCAACAGCACATTTATCCAACTAAACGTAGAGCGAAAAAAATTATAAATGACAGCGCCATAAATAAGGCCTGCGAGAAGCGAAGTAATAAATAAAACCAACATTATTATGCCCCCTCATTTACTACAACGTAACTGCTATTTTTCTTCATGGATAATCTGTCTTGCACAAAATCATAAATTTGCCGCATAAGAGCAAACATAAGAATAGTAGCGATTGTATAATGCCCAATTGCAAGAAGTTCTGGCTCAGCGGCCTGCCATGAAAAGCGCGCCCAAGCCGCCAAGCATTGTAAAAGCAGGATAAGAACAAAAAAACGCCATTTCTTGTCAAGGCAAACCACAAGCATTAAGAAAGTTGATAAAAGATTCAGACCTATAATAAACGCATAATATATTACCGTCTCAAGTAAAGAAAGTAAGGCGTCCCTATCAAGACTAAAGGCCCCTTTTAGGATTTTCACAGCTTCTGGTAGAGATGTAAGCAGTACAAGCCCTATAGCAGCCCCCCAAATCCCCATTCCCACGCCCAGTCCTGCCTCTACACCATTGCCATTATCTTCTGCCACCCAATGAGAGAGCAAAAAAAACTGCATAATCGCCATGCCTATAGGGAATAGACCAACAGCAAAAACAATATTAGGCGTACTATAAGCAGAAAAATCTAAAATCAAACTGCCTATCATACTCATAAAGCCGTATAGAAAAAAAATCAAAAGCACATAACAACCAGCGCTTGACCCAATAATCGCCTTCGTGCCTTTAAACGTTTTAACCAAAGAGAATAACCAGCGGTACCCCAATATAAGCGAAAGCGCCAAAACATAATAAGGAAAATAACTCGTAGCGCCATAAACATAAAGAAAAACAAGACACAAAACAACGAGCAAGAAAACCAAATGTTCAACCAATGTTTTTTTCTTCATCAAAGGAAAAATAATCAGCACCAGACAAAAAACGGCGCCGATAACAGATAATGTCAATTTGTCAAGCATTATTGCAAACCTCAAAAATAGAATTTATTAATATTGCATAGCCTGAAGAAATGTCAAACATAAACAAAAGACCAACCGCAAAATGAATTACAAAAGGCAGATAGAAATAGACCTTGCGCTTATCTTGGAAACCAAGATACATAAAACGCGTATTTACAACATGCATCAATACAATCATGCCCGCGGCAATAAGATAGCTGATCGCTTGTGGACAAGATTCAAATGCGACATAGCCCACCATTTGTGGCGCCCTATCAACACGGTAATTCAAGTAAAGAAAAAGAGCTGGGAGGGTCTTATAGCATAAGTCTAGAACACCCCCACAGCCCAGCCCGAAATAAAGGACCTCACGCGCAGCTAATTCTGGCTTATATACGCGAAGCAACCACAAACGCAAAAGCTCTGCAGTTAAAACTGATATCAAAAGGATAAAAAAGGGATAGTTTGCAGCAACCAAACTCATGTAATGCACCACCTGCTGCTGGCTATTATTAGCAGCAGACAAAGCAGGCAATGGCAACAAAGAACTCAAATATATAAAACCTGCCCCAATACACAAGGTAGCAACTGCACCACAGAACCCAAGAACTAAATATTTATATAAGTAGTGCTCGTGCAGAATTAAAAGAATGCCAAAATAACATACCAAAAGCAAAGATAAGTCTGGAAGCCCACTTTCACTATGTGGATAAGCGAAGATGATAGCACAGGAAAGGCCAGCTAGCCCCCCCAAAAAAATGACACGCTCGCCCAACAAGCCATTGTTTTTAAGGAGACAAGGGCTGGAACTTATCCCAAAACTAAGCAGCATTCCAAAAATTAAGTCAGACATATAATTTCCTTAAAGCGCCTTGCCCTCCCAAGCATACCAAGATATTATTGCGGGAGAAAAACTCCCTGCTAAGAGGCTGATAGTGTACCCCTTAGCAAGGCCTTTACCTTGTTAAAAAAGCCAGGTCAAACAACAATTTCACCACTTAGAAGCGAACACAATCCCAACCAGCTTTAGCAATACTCGCGGATGCACCACGGACCCCGCCTACTATTGCTCTAGAAACTGCCCCTCCTGGGGTGGCTGCTCTAGGCTTTAGGATAACCCAAAGAACTATAGCCTCCTGTCTTCTCACTCAGTTTTCTTTTTAAACGGGTTAATCACGCTAAGCTTCACATTCTTTGATTTAATGTAACGCGCGCACACATAAACAACAAACATCAAACAAATCCAACTTCTAACCATTCCATAGTCATCATCTGTATGAACAAACGCTACATAATAAGAAACAAAGAGGCTAAAAAACAGCTCTGCAAGAACATCAAGGAGCAACCAATAATATTTCTTTGTAGTAACAAAGAGAACCATCAAAAATGTCAAAAAAACTTGGCCCGTTAGAATAGCGAAACCAAACACCGCATAATCAAACATTTTTTTCACTGCCTCCCTGTTTGCAAAACCTATCTGTTGATAGATTTCTCGAAGGTCTGATAAAAGCAGTGATGACACAAAAAAGATGCCTATGGCAAACCCACAGCCAATACAAATGCTTAAATCTAGCACTGACATAGATTTTTCCTTCAAAGCTTTAGCAATTAGGACATAGCGAGCCCCCCCTATCATCAACGGAATAATGAAAAGCAGATAAATATAGCCCGAAAGCTGCAGATCAAAAAAATCTAACAGAAGGTCATCACTCATAACAATAAAACCAGCTGCGATGAAAAAAATGGGGCAACTTGCGATAATGGCCAAACTAAAGCATTTTATATTGTTTACTATATTGGGTATAAATTCAATGCAAAAAGAAAGAAAGAACATAATTATAATAACAGGAGGAGATGTTATGGGCACACCGACTATATACTCAAAGGCATACATGAGGGGAGGGGTAACCAATGCCGCCACTATGAATGCAACCATGCTCCTGTATAACATGCTTTTTCCATTAATAGCAATAGTTTTGAAGAATAGATACATGACAAACAATAGACAAAAATAAACGAGCACTATACTAAACTCGCCCATAGCTCCTCCTGTACAATATTTCAAACATAAAGGTGGCACCTTTTACAGTACCACCATTCTAGGCTTTAGGATAACCCAAAGAACTACATCAAAAGCGCATCAACATCCCACACCTGAATGAGCAATAGATCGACCCCAAGATTGTATGCCACACTGGGCAGCAGCCACACCATAACCAACATAACCGCCTATGGTGCCTCCGAACCTATCGCCTACAGATAGCCCCAAGCTTGCTGCGGCCATGCCAGTATTAAAATTAAGCGTTGCCACTCCTACGCCAACACCAACCCCAAGGCCAATCCCAGCACCATACTTGTTACCAAACGCAAAACCAGAGTTATATTTGCTACTAAAATTATCGGCACTGCAATAATCGTACGAACTATTTAAAAATCTCATTTATTTTCTCCAATTTAGTGTATAAATAAATTCCCCCAAGGTTACTTATGTCCCCGCGCCAAAATGGCCTACCCATAATCAACCACCGAAACACCCCTGGAGATATGAATGCATTTTCATGCAAGTTCGCATTTATAATATATAGTTGACAAAATCAAGGATATTGTGTCAAAAATATGGCATATTTTAGTAAATTTATGCTTACTTATTTTATGTGTTTAAACTTAATAGTTTATATTATGAGCAATAATAATGAAAGTTAAATAAGATTCTCTTGGTTTACAAAATATACTAAAAGTATGTAAATATACTGATAGAGATATTTATTGTTGCAATTGCAATCAGAATTATAGATTTAGTTAACCCGTTTATATTTCAAGCGATTATTGATCGTATCATTCCGTTTTGGACAAAATTTGAGAAAAATCATCCGCGCAAGGTCTCTGCTCCGTGACAGCTCACACGCAAAAAAGCCCGCCAAGCACGGCTTTTAACCGCCTCACAAAACGCCAAAAATAAGAATTAGAAAAGTTGTAACAAGACAAATGGTACGGTTGGTGGGATTTGAACCTACGACCTCTGGTGCCACAAACCAGCGCTCTAACCAACTGAGCTACAACCGCATAAAAAGCAAATGTATCATAACTGTTCACGATTTCGTAAACATTTATTCTCCGCTTATGTGACATAAGGAAGATCAACAAAGTTTGCAAGCCCCTTTAAAAAAATCTCGCAATTTTTTGTGAAGAAAAAAGCGTTTTTTTACAAAGAACATTTTGCCCAATGCTCAAGACTATGATCACGATAGTCTTTTATGTTATCAACACCGTCTTGTTGCATCATCTGCAAAATCTCTTGCAGAATAGTTATAGCAAGATTTGGACCTTCATAAACCATCCCACTATATAATTGAATTAAATCTGCACCAGCTTTTACTTTTTCCAAAGCGGTTTGTGCATCCTTTACACCGCCAACACCAATAATTGCAATGTCCTTCCCTAATTTTTTACGCATTTTTGCAAGCACAATAGTAGAACGCTCAAAAAGTGGACGTCCAGAAAGCCCCCCCTCTTCATTACTGAGGTGACTATTGCTAAGACCTTGGCGTGCAAGAGTTGTATTAGAAACAATCAGTCCATTAAAATCAGAAAGTTTTATTTCTTCAGCAACATCATCTAATTCTTTCTCTGATAAATCGGGTGCAATTTTTAAAAAAATAGGAATGGAGAATCCATGCTTGTTCTCTTGCTCATTTCGCGCTTGCGAAACTGCACTCAACAAAAGATGCAAACTGTCATGGGCCTGTAAATCACGTAAACCTGGTGTATTGGGAGAAGAAATATTAACCGTAAAATAATCAGCAACATCATAAAAATGAGCAATACCAACAGTATAATCATCAATCTTATCGACCGTATCCTTATTGGCTCCAATGTTGACTCCTACAACACCAGTTTTTTTACGCGCACGCAATCTGTTGTAAACAACTTGATGTCCATCATTATTAAAGCCCATTCTATTAATAATCGCTTCATCTTCTTTTAAACGAAAAAGCCGTGGTTTAGGATTTCCAATCTGAGGCTTTGGTGTCACTGTCCCAATTTCAGTAAAACCAAATCCTAAACGAAAAATACCATCCACAACCTCTGCATTTTTATCAAATCCCGCTGCTAAACCAATAAAATTTTCAAACTCAAGACCAGAAACAGTTACACACAAACGTTTATCGATAACCTTTTGACAGCCATTTAATCCACTTTTCAGCCCGAGAATCGCTAAACTGTGTGCTTGCTCTGGATCCAACATAAATAAGGCAGAACGGCCAATACAACGAAAAAAACTCATCAATCCTTCTCCACAACATAAAAATGATCCATCGCACCTCACCTATATCTTTTAACACAAAAGATCACCAATCAAAGAGAGCATATTATCCAAATAACATTTCCCTTCTAGAAGAAAATTCATTACACAATAGCCATACATGTTTATTTGATGTATACTGTGTAAAAAATTTTTATTCTTAAAAAACGTTTCTCTTTTTCGACATTTTTTAAAGATTAAAATGTGAATCCTAATCTTATAGAATGCAGCATGAATTGAAACATCAATGGCTCTTCACCATAGCCATGGTTTTGTGACATCTCATGCAGTAAAGCTCATAATTCTCTTAAAAATGCACGCAAATTATCCCTATTCCCACAGTTCCTTTGTGTGATATTGTTGCCAATAGAAACAGAGCTTGCTCTATAAAGCTATTTTTCCTAGCATTTATAGAATACATAGTTCATAAAATTATCTAAATTCATACTATTGTTGCGCTATTTATTAGCAACAGGGTATTCAATCATTTGTACTCTATTGATAAAATTTTAAAGAAACTGCATTGTTTGCTTTGCCATTTCTGATGCGCTAAATATAATTCTGCATCTATAAGTGCTCTGTCTAACATATATTTTAAGTAATGACAGTTGATCATTGAACTCCCACCTATCATACCAACGATTTCCAAACCAAAATGATCTTGCAAACCCTAGAGCTCTGCTATTTATAAACTAATACAATCTTCCAGTAGATGAAATGTGTTTCTTCCATCAGAATTATCGCCATTTTAGCTCATGCACCCCAGTAAAAATAGCTTTTAGATAAGCCATAATGCCCTCCTAATTGCCATTATCGCTTACTAAATTAAGAGGAACTAAATTATAAGTTTTCTCCTGCCTCATCTATCCATTTCTTCCATCAATACTGAAATATATTTTTTATTTAAAAATTATCTTTTTATAACAATATGTTATACCAATATATGCACTTCATCTGAGAAGTGTCCTGATAGCTCAACTTTCAACGCTGCTCATTTTGTGGTATTCTGTGAAAATCTTTTTTTTAATGTTATCATAAAAATCTTGAGGCAATTATATAAATTAAGTTACGGTTTTCTACTTTCTGTTGAAAAAAGCAGATATAGTTTTTATCAAAAAAGCTTTTCTCTCAGAAAGGTTCTATGTACATTCAAATAGAGCCCTAATGCTCGTTATTAAACCTTATAAAGTTCTTTGAAAATAACATTAATATTGTAATATAATCCTAAAAATAAAATCTGCCCTTTCCTTTTTCATCAAAAGCGGTAAGTAAATTACCGTATATCGCTTACATAAAGGGGAAAACGCAATGCTTAAAGAATTCAAAGAATTTGCCCTAAAAGGTAATATGATTGATCTTGCTATCGGTGTGATTATAGGAGGTGCTTTTGGTAACTTGGTTAACTCAATTGTCAATGATATTTTTATGCCAATCATTGGGCTGATTACAGGTGGAATTGATTTTTCTAATATGTTTATTCAACTTGCTGGCGAAAAACAAGCAACATTGAGTGCCGCCAAAGCAACTGGAGCAACCATTAGCTATGGACACTTTATTACTTTACTTATCAATTTTCTCATTATCGCTTGGGTTCTTTTTTTATTCGTTAAAGCTATGAATAAAATCCGTAGAAAAGAAGAAGAAAGCCCAAAAAAAACGTCTTCAGAAGAACAACTTTTAATAGAAATTAGAGATCTTTTGGCTAAGAAAAAATAATTTTATGCAAGATTTACATCATGGAACACGAGGAAAAAACATTTCCACAGTTGTTCCATGATTGGGTTTTGAGAACAATAAAAATTGTCCCCCTCTTTCTTCCACCATTGCTTTACACATTGGGAGGCCTAAACCTGTTCCTATAAAAGCGCTATCACCAGATCGGCCATCTTTGCGCTCTACTTGACCATAAGGCTGCAGTGCCTTTATAATCTCTTCTTCGTTCATCCCTATACCATTATCACTCACTGAAATTTTTACACGTTCTTTTCTATAAGAAACGTGAACAATGATCTGTCCACCCAAAGGTGTAAAACGAATAGCATTGGAAAGAAGATTCCATACAATCTGGCGAAACACTTGTTGTGATACAGGAATAAATGGAACATGAGGTGGAGCAACAATACGCATGATAATGCCGTTCTGATTGGCTTGAGTTTCAAGAAAAGCTATCGTCGCACGTAAACAAGATATCACATCAAATGTTTCAGAAATAATGGAAGAATCAATCTGGTTATTGGAAACAGAATAATTTATCTTCGAGCACTCTAGTAATTGATTAATCAGCAATAATATATGTTTTCCAGAGGAAATAATATCGCGTAAATATCCACGATAGCGCTCATTTTCTATCGAACCAAAACGGCCTTCTCTCATAATTTCTGCAAAACCAATAAGAGCATTCAAAGGTGTTCGTATTTCATGAACAACCCCAACAATTTTATCCTCTTCTGCTTTTTTTCCTCCTGATGGAACTATTTGTGCCCTATCACGCAACATAACAGCATAATTGCCTTGCTGTGCCAAAAATACAATCGTTATCAAAACGGTTATATTTTTATGATTTTTCGTCATTAAATCAGCTGTTTCTCTGCGATTTAAAACCTGATTTTTCCCCTCCACACGGATTGATTTAAAATATTTTTCAACAAAAAATCGGCTTTGCAAAGTAAATAATGAAGAGAGTGGCTGTCCTCGTAGTTCATTTATTTCATAACCCATTAATGCTAAGGCTGCCCTACTTGCTGATTGAATAAAGCCCTCTTCATTCAACCATAAAACACCATCTGTTGCTGTATCCAACAATGATAAAACTGCTGCGGGCTCTTTTACGAGAGCTTGTTCTATAGCATTTACCGGCAATGTTTGTGTATATGGTAACTGAATAGCTGTTTCTTCAACTAATTTTTTTTCTTTTACCGATGAATTCAATTCATCACGTAATTTCTCTGCAATTTCATGAAAAGCTGAACGTTCTATCTCCGTAAGACATGGCATTTCTGTTTCCAGCTTTTCATCTATTTTTTCTTGGACTTCTTTTCGTATTTTTAAAACACCAAAGCCACGAAACCCCTTAAGCTGCTTTTTAACATCAAAAATTGGCAAAGCCGACAACTCAACATCAAGCCATTGTAAGCAACCATCAACAGGCCATTGAACAATCTCTTTACTCCAAGGCATAGCAGCTTCAATAAAATGACTGAGAACCAGATATCGATCATCATTAAATTGATGAGCAAGCTCATGAAAGCTACATCCTAAAATAGAGGAAGAGAGAGGACCAACAACTTCAGCTAGCTCTTTTGAGACTTCACAAAATAAACCATTATGATCGATTTCCCACGTAAAAGGCCGAGGCAAAAGCTCTGGTGTAAAACGAAAAGCTCCTTGCTGACATTTTAATTCATTTGTATTTAACTTCAATTCATCTGCTTTTAATGGCATAACTAAAACTAAAAAGTGTTGGATTTACTCTCAAATAAATAATGCTAATTTGTTTACAATTACCTGTTCTGGTTAAAATAACTTGATATCTCATATCAATTGTCTGTAGCAAAATTTTGACTGTTTCATCAACAAAACAAGAATAAAAGAATCCTCCAACTCCTGTTGCTTATTCACCCATTATTGTAACAAACTTGTTACAATAATGGTAACATCTCCCTCGCATAAATAGTACTCAAAAAGAATACACTTATTTTACGCATTCATGTGCCTGTTTTAAAAAGATATCCCCCAAGCTCCCCAAGCTTATTTTACGACGGCATCCGTAAATGGTAGAATGTAAAGGCCCGCATAACAGATAGCAAGGCATTGTACATTACATTTTTATGCTTATAAAAGAGCTGGTTAGGACCATCATTATACTAATTTTAACCCCTAATGTCACCAATAGTTCTTGGCATTTGAAGGCGTTCATAAGCGGCATTTTTATTTCTTTTTTTTAACTTTTTACCCCTACATTCATTACGATACGCAAGAAAATCGTTTTATTTGTTTCAACAGAAACAGATTTGAAATAAAAAAATCTTACGATATTTGAAACTTTCATTCAATATTTATAATGATAAATTATTATTATAAATCAATAAATTGCATTATAAAAATAGAAATTAAAATTTCTTTTTCAAATAAAGTTTCTCGTAAGAACACCTTTCTTGTACCAATAATATCAAATAATAACAAATTTAGCATAGTGCTTTAAAACACCCAATGCAACAAAACTTGCATATTAGATACTCTTCTTATGATGCTCTCCATAATCCCCAAAAGACCTTTCTTTCATCAGAACCGCTATAGAAGAGAAAACAAAAAAATATACCACTGCATTATTTAACCAAAGAATTTTTCTGCAATCAGAAAAGAGAACAAAAATCATCTGTTCTCATATAAAGATTTGTTTAATTTCTTTACATCCCAGATCATCTAGAAATGTTAAAAATACCTCCCCTTTTGGTATCAGCAGTCAAAAGATCACTTTTGTTTTATTACTCTTCATTCAATTTTTTAATATTATTATAAATACATGGTCACATCTGCTTTAAAAAATAAAACAAGCATTCGCTATTTAAATAATGTCTGTCAAACATTTTAAAAATCGCACATTTTAATGTGCTTTTTTATTTCCCTGTATTGAGTAAAATTTCACGTTTTCCCACATGATTAGCGGCTCCAACAATGCCGTTTTCTTCCATCCTCTCAACAAGAGAAGCTGCTTTATTATAGCCGATTGAAAGTCGGCGCTGAATATAAGATGTTGAACATTTTTTATCACGCATAACAATCTTTACAGCTTGATTATAAAGCTCCTCTCCCTCTTCATCAAAATTTTCTTCCTCAGAAACTTCAACCGTTGAATCGGCAGAAGCATCCTCTTTGTTATCATCTTCGTTATCTGTGACGGTTGCTAAATAATCAGGTTTTCCTTGCAGTTTAAGATGTGCAACAATGGATTCAACTTCTTCATCAGAGACAAAAGGTCCATGAACGCGTACAATACGCCCCCCACCCGCCATATGAAGCATATCTCCTTGACCTAAAAGCGTTTCAGCACCTTGTTCACCTAGGATCGTACGACTGTCAATTTTTGATGTCACTTGAAAAGAAATGCGGGTAGGAAAGTTCGCTTTAATTGTCCCTGTGATAACATCAACAGAAGGGCGCTGCGTTGCCATAATAAGATGAATACCAGCCGCACGCGCCATTTGTGCTAGGCGCTGAATGGCATTCTCTATTTCTTTCCCTGCCACCATCATGAGATCAGCCATCTCATCAACAATCACAACAATATAAGGAAGCTGCGTAAGATCCATGGCTTCTTCATGATAAAGCATTTCCCCTGTTTCCTTATCAAAACCCGACTGTACAGTACACATGATCGTTTCACCTTTTTGAGCCGCAAGTGCAACACGTGCATTAAAACCATCAATATTACGTACACCTAACTTAGCCATTTTGCGATAACGCTCTTCCATTTCACGAACCGCCCATTTTAAAGCTGTTACCGCTTTTTTAGGATCTGTTACAACAGGTGTTAAAAGATGTGGAATGCCATCATAAACAGAGAGCTCTAGCATTTTAGGATCAACCATGATCAAACGACACTGTTTTGGTGTCATACGATAAAGAATCGACAAAATCATTGTATTAATTGCTACAGACTTACCTGATCCTGTTGTTCCTGCAACCAATAAATGAGGCATTTTTGCTAATTCTACAATGACCGGCTCACCACTAATCCCTTTCCCCAAAGCAAGAGCAAGTTTAAATTCACTTTCACGAAAAGAACGTGTTTGAATTAATTCCCGTAGATAAACGGTTTCACGAACCGCATTGGGTAACTCAATCCCTATAACATTCCGTCCAGGAATGACAGCAACGCGTGTAGAAATAGCAGACATAGAACGCGCAATATCATCAGAAAGATTAATAACGCGCGATGATTTTACACCCGCAGCAGGCTCAAATTCATACATTGTAACCACTGGCCCTGGATGTACATGGATAACTTCACCCTTAATGCCAAAATCTTCCAAAACACTTTCCAAAAACCCAGCACCGCGTTCCAATGTTTCCTGAGGAATCATCGTACCTTCATGAAAAACAGGTTCCTGTAATAAATTGATCGGAGGAAACTCATAAGCATCACTGTCAATAGATTGAATATTTTGCATAAAAGCAGAATCATAATTGCTTAATGGCACGCGGGCAGATTGCAATATTTTCGTTTTACCGTTTGTTTGCATCACAGACAAATCTTTTAAATTTGGTGTGACATTCTTTGTTATGCAGTCGACAATATTATTATTGGTTTTTTTCGTCTCTATATTAGACTCAGCGTCGCTTAGTGCCACAGTATCGTTTAACGCCCTTGCATTACTTAACGTATGAGCGGAATCTTCAACAGAAAGCTTAGAATGACATTCTTTAGTAATATCATTATTCGTATGCATTAAATCAGAAATTTGCTCAACGCCTCGCATCCTTTCCGCTAGAGATTCTGATGTAATTGAATCATAGAGTTGCGGAAAGCGGTATTCGAGAACACGGTAAAGAGCAGTTATTGACTCATCAAAGATAGAAGGAATATCGGATGTAATTTCATTTGTCGTGTCAATCGATGTTTGATCCTCTTTTGAAGTTTGAGTATCCATATGTTCAAATATCAAAGATACGCATTCAAAAAATGCATCATCGGAAAGATGCCAAGCAGGATTCATTTTTTGTAGCATATTTTCTACTGGTAATTTATGCTCTTGTTTACCCTCCTCAAGTGGGATATTTTCTGATGGTATACGAGTAACTTGTCGTGACAACTGCTTCAAAACTGTTGAATGACAAACCGACGTTTTATTTTCTATTGATTGAGGATTAATGACTTTTTTTGTCGATGAAACGCTTGTTGTTTTCTTGTTACAACGTGCAATATCTGTATCTGTAATTTTTTTTTGATCTTGCTTCGTAAAAATTTTAAACTGCTTTGCAAAAACTGGATCTGTTTCTATACGACGACGCAAAATCTCAACTTCTGGGGTTCGCGTGAAACGGACATTTTTTCCGAGGGTAAATGCCTTTTTCCATACTTCCGGATAAGGAAATATCTCCGTAATCTTAACAGATAAATCTTCTCTTGATGCACCTTTCGTACCATCATCAGAAAAAGAAGGCGTAGAAATAGATTTTGTTTTCGAATTATGCATGGCACCCAACAAATTTATAGCAATGAGAAAAATAACCTTTTCAAAAAGAATTCGTAGAAACTATCATACGAAGGTTAATAACCTTTTGCTGATGGTTACTTTTTAATGAAAAAAATAATGCCATAATGCATATTCATAATCCCCCTTCTGCATATTTACGATATAAATTGCTCAGTTTATGGTGTCATAGAGCTCGTATTTCATTTTTTTTGAAGAAAACTTCATGATAAAAAAGCTTCAAGAAAATTGTCTATGCCTCTCTTTCTCTCCCTTTTCATAAAAGAAACTAGTCTCAATAATACAATAAGCATTGCTCTATTGAATTCTCCATGCTCAATTATCACGATATAATCTAATTTCTCGCGTTTTTATAAGATTACCCTTGTTATCCTCGTTTAAAAAGGCTTAGACTAAGACAATCATAATTACATAAATACAAATAGAAAAAAGGGAGTGAATTATGTTTAATAAACGGAAATTTTATATCAATGGTCTATGGGATGAGCCAAGCATTCCTCACGATTTTGACGTCATTAATCCATCAACAGAGGAGGCTTGTGCTGTCATTAGCCTTGGAAGTACAAAAGATGCCGATAAAGCAATTAATGCGGCTAAAGAAGCGTTTCAAAAATGGAAAACAACGTCACCAAATGAGCGTCTTGGATTTGTTGAAAAAATTCTAGAGATCTACGAAAAACGTTCCAAAGACATGGCAAAAACCATTTCAATGGAAATGGGAGCACCGATTGATATGGCGCTTAATGCGCAAACTGCAACCGGAAGTTCCCATATTCGCAATTTTATCGAAGCTTATAAAGAGTTTTCGTTCCAAGAAACTTTAATAAAGGGAAATGAGCAAGCAATCCTTCACTACGATCCTATCGGCGTCGTAGGATTAATTACACCATGGAATTGGCCCATGAATCAAGTAACTCTTAAAGTTATTCCTGCTCTCTTGGCTGGCTGTACCATGGTGTTAAAGCCCTCTGAAATTGCGCCTCTTTCTGCTATGCTTTTTGCTGAATTTTTAGATGAAGCCGCACTTCCAGCCGGTGTTTTTAATTTAATCAATGGTGATGGTGCGACTGTCGGCTCTTACCTCTCTGCACATCCAGATTTAGAAATGATCAGCTTTACTGGTTCAACTAGAGCAGGAAAAGATATTTCTAAAAATGCCAGCGCTACTTTAAAAAGAGTCTGTCTGGAACTTGGAGGAAAAGGAGCGAATATTATCTTTGCTGATGCCGACTCAGATGCTATTCAACGTGGTGCACGACATTGCTTTTATAATAGTGGACAAAGTTGTAATGCACCGACTCGTATGCTTGTGGAACAGAGCATCTATGACAAAGCCATAAAAATAGCCAAAGATATTGCAGAAACAACAAAAATAGGACCAAACTGCCAAGAAGGAAATCATATTGGACCCGTTGTTTCAAAAAAACAATATGATAAAATTCAAGATCTTATCCAATCGGGAATTGATGAAGGTGCAACTCTTGTTGCAGGCGGGACTGGTTTACCAAAAGGAATGGAACGCGGTTATTATGTCCGTCCAACAGTCTTTGCTGATGTAAAACCTCATATGCGTATTTTTAAAGAAGAAATCTTTGGTCCAGTTCTCTCGATTCTTTCTTTTAGTACAGAAGAAGAAGCCGTCGCTTTAGCGAATGAGACTGAGTATGGTCTTACAAACTATATTCAATCGCAAGATCGCAACAAATGTCGTCGTATTGCGGCACAAGTACGCTCTGGTATGGTAGAAGTTAATGGACATGGATTACCCAGTGGAAGCTATTTTGGAGGTGTAAAATTTTCTGGACGCGCCCGTGAAGGGGGACATTGGGGAATTAAAGAATTTCTCGATAGTAAAGCAATTTCGTACTGGTAAAATCTTATTAAAAACTTAATAGGAATCGTATGGTAATACAAAAAATAACGGATGAAGGTGCTCTTGGGCAACGTCTTGATCAGTGGCTCGCAAAACAATATCATAATGTGTTCTCACGTTCGCGTTTGCAAACCCTCATCCGTGAAGGCTATCTTAAAATTGATGGTCAATTCATAAAGGAACCAAAAACAAAATTAAGACCTAAGCAAATAATTGAATTGGCAATGCCTGACCTTCGTGATGCAGAACCTAGTGCTGAAGCTATTGCATTGGACATCCTTTTTGAAGATGATCATATCATTGTTATTAACAAACCAGCAGGTCTTGTTGTTCATCCTGGCAATGGAAATTGGACCGGTACGTTGGTTAATGCCCTTATCTATCACTGCGGTAATAGTTTATCTGGTATAGGTGGTGTTAAACGCCCTGGCATTGTCCATCGTCTCGATAAAAATACAAGTGGTGTTATGGTGGTTGCAAAAAATGATCTGGCTCATAAAAGTCTCAGTGCTCAATTTTCTGATCATGGACGTACCTGTGCATTAGACCGACGCTATCATGCCTTGATTTGGGGGACACCTCACCGCAATGTTTGGACAATTGATGCATCACTTGGCCGTTCGCCCCATAACCGAACAAAGCAAGCTGTTATCCATAACCAAAACCCTTATGCTCGTCATGCTGTTACACATTTTTCTTTGCTAGAAAAATATGGCTCTCATGCAGACTCAACATCTTTTGCTAGCCTTCTGGAATGTCGCTTGGAAACTGGACGCACCCATCAAATCCGCGTTCATATGGCTCATATTGGGCATCCACTCATAGGCGATACAGTTTATGGCAACGCTTTTAAAACAAAATCAAACGCATTCAACCCCACTATTAGAAATGCAATCGATCAATTCAACAGACAGGCACTTCATGCCGCAAGTCTCACTTTTGAACACCCTTCTACCGGTAAAGTTATGTCGTTTTCCACACCACTACCTCAAGATATGGCTAAACTTATTAAGCATTTTAAAAAAATGAATTGAAACTTTTCTCCTTCTCAAGATTTCACAATAAAATATCTTTTTTTGAACAAAATTGAAAAATATGCTAAAGTGAATGCACGCAGGTATTACTATCTGAAACATCGAATTTGCCTTATCAGGGAATTCAGACAAAAGGAGGGTGCTATTATGGCCCATATGAATTTGTTATCAGTAACCACAGGCGATGGTGGATTAAACCGTTATTTGGAAGAGGTGCGTCGTTTTCCAATGCTTGATCCAAAAGAAGAATATATGTTAGCTCAACGTTATCGTGAGCATAATGATTTAAAAGCAGCGCATAGGCTGGTAACCAGTCATTTGCGTCTTGTAGCTAAAATCGCGATGGGGTATCGCGGCTATGGACTTCCCATTGGGGAAGTCATTTCAGAAGGCAATGTTGGACTCATGCAAGCTGTTAAGCGTTTTGAGCCAGAACGTGGTTTTCGTCTTGCAACCTATGCAATATGGTGGATTAAAGCATCAATTCAAGAATATGTATTGCGATCTTGGAGTTTGGTGAAGATGGGGACAACAGCTAATCAAAAGCGCTTGTTTTTTAACCTTCGTAAATTAAAAAGTAAACTTCAAGCACTTGATAACGGTGATCTCAATGCAGAACAAGTAAAAGAAATTGCAACTCAGTTGCATGTCTCAGAAGATGAAGTTATATCAATGAACCGCCGACTTGGTGGTGACACTTCACTCAACGCACCCCTTCGTACAAAAGAAGGGGAAAACAGCGAGTTGCAAGATTGGTTGGTGGATGAATCTAACGATCAAGAACAAATTTTAATTGAAAAAAGTGAATTGGAAAATCGTCGTTCCATGCTTATAAATGCCATGGACAATCTCAATGAACGTGAAAAACGTATATTCAAAGCACGTCGTTTAAACGATATACCATTAACTCTAGAAGAACTCTCTGGTGAATTTAACATTAGTCGAGAACGAGTAAGGCAAATTGAAATGCGTGCATTTGAAAAAGTGCAAAATTCTATCAGAGATTCCGCTTTATCTCAAAGTCAAGTATAAGACTCTAGAATTAGGTATGAAGCCAATTGTTTGCGCATTTTTAAAGTAGAAATGAGAAAAGCATGTATTGGCTTTGTACTTGTAAATTAGTCTGTAGAATCCTTTGAGTTATAGTATACAATTTTATTGAGCGTGTTTGATATAACTAATAAAAATCGATATCGAGAAATAACCTTTTATTTTATTTGCATCTATGTTTTGTTTTTTTGATCAAGAACTGTTAACTTATCTTGTTGTGCAAGCCATTGTCCAATAACTTTATTGAAAATAGACTCACCTGTTGGTCCCTTTGCAAAGGTTAATTCATTTATACGTCCGTTTTTATCCGTTAACACTAAACGCATCCAATCTAATTCTCGCATCAATTGCAAATTTCGATCAAGAAATGGATGATCACCACTCAATGCAACAAGAAAAAAATCATCATTAATTTTTGTAGAAATAGTTCTTACTAAAGGCTGCCCTATAGATTGTTCACTTGCTTTAAAGGTTAATGCTTGAACACTGCTTATAGCTTTACCTGAGAATTTATCAGAAAGAATAAAAATAAGATCCATAATATATGCAGCAGGAAATGACCGGTCGGTATTGCGACGTAAAATTAACCGTAATGATAACCCTTCATCGGGAATTGTTATATCACCTTGTATGGCTGTTTCTTCTGGAGCCCCCTTCACATAAGACTCCTTTATAAGCGTCCAGCAAACACTTCCGGTTGCTATCTTTTCTGCATCATAATTTGTACGTGCTTGATAAAAAACAGCTTCACCTAATTTATCAAGCGATTGCAAATTGCTGGAAACAACGGTTGAGATTCCCTCTTCATCTGAAGAATCTGTCGCTTGTTTTAAACCGACATCAATTTCACTCCCATCCTCTAATAAACGTTGTGTTAACTTTCTCTTAACCGAAAGTGCCTTTGGTACTTCGTGAGAAACTTGAAGATTTTCTCCTAACACCTGATGATCATTTGATACAAATACACGCCCACCAATAAAAAAAATACCAATAGTTAAAACAGCAAAACTAACAACAGAAACAGCACTTATCACAATACGCCTTTGCACCAATGATTTATTAGCACGACGTAAAGCCTGAGAAAAAATATGCGAAACAATATGAGGATTATCTTCTTGCGACGAAGAAATCTTTAACGCACAGCTATTAACATGCTGAGAAGATACATCAGCCTCCATATTAACAGGCTCTGCATCTGGTATATCTGATACCCAAGGCTCATCAAATAACTTGCTATCCTTTGGATGTGTAACAAAATCCTGCTTTCTTTTTATGTCTACCACTGAAAATTCATTATTCTTTGGTAATATAGTTTTTTTTGTATATTTCTTATCTTCATTTACATTTGTGGGATTCCACCCAATAACTAAAGAAAGCAACTTCTTTTCAACTGCTAAATATTCTTCTTCAACAGTTGCAATAGCACTCTGAAGAATCTTTCTTTGTTCATCGGCTATTGCTTGTGGTATTTTTGCTGTTACAAATTGATATTCTAGTGTTTCGATAGCCCGTTTATAAATCCGCTTACGCACTTGTGGTGTAACATTATTTTGTGCATTAATTGCCTTTTTTAAGATTCCAACGAAATCTACCATTTCCTCTATAATCTCTCTTAAACTAAGCAAAGAAACCCTAGCACTCAGGCTAAAACAGCTTTATTTTAGGCTCATAAGTTTATTGTCATTTATATTGGTACAACTATTGTCATAGTGTAAAATGAATATGAAAAATAAACAATGTCATTTTACACCTTTCTTTCACGCACTCTTAAAAACTCTTTTTGTTAAAAGATATAGAAGTGAACAAAAGATCTATATGGAAACCTAAAAATAATAATCAATTTGCAAAAGGATCTGTAATAAGAATAGTATCTTCACGTTCTGGACTCGTAGATAATAAAGCCACTTTTGTGTTAATCAGTTCTTCAATATAGCGTATATATTTAACAGCCTGCATTGGTAAATCTTCCCACCTCAATGCATGGGCTGTTTTTTCCTTCCAACCTTCTAATGTTTCATAAACAGGCTTCACACGGGCTTGGGCTCCCATGGAAGAAGGTAAATAATCAATCCTTCTACCATCAAGCTCGTAACCAATACAAACTTTTATTTCATCCAAACCATCCAAAACATCAAGTTTTGTCAATGCTATACCTTGAACACCGCAAACTACTACCATCTGACGGACTAAGACAGCATCAAACCAACCACATCGACGCTTTCGACCCGTTACAACACCAAATTCATGCCCACGCACTCCCAGAAATTCACCAATATCATTTATCTGCTCTGTAGGAAAAGGCCCTTCTCCAACACGTGTGGTATACGCTTTTGCAATACCCAAAACATAATGAATTGCACTAGGTCCCATCCCTGAACCTGTACATGCCTGCCCAGAAACTGTATTCGATGATGTTACGTAAGGATAAGTTCCAAAATCATTATCGAGTAAAGCACCTTGCGCACCTTCAAAAAGAATGTGTTTCCCTCCTCTATAACCTTCATCTAAAAGACGCCACGTACAATCCATAAAGGGCAAAACTTTATCCGCAACTTGCATCAATTCATCATAAAGCGCTTGAGAATCAATCTCTTCCCCCCCCATCCCACGACGCAAAGCATTATGATGCCTCAAAAGCCGCTCAATCTTAGCCATAAGTGTATCTTTTTCTGCTAAATCCATCACTCGGATAGCACGACGTCCCACCTTATCTTCATAAGCCGGTCCAATACCACGCTTTGTTGTACCAATCTTTAAACCAGATAAACCGCTTTCTCGAATTGCATCAAGATCACGATGCAAAGAAAGAATCAAAGGAGCATTTTCAGCAATACGTAAAATTTCCGGTGTAATTTCCACGCCCTGATCACGTAGCTTTTTCAACTCTGCTACAAAATGATGGGGATCAACTACAACACCATTCCCAATAATTGATAATTTGCCACGCACTAAACCAGACGGTAAAAGTGATAATTTATAACTAGCTCCATCAATAACCAATGTGTGGCCAGCATTATGCCCCCCCTGATATCTCACCACGATATCTGCTCTCTCAGACAACCAATCTACAATTTTACCTTTGCCTTCATCACCCCATTGTGTACCGACAACAACTACATTGGCCATAACTTTCTCCGTCGTGTTTGGTCAAAAAACCAGCATTCAAAAACAAATACTTCTTTATAACGAAACCTTAGAGCAAGTGCGACTCCTCATTTCAGATTTTTCTCAATCTTCAAGTGATTAAATTTTCAAATTTATGATAATAAAGATAAGGAAATACCAAAATATTTTAAATCTGTCATTTTTGCTACAAAAAGTAAAAAATTAGAGATTTTAATTTGTGCGTATCCAACACCTGACAGAGCATTCATTCCTCCTCTTAATCTTTTACAATTCATGTAATATTTAGAGGCTGTTTGTCTGATACAAGAATACGAAAGATTATCATGATCTCTCGTATTCTTTTTCTGTTTAAAAACACGTTGTGAAAATCACCAGTAATTATTTAAAGCTGTGCTTTTTCAACTTGGAACGCCCACTCAAGCCATTGTGTTAAAATTTCAAGATCGGAAGCCTCAATTGTTATACCCGCCCAAATTCGAAGCCCCGGAGGAGCATCGCGATACGAACCAATATCATAAGCAACTCCTTCCTCATCAAGACGTTTCACAACCGCTTTTATGAAAGATACTCGCTTTTCCGTATCCAAAGCAGTAATCACTGGATCCACAATATCTAAACAAATAGCGGTGTTAGAACGCACTTCAGGATCTTTTGCCAAATATTCTAGCCATGGTGTTTTGCGAACAAAAGCATCAAGTACAGAAAAGTTTTTCTCCACCCGTGCTCTTAATGCCGCTGAACCTCCTAGAGATTTTGCCCACTTCAACCCATCAAGAAAATCCTCAACACAAAGCATAGAAGGTGTATTGATTATCTTTCCTTTAAAAATATCTTCGTTCAATTTTCCATTTTTTGTCATATAGAAAAGTTGAGGGATAGGCCAAGCTGGAACATGATTCTCAAGCCTCTCAACAGCACGAGGACTTAAAATCACCATACCATGCGCAGCCTCACCTCCCAAAACTTTCTGCCATGAAAAAGTAACAACATCTAATTTTGAAAAATCAAGATATTGCGCAAAAGCTGCAGATGTTGCATCACAAATGGTCAATCCAGCCCGCTTATGGGGAATGAAATCTGCATTAGGAATACGCACACCAGAAGTTGTCCCATTCCATGTAAAAACAACATCACGATCAAAGTCAAGTTGTGTTAAATCTGGTATTTCACCATAAGGAGCTTCAAAACGACGTACATCAGAAAGCTTTAATTGCTCGACAACATCTTTATTCCACCCAAATCCAAAACTTTCCCACGCCGCCATATCAATGCCACGCTCACCTAATAGAGACCATAGAGCAGCCTCAACAGCACCGGTATCTGAACCAGGCATAATTCCTATACGATGATCAGAAGGAACCTCAAGAATCTCACGGGTTAAATTAATAACTTCAGCAAGTTTTAATTCTGCTTCTCTAGATCTATGCGAACGCCCAACTAATGCATTTTTAAGAACATCAAGAGTCCAACCAGGCCGTTTGCTACAAGGACCTGAAGAAAAATTAGTATTATTGGGACGACTGCTTGGTTTTTGTAACATTATCATTATTTCTCCCCTTTTAGATGTTTTTCTTTCTTTATAAAGAAAAACAAATTATTATAAAGACTAATCAATAATCTTTTTAGAAAAAAGTCAAAAATATTTTCTATTATTTCGTATGCTTAAAATTCACGGAAACTTTATAAAAAAATCTTTCTTAATCATGCTTCTCGATTGATTCTTTTATTTTTTTGTATCATCACCACGATAAGACAGCATTCTACTAACAATACACTAACGCGTCCAATATGCCTATCAAATTTATTTTATGATAAAGATTCATTGATAACTCTCTAGAATAGGGAGATAAACTTATTAAAAAATCAATTATTTTTCTTTTGATGACTGGACAGAGAAAATTTTAATGTTATAACCGCAAACGCTTTATATTTTTTATGAAGCATGCCCAGATAGCTCAGTTGGTAGAGCAGCGGACTGAAAATCCGCGTGTCCGTGGTTCGAATCCGCGTCTGGGCACCACTTTTTGTGTTTAACATATTGAAATATATAGCTTTTTTCTTTAAATAGCCATTTTCAGACCACCTTTTAGACCACCTTCTACAGTTTATATAATTTTACCTAATTTGTTCTTATTTGCTCCTTATTTTTCTTTGGAGTGAAGGCTAAGATCTCCTTTTTTCTCCATCTCACTGCTCTCCCTAGCTTATATGGCTCCGGAAACAACCCCTGAAGCACCCAATTGCGAATCGTTGTTGTGGATACACTAAAAAGCTGTGCACACTCACGTGTCGTTACATATCTATCTCCATCATCAAATATCATCTCATTACCTTTCTCTTTTTTATGTTAATTAATCCCCTCCTCGTCCTATAGGACGAGGAGATGAAATCAATTGTTCAAAACTAAGCCGCTTTCGTGACAGGCTTCTGCAAACTCGGATCATAAGCTCGCAACAAAGAATCCATTCTATGGGGCAGCTCTGAATCTCCAAAATCCGTTAAAACTGCTAGAATCTTTGTAATATTTGGAATTTCATCTTGAAGTTTTAAAATCAAAGCTTTTTCTACTATGCTCATGATGTCAACCAAGTCACTACAGTCTTTGTCATCTACGTATTCACAATTGACAAACTGAGACAACGCTATCCACAAATCACATAAAAAGTCTATACTGGTATTCATTGCACACCCCCAAAGATTTGTTCTCTCAAACAAGCCAATCCTCTAGATGTAATTTTTGTTGAAGGCAGCACCTTTTCTGTACCATCCGGTCTTTGAATGGTAATAGCGGGACAATCCATAAATCCTTTCTTGATCTTGTCCTGATAAGGTAACAGAGGCGCCCCTGGAGCCCGTCGATACACCCAATCATGTTTACGCAAGTAATTGGTTAAGTCCTTTGGGCGCACCTCCAACATCTTCGCTGCTTCGATAAGACCGAATAAACCATCAGAGCGTTTTAAACCTTCCAAAGCTTCTGCTTTAGGCTTGAGTGTACTCACCTCATTTCTTAAGTCTTCTAATTGATTGATACTCTCTAAAAGGAGCTGTTTAATCGTAAGAGGATTTTCCAAAGCATTGGCAAGATTTATTTGTGGTGTTGCTACTTGTCTTTCCAATTCTTGCCAGCGGTCAATAATCTTTGCTCGTAAAGCAGTGCTGTAACCCGAAACAAGAATTAAACACTCACGTTTGGGAAGATTGTAGCAAGGAAGAGTACGACCTGTTGAATCTCTGTAGAATCCTGCAAATTCACTCAGCTCAATTTTGAGCTCAGTGAGTATTTGCCGAATATCCCGCATAACATTCCGATGTTCTTTACCACATAATTCTGCAATTTCACGACTCGACATAGTCTGAGTGGTAGCACTATTAGCAGTGCTTTCTTTAATTTCTATAAGAGTGTTCATAATGAACTCCTATCGATTAGAGGTTTTTCATTGACATCCAATAAAGGATGCCGGGTGCTGAAAAACACGGTCGATAGTCCGTCGTTACGCTTTCCCCATAAAGGGTATTGTATAGCGTAACCACACCCGACAAAGCCATTATATGCGTGTAACATACAATGAGTCAAAGCCTTTAATGTGCGGAGAAAAGATTGTTTCGGTAATCTATCCGCTATCGATTCAAGGTGTTTTTCAAGCACCTGATTCGACAATAGACATAGTGATATTATTTTGTCAATTAAAAAATTTGAAAATTGACGCAAATAGATTATATCGATTTCATCAGTAAATTCGTATTTCTTTTTCATTATTGCATTCCTTAATTAATGCATGGTTTGTCTTTTAAGCTCTTGAGACAGCACACCAATTCCTTTTGCTGTGATTTTTGCGCAAGGAATGACTTTTTCTATTCCACTTGCGGTTTGAAGTGTGATGGTTGGACAATCCATAAGTTTCTTTTGGATTTTGTCTTGATAAGGAAGCAAATTTCCACCTGCTGCTCGTCTGTAAACCCAACCTTTTTCTTGTAAAAATTGAATGAATTGTTTTGGTTGCATCTCGAGTATTTTAGCAGTTTCTGTAAGACCAAAGAGTCCATTATGACGCTGTAAGCTTTCAAGAGCCATGGCTTTTGGTGTTAAATCTTCAATGATGGTGTCTTTTTGATCTATTTGACCTTGTAGGTAATTCAAAAAGCCAATCATAGCCTTTGGACTTGAATAGTCGATTTGTGGTATTACTGCTTGCTTTTCCAATTCTTGCCAACGGTCTATAATCCTAGCACGTAATGTCATGCTGTAACCCGAAACTAAAATGAGGCATTCACGTTTAGGAAGGTTGTAACAAGGGAGAGTGCGACCAGTTGAATCTTTGTAAAAACCTACAAATTCACTCAGCCCAAATTTGGGCTCAGTACTTTTAGAGTGCAACTCTTCAAGCATTTGCTTAATATCACGCATAACGTGTTTATGTTGTTTACTACACAATTCTGCAATTTCACGACTAGACATGGTTGGAATTGTTGTGTTTTGAAAATTGCTTTCAGATGTTGTAATAAAGTTTCGCATCATCACCCCCTTAATTAAGAAAAACATAAGTTTTGGTATAATATTCTGCCTAAGTTTCTATGGCGTTCTGCTTTAGCGATTTTCCTTGCTGCGTGAATTTTGAAGTAATGATTATCGGTTTTATCTGTTTCTATTTCAGATTTTGGACAAATCTTCTGTCTGTTCCATTCTTGTTTTGTAAAAACAAAATCCACGCCTTCTTTTAGATCAAACTTTTCAACACAATCGTTAAACCAAGTGGAAAAATCTTGTTTCAAATGTAAGTGCCTATGCATCACATGGGCTTTGACCATTTTGGCATAACCAATTTTGTTGTCTACCTCGTTTTCAGGTATGAGATATCCTTCACTATCATTATCATGTGTGTTCATAAGTTTACTCTAATCAATTATTGATGGGAAAAGGGGAGGCGCTTTTAAAAGCGCCCTTTAGAATTTTTAAAGCACATCACAAGCACGCAAACGGTGTTGTTGTTCGTAAGTACCGTAAATCTCATCATTATATTTTTCGTCTGCGATCTCGTCTAAAAGTCTATTGTAAACATCACTTTCGCATATAAAGTAATGAACCTCACTATCTTCATCGAGACGTTCGATATTTTCTTTTACATATGCTTCTGCAATTTCTTCAGAGATATCTTCACAATTATTCTCAGAAGGATTGATGCGAAAGATTTGGATTGCATCATCTACCTCATCAACAATGCTTAGAATTTGGCTTGCATCAAGTGGTCCAGACTCTGCAATGTGTTGATCTTTATCGTAGGCAACTAATAAAATTTCATCAGAATTTATAAGAATTGGATTTTCCATAATTTCTCCTCCCTAACGCCTCTTGGCAATTGTTTGTGCGTGGTTTATGGATATATTAGTACATTATGCACTAAAGATAGTCAAGTACATAATGTACTATTTTTTTAAAAAATAAAAAAAAGACGAATCACGGCACAATTTAGAGAATCAAAATTTTGCTGTTTACTGATAAAAATCAAGCAAACTTGCTTCAATCTGTTGATAGCAATCTAATCGATAACGTGAACAGAGAATCGTATTGTGTTTACATATCAAGAATAGTGCGCCGTACACGACCTATTATAGAGATAGCGCCTTCAAGTTTTGGAGCCTTTATTGTTTTGTCGTATGAAGCGGGCTGAAAAGGAGGATCATCATTAGGTCTGTATCGTTTATATGTCGCTTGTCCAGATTCATCTGCAATTACATAGCAGGCATTAGGCACAAGTTTTTTGTCTCGCATATTTACAAATATTATAGAATCTGGAGGGCTAATTTTATTCATAGATGCGCCATCTACACGTAAAGCAATCCATTCACCGGCAGGAAGATTAACAGCCTCTGTCATAGGATAATCTGAAAAATCCATTATCCCATCTTGCTCGCTTAGTTCTCCAGCGCTAATCCATGAAACGAGAGGAATACTTATATTGAGGTTAGGACTTTCTTGAGGAGACTCGCCATACAAAATCCACCCCGGATCTACATTAAATACTTGTCCATAGAGCTCGGCTATTTGGCGCGAAATACCACGATTTCCATTTTCGTGACTAATTAGGGTATTTTGATTAAGAGCTGGTACAGCGCGCGCAGCTTCGCTTGGTGTTGCATATCCAGCATTCTTACGCGCTATTTTAAGTCTATCTTTTGGCAAATAAGTCATTTGTACATTATCCACTATTTTTTTAATTCATTGTGTACGATTTTATCTTGATTAAAAGTTGTACGTAATGTACTATTTGTGTCATGGTTAATGATTTTTATGTCAAAAGTTTGATTGAATCTTGGGGATCTATACGCCAATTTGCAAAAGAAATTGGTTGTAGCTATGAGGCTGCGCGTAAAATGCGTGATCGCAATAGTATTTCTCCAAAATACTGGAATATAATTATTCAGTTGTCTAAAGCTAAGGGTCTATCTTGGGTTACACTAGATTGGTTCCTACATAATTATGGGAGTAAATCCCATAGAGTTATTCGTCCAATGACAAAACGAAGAAAAGATACGCTTCATCTGGTGAAGAAAATTAGTACAGCAAATGCATCACAAACAGTAATATCTTCTCATAGTGCTGCTCATACAGAAAATAACAAACATCAACAGCAGCATTCACACTCTTAAAGAAGAAAGATCAGAGATGATAGATGTCCCACAGATCACTATAAGCAAAGTCCAGTTGATTGATCTTGTTAATAATATTGGAGAGGCAACCATATATTATGGTGTCCGTTCGACTCAAGATGCATCTTTTGAAACAAGAATAGATCCCTCATCAACAGGTTATTTTGTCTATATGCTGTATAGTATCTTTGCGCGTGATGATAGAAATTATTTTCCATTATTGCCGTACGATGATTTTAATCAATGGTTTTCATCTGCGTTTACGCAAGCTTTTACAACTTGGTTTGATAATTATTTTTCTCAAGAGTTGTTATCTTTTTATCGCTTAAATGAGCTGATCTTGTTTATGATCTTAGTCAAAGATAAGCTTGATCTCTTAAGGCTTGATCTCTTAAGGGATGAAGTTATCAAAAAAAGAAATCAAATTAATAAATCATAGCATAAAAACGTTTTCCTAAGTAAATTAATCCAATTTTTTAAAGTCTATGAGGTCGGTTTGTGTCGTTACAGTCATTGTTGTTTCTGGTTTCAATGGGGATGTATGAGTAATGATTAAAGTAACTTGGGCTTTTATATCTTCTTCACGCGCTGCTACAAAAATAAGGATTCCTGTGTACTTATCTTCTAAGGGAGCTATAGAAATATTAACATCAATTTCTTGTCCCGTTCGAAAATCCTTTGCTTTCTCACAGTATCCGGATGATATTGTGTGTAACGTTGGTCTGGCATCAGGATTAACATATGATGCTTGCATTTGCCACAATCTTGTTTCCGGTTTGTATCTAATGCCATATCCAAGAATAAAGCGAGAACCATCTTTTAGCTTTATATTTAAAACGTGGATGACAGTTTGTGCATTGTTTTTTATTTTTAAACAAAGAAGCGTCCACTTGCCTTTTGTTGGAAAATGTGGGCCAGTTGTATATATGGAAGGTGGCGTTCCTAAATCCTCTACTCTTTTGTTATCTAACAAAAATTTAATATGTTCTTCTGACCATTTGGCAATATCTTTTGTCGATATCGCTTGCTCTTTAAGGGCTATCGTCTGTTCTTGGCTTTCTGCAAATTGCTTGCTTACCCATTCTCTATCTTCTTCTCGTTTTTTTGCAGCTTTTTCTAAATCATCTTTCCGGATTTTGGCTGCTTCTTTACGGTCTTTATTTCTTAAAATAAGCGCTACTGAAAGCGACACAGCAAATGACACAAAACCTGTAAGAAATATCTTTATCCATTCTTGCATCTTTCCCCTCCCCACTTTTTTAGAATCATTGGGAGGTTACTTTTTCACAAACATTTTTGCAAGACAGGCAATCACAACGCGCTCTGTCATAACGCACGCATAAACACACAGCAACCTTAAGGGGGGATTATGATCACTAACGCACAAACCATTTTATGTCTTGATCTAGGGACCAAGACAGGCTGGGCGATATGCGGTGCGGATGGTCACATCATTAGTGGTGTCATGAATTTCCACCCCCGATATTTTGAAGTCGGTGGAATGCATTATTTACGCTTTAAGAGATGTCTATCAGAAATAAAACAGACAGTAGACAGCATTAACGCGGTGTATTTTGAAGAAGTGAGGCGTCATAATAGTACTGATGCAGTGCATATTTACGGTGACTTGTTATCAACCTTAACGACGTGGTGTGAACATCATCAGATACCGTATGAAGGCATTCCTGTTGGCACAATTAAGAAAGCAACAACAGGAAAAGGAAACGCATCAAAAGTAAAAATGATTAAGGCGGTGTATGCAAAAGGACATACGCCTAAAGACGACAACGAAGCAGATGCTTTAGCAATTTTATATTTAATGAAAGAAGGGGGTATATATGTCCAGTAAATTACCGTGGACGAGGCTGTTTGCAGATAGGTGGATTCTTGATCTTGCTTGTTTATCTCCCATTGAATGCAATGTTTATATAAAATTGCGTTTGCAAATGCTTTATACTGGAGAGCCGCTTTTAAATAACACAAAGGTCTGGGCTAATTACACTGGTTGTTCAGTAAAAATGTTTATGAAAGCGTTAGAAGTTTTAATAAGCACGGGTCATATCGAACGTTTAGACGATGGGTGTTTATGGAGTTTAAAAGTTGAAGAAGAACTCAATAACTCTAATGAAAGCTTAGATAAGGTATCGAAGACATCTCGGTCAAAGAAGTTATCAGAGAGAGCAAAGAAAGCAGCGCAGGCAAGATGGGATAAACATACAAATGATGCTTGTGATGATGCTAAAGCCATTGAAAATACTGATAAAAACAATGCTAAAGCCATGCTTAACGATGCTAAAGTTATTAAGCATGATGCTAACAGTATGCTTAAGGATGCTAAGCATGATGCTTACGACATGCTTAATGATGCCTATATATATAACATAAACAATAACACTAACATTAACAGTTATAATAAAAAAACTAAAACTATCGTTTTAGCAAAAAAAGAAATTGGTTCTGAAGATTTAGAAACAATCGATTTGGTTGACGAGCCAACAGAGGTTGCTGCTGTTGAGACCACATCAGAGCAAATCACAACATCATCAGACAACCAACCTCCAATTCACGAGCAAGAGAACGTTCCCAAAAAAGCAAAACGAGCGCAAGCTAATCGCGGTTGTCGATTGCCTGCGGATTTTGAACCCGATTACGATTTTGCCATTGCAGAGGGCTTGCCTCCAGAGCGCGTCAAAGTCGAAATTGCAAAGTTTCGAGATTATTGGCGTTCAAAAGCCGGAGCAAATGCAACCAAAATCGATTGGCAAGCAACATGGCGTAACTGGGTACGCAGGGCTATCGAGGGTTTAGAAAAAACGAAAAACACGAACAACAATGGTGGAAACAATGGAAATTACACTCAAAAGCAAAAAAGCATTGGGGAGCGTATCGCAGACAGTCTCCTTGATATCGGAAATCGAGGGTACTTTGAAGCACATTCATGCGATGATACCCCCGAGAGGTCCATTTATTTTGAAGGAAGGCAGCCAATTAACGAAACAGCAGGAATCGATTGCTTTAGAGGCTGGTGATCAATTGCAAGAGCTCTTTGCAGTGAAAGCAGGTAAAGAGGATATAGCAAAAGCTATTCGCATGCTGTCGTGTGGTTTGAAAATAGCACAACAATCAGACCATGAGGGAATGGCGTTGACCTATGGAATGGTTTTGGAAAATGTCTCTGCATGGTCACTGATGACAGTGGTCAAACGGATTTTATGTGATGAAATAAATTGTTTATCCGATACGTTTTTTCCGAGCACGCGTGAATTTGTGAGGTTGTGTCGTGATTTGGAAAACGATCTTTTGAGAAAAGCCAATTTTGTACGCAATGCTGTTTTGAGATTCCGTGAAAAGGAGTTGAAAGAACAAGCAGAGAAAGAGCATTCAAGCCCCCTTACGGTTATTCACAAGCAAAAACTTGAAGAGACTCTAAATGGCATTGGTGGGATAATGAAACGCTTTAGTCCACAGCAAAATAGTGAAAAGTGCTGATCATTTTACGATTAGATATGCATTTAAATCGACAAAAAGGTACCTTAAAAAGCGATTTAAAGATTTTACGATGAAAAACATATCCGTAATATAAAACGCTCTGTACGGTCAAATTTTAGGTAAATAGACCAATTGGTAAAATTAGGATTAAAGCATGTTCATTTTTAAACATTTATTCTTAAAAAACCGTAAACAACCAATGCAAAAAGAGTTTGTTGCAACAGCTGTTGGTTATGTTCCTTGGGGGGACGGAGCAGAGGAGTATTTTTACAACCTCTACGAATATGAAGACGGCACAAGAGAATGTGAAAAGTTTGATGGCGGACAGTATTACAAAACACCTAAGAATGCCGATTTTAGTACCAAAGCGCAAGTAAAAGCATGGGTTTACGGTGGGAATATTCCGAAAAGCATTCTCAATTACGAACCTCTTATAGATGAGATCAATAAAGAGATCAAAAAATTATCGGAAGCTTCTGAAAAAACAATGATTAGATGCTAACTCATATCAGGAACAACTTGACAAATTTTTAAAAGCTATTAGGTTACGAGGCAGGCTTAAAACACCTGTAACCAATCGGTTCAACAGTATCCCGAAAGATCTGTTGCCCTTCATTTTATTATTCCAGGGTCTTCACATGTATGTCCAAGGGTAACCTAAAGATGTGAAGGACTGAATTGGTTCGGTTGTTTTAGCCCTGGATACTTAAACTTTTAAAACAAAGGAACCAATATTATGAACACACTCATTAAAATATCAGAAAAAATTATTGAACAAGAAATTGTGCAAACGGTCAATGCGCGTGAGTTACACGCATTCATGGAAATAGGAAAACGTTTCGCTACTTGGATTACAGATCGTATTAATCAATATACATTTGAAGAAGGTAAAGATTTCATAAAAACACAAGATTTGCGGTTCCCAAAATTGGGAAGCGCAAAATCTAGAGCTGTTACAGCAATAGAATATCATCTCACTCTAGACATGGCGAAAGAGCTCTCAATGGTTGAACGCAATGAGAAAGGACGTCAAGCACGCCGTTACTTTATTGAGTGTGAAAAGAAACTGAGAAACCAATCTGTTGATTATGATCGTGATACGCGCTTTGATTTGCCAAGCTATTGGGAAGGTATGAACGCTGGTGAAAAAGTTTTATATCTTTTAGGTCCAATTCATGTGCGTCTTCTTGATGCCTTCAGAGTAGATGAAGAAAACAGAAAATATAAAGCTCTCATTAAAGAAGCAAAACAGGTTCTAGCAAGGTCTGCCGTAAAAGCAGCTTAGATTTAAAAACATAACTCCCCATTTTAAAAGTGGGGAGGAAGTTAAGCCGCATTTTTGATTGTGATAACAACTTGCTTGCCAAGAACACTCAGTGCTTGCTCTAATGTTTGAAGCTTAGTTGGATAATTTGGATCAAGAATGCGTCTTGCTTCTGTTTCTTTTTTACCCAAACGATTAGCCAATTCTGTTTTTGTGATATTCGCTTCATTAAAGGCTTCTACCACTGCAAGTTTAAGAGCATTCCACGCATCTACCGTGACCTCTACAAGGTCTTTATATTGCTGTGGTACTGGTAAAGGTAAACCGCGCATAGGATAGCTCCGTAATGCTAACCCTAAAGCTTCAACAGCATTCTCTAATGCCTCAGTTCTATTTTCTCCAGCTGTTATTGCTTCTGGTACATCTGGAAAGGTTACAATAAAACCACCATCTGGATCAGATTCCAGTTTTGCTTGATAAGTGTACTCCATGTTTAGGTCTCCTCGCCATGATCAAAATGCTTTTGAAACGAAAAATTAAAGCCGTTGAGAGAGTAACTCATACCCCCAACTGCTTTTTTATTATTTTCACGTAAAGTGGGGTCAATTCACCAGATTTTATAACGGTTGTCTTATCTCCAAAAGTTACCAAATAATGTGACCCTTTACCTGCATCAGGAGCTTCACTGTAATGAATGCCTCTTTTTCTGGCTTCTTTACGTAACTCTCTAGCAGTGCTTCTCGTTTCATTTAGCCTCCCCTTTCTGCATAAAATGAATATCGCACAAAAAGGTTCGATAGTCAACAATAAATCGAACAAAAAAGTTTGATACAGACTCTTAATGAAAGAATATTTATTGAAAAGTTAAAAGTAGAAATAAGAAAGCCGTGCCATTTGTGTGACATGTTTTTTTTGATGAATAATTTGTCAAATAATATTATAATGTAATACATTAAAAAACTGT
This sequence comes from Bartonella sp. OD88NMGDW, assembly GCF_042193775.1. Lineage (NCBI taxonomy): Bacteria > Pseudomonadati > Pseudomonadota > Alphaproteobacteria > Hyphomicrobiales > Bartonellaceae > Bartonella > Bartonella sp. OD88NMGDW. The sequence goes on along the minus strand of NZ_JBHIMA010000001.1, from coordinate 19,899 downwards.
TATTAATAAACTGAAATAATTGAATAAATACGCAAATTATGCTAAGATTTTTTATGTATAAATTGATAATCTAATGGGGCTACAAATATGCTAAATAAAGTGACGTTAATCGGGCGCCTTGGTGCTAATCCCGAAAGCAAAACAATGAATTCTGGAACAGAAATAGTCAATTTTAGTATAGCGACTTCTGAGAGCTATACAGATAAAAAAACCAATCAAAAAGTAGAGAAAACAGAATGGCATTCCGTGGTGATTTTTAATCCGCATTTAGCAAAAATTGCACTTCAATATCTAAACAAAGGTTCAAAGGTTTACATAGAAGGAAAATTACAGACACGCAAATGGCAAGATAAAAATGGGCATGACCGTTACACAACAGAGATTGTCTTACCACAATTCAAAGGCGAGTTGTATTTGCTTGATGCAAAGAAAGATCAATCAGCATCCCCTACCCCTTCACCTATTACTTCTCAAAATTATGCTATCGCTTCAGGTGCTCAAGATTATAGAACAGCTCTTAACGATAGCGTCCCATTCTGATTGAAAAAATATGGCTAAAAGAAAAAAACATGCAAAACGTGGTCGTCCTCGAATTAAAGGATGTATCAGAGAACCAAATGGACGCATCTCACGAGCAAAAACACCGCATGAACCCATGGATAAATTGGCAATTGAAATGCGTGCCAAACGCTTCTGTTTGACCATAGAAGAGGCTAAAAATCCGCTTTCCGGCACCTATATCGGGCGGCTTTATTTGCAAGGCGAAATAAATCAAGACCAATATGATGCTGCGCAAAAATATCTTGAAGTGAAAAACAATTACCTATGTGCAAAAGCATTGCCTAATGCAATTTATGATGAAATGCCTACAACTTCTGATAACGGAGCAAGAGAGAAATGGGTACAGAAGGCAACAGAACATCTTTTAGCTGTAAAAGATGTTGTTCAAGAAGCCCAATGTTTACACCGTCAATATAACCTTCATGCCGCATTACAGTATCTTGTTATAGAAGATCAATCACTACCACACCTTGTGCTTTCATTGCGCATTGCTCTTAATGCGCTTTATAAACATTTTACGCAAAACCGGTAGTTTTCAAGCGGCGTCTTGGATATTAATGGCAACCTCTTTTCCAAGAGCAATGAGAGTGGATTCCAAGGCATCTAATTTGGTTGCGTGGTTTAAATCCAACAATCGGTCAATTTGTGTTGGATGAAGTTTTAAAAGACGTACGAGATCAGCTTTGCGTAAGTTTTTTTCAATCATAGCGTTATGTATTGCAATTTTTAAAGTCACCAATGAAGATACTTCAACAAAAGGATAGGCAATATCACGATGTCCAAAGGGAATAGGTTCACGATCTTGAAAACGCCCCATAATGACTGTTAAAAGTGCATTTTTAGCCTGTTCCAAAGCCTCTTTTTCATCGTTACCATAGGTAATAAATTCCTGAAAGTCTTTAGAGACGACTAGAAGAGTATCATTGTCATCTTTGATAAATTTGATTGCATATTTCATTTACACCTCCATATTCAGGCTTATTTTAGGTCAAGATCTTTAAGAATCTTCTGGACTAATCCTGTTCCTAATTCTTTTCGCGTACCATGCATAGGTAAAACGGACTTTTTAGAACCGCGCTTTACAAGCAAATGTCCACCTTTCCCTGAAGTAAAACTGCAACCATGCTTTATAAGATATCTTTTCAATTCTTGACTATTCATTATAATAATATAACATCTAAAATGTTTCAATACAACATAAATGTTGCATTAAAGGAAAATAAAGGACATCTTTTAAAACACTATATTTAGGTAAAAAAATAAAAAAATACAATATATTGATTTTTTTGTTGACATGATGTGAAAAATCATATTTAATGACGCTACTGCACTAGTCTTATTGTGTCTAAAATTCAAAAATATCCCCTAAAAATTCAGTAAAATGTGAACTTGAAACGTGGCTAGAAAGTCCTGTTTTCTCGGTAATTCTAGCTAATCAATTTTTCACAGAATAAAAATCAATATTTGACTAATGATGTCATTAATTATGACTCAAAAGGAGCAATGATGAAAGCTGTCATCACTAAGCCAATGTGTGTTGTTGGAGACAATAAAAGCACTGTTCGCTTTGAACCATCAACACCCAATAATCCATTTGTTGAAGTTTCTAATCAAGTCTACGCACGTCTCAAGCGCGCTAATGCTGCAAAACTTTTTGTTGAAGTCAAGACAACAGCAAAACCTGACAAGGCGGTTGAACAAATTAAACAGATAGAACCAGAAGCCGTACAAACATCGTCTGAGCCAGTGACAGAGGAAATTCCACTCGAAAAACCAAAAGCACCTAAAACTTCCAAGTCATCAACACCTACCCCCAAAAAGGCTTAGAAGTTGAAATTAATTATCCACCAAAAATGGTATCTTCAACAGGTAAAAGATACCTTCACAAACCTTCAAGCACCACGCCTTAATTGGGCTCTGCGTAATGCTCTAAACACTGCAGCAAAACAAGTTGAACGCTTTACTGAAAAGCAAGTTGCAGACATCTCATCAGCCCAAATAAAGCGTATAAGAAGAGGTGTTTATATTAAAGAAAAGGCGACAGCAAGGTTTCTTGAGACAGATATCATTGGTTCTGGAACACCAATACCTCTTAAATTTTTTAAAGCAAAAGAAACAAAACGCGGCGTAACTTACACACTGTTTGGAAAGAAAGAAATCTTACCCCATGCTTTTATCAAAGGTGGGAGTTTTCCAAAGCGCGTTGAATTAAAAAAGCTGAATGGGAATGTGTTTCAAAGAGCCGATGGAGATCAATTCCCCATTGCAAAACAAAAAGGACCCTCCATTGCTGGGGTGATGTCCAAGCCAGAAATTGCAAGTGCTATTGTAAAAAAAGCCAATGAAAGACTAATTAAAAACATACAGTACCAACTTGCTCGTCAAGAATATGCCGCCAAGATGAAAGCTAAATAATGTTCTTAAGCTATGTCAACACACTACTCACTTTAATTGTAATTTTTAAAGCAGATTATCACTTGCGCTTTGGTTTTTCCCAGAAAAAAATCAATAAAATCAATGCAAAAGGTACTTCCCAGCGGGTTGGGTCTGTTGCGGGGCAGGCTAGCGCGAACTATCGCTAGCGACAGAATTTTCAAATTGACTGTACATTGTACACTTAACTCATTGATAAATAATTATTTAAATATGTACACTGTACAGTATGTGAAAAGTTTTCTTAGCAAAAAGTAATTTTTATTACTTGACAATTCTACAGTAATAGGTATCTTCGAATCAGGTGCCTAGAAAACACCTTACAATACCAAGCGGATTAGTTGCCGAAATAACTAGTCTTCTAAACATTAAAGATTTTGACTCATTATATGTGGTGGCATATAAAGGTCTTGTCGGGTGTAGTTATGCTATACAATACCCTTTATGGGAAAGGCGTAACGACGGACTTGGTACCGTGTTTTCTAGCACCCGGCACTCTTTTAAGAGTGTCAATAGAAAACCTCTATTACCAAGGAGTTCATCATGAACACACTTATAGAAACTAATCAAAGCACTACTAATAGTGCTAATACTCAAACTATGTCTAGCATTGAAATTGCGGGGGTATGTAGTAAGAAGCATAAGAATGTTATGCGCGACATTAAACAAATATTTAGCGAGCTCAAATTTGAGCCGGCTAAGTTTTTAAGCAGTTACATTGATGAACAAGGAAAAACACGCCCTTGCTATCATCTCCCTAAACGTGAATGTTTAATCCTCGTTTCGGGTTACAGCACAGCATTACGAGCAAAAATTATAGATCGTTGGCAGGCACTGGAAACACAAGTAGTCACACCACAGATTGATTACTCGAGTCCTCAAGCAATGATAGGCTTTTTAAATCATCTACAAAGCCAAATAGAGCAGAAAGATCATGTTATCGCTGAATTAGCACCAAAAGCAAAAGCTTTGGAAGGTTTAAAGCGTTCTGATGGTTTGTTTGGCTTAATTGAAGCAGCAAAAATGTTAGAGGTGCGACCAAAGGATTTAACGGATTACTTGCGTAAACATGATTGGGTGTATCGACGGGCTCCAGGGGCGCCTCTGTTACCTTATCAGGACAAGATCAAGAAAGGATTCATGGATTGCCCTGCTATTACCATTCAAAGACCGGATGGTACAGAAAAGGTGCTGCCTTCAACAAAAATCACATCTAGAGGATTAGCTTGTTTGAGAGAACAAATCCATGGAGGTGTACAATGAACACCAGTATCGACTTCTTATGCGATTTATGGATAGCTTTATATCAGTTTTCTAATGATGAAAATATTAATGAAAAAGAGTGTACAGCTCTGATTGACATCATGGGGGTGGTAGAAAAAGCTTTGATTTTCAAACTTCAAGATGAGGTGCCAAATATACTTAAAATCTTAACAGTTCTAACAGATTTTGGCGATTCAGAGTTTCCTACAGTTATGTTACCTTTATTGAAAGCTTACGAACCAAATTTGGAGCCTCCCATTAAAAAGGTTGCTTAAGTAAAACACATCTCCCCTCCCCGTTCTCAAAATGGGGAGGTGGTTTAAAGATCAAGTTTTGAATGGGAGCCCAGACGCACTAAAATCAATCGATCTTGACCAATCAAGCGATAAATCAATACTAAGTCAGGTCGAATATGGCAATCTCGATAATTGCTCCAATTCCCAGTCAATGCATGGTCATGATATCGAGGTTCTAAAGGCTGGTCATTTGCTAATGCTGCAATGATTTGGCGCAAATCAGTATCTAAAAGATGCCGATACCGTCCTTTCATTTCACGCTTGAAATCACGTTTGAAGATAGTGGTACGTTCAATCGTCCGCATAGAGATCGTCAAATAATTCATCTACGGAATGAAACTTTTTTAAGTTACCTTCCTCTAGTTCTGCAAAAGCCGCTATAGTTTCCGCATTAGGTTGAAACAAGAAGGACGGAATAGCTTTATCTTGTGCAATACGCGTCATCAATACTCTCACAACATCACTTACTGATAAACCTGAAGCTTGAATAACTTGATTAGCGATATTTTGAATTTCTTCTGGTACACGCGCCTGAACCATACGACTAGCAGCCATGATGAGCTCTCCTCTTGTAACTGTATTTCAATGTAATACAATTGAAGTTTAATTTCAACTATAAAGCACATTTTTTAGAGTGGCGAGATCGTTTGGCTTAACAACCACTTGCTTTTTTTAAGACTTCACCCATACGTGTTCGCCAATCTTTTCCTTGTTTTTTAAAAGAGGCAATAACATTTGGGTCGAGACGGAGAGTAACCGCTTGTTTGGGAGATTCAACGGGTGGACGCCCGCGTTTACGGCGTTCTTCTGTTACATACTTAAAAAAGGAGGCTGGTAAAACGTCTTTAGCTGGCTTTAAGCGTGCAAGTTCTTCATCTGTTAGTGGTGGGGAATCCACAGCGTCCCAATCTTCTTTTGTATAGCCACATCCTGTTTCAAAGGTTTTTTTGATAGTCATTGAAAACCTCTCTTTCTTTTTTATTCGCTTGACGAAAACTGATAATGGATATCGCTTCATTGCCAAGCTTTGCAAAAACAATAACTGTTGTGTCATCAGCAAAATGTCCAATAGCCTTCATGCGGTTTGAATGGGTTGCATCAATAAAAGCATGTTCCCAGTCAAAGTAAATAACATCGGCAAAATCAAGCTTATGTTTATCAATGTTTAAAGCTCTTTTTGGTTCATCCCACACTATCTTCATATATTTTATGTACACGAAAAATAAAACCTTGTCAATAATTAAAGTGTACAATAATTCGTATATACCATTCAAAATGGAGCAACTATGAATAAGAAAACGCGTAAGGGTCTATCGGTTCGTGCGTTTGCGAAGAAGATGGGTGTTTCACATAATGCGGTGGTTTCACGGATAAAGACAGGTAAATTTGATGCGGCTCTTTTTGAAGATGGTTCTGTCAATGAAGCGCTTGCAACAGCTATCTGGAATGAGAATCCAACAAAGCGCCCTATCCCATTTTTAGCGCCTGATGGAAAGGTGCGGACAAAGATTAAACAAGCCTCCACAGATGGAGCCAACGAATACAAGATAAAACTGGAGCGAATGCAAGTTGCGCTAGCAAAAGAAAAGATTGCTCTGGAAAAGTTACGCGAAACAACTGTTGATCGTGAAGAAGTGAGAAAAGAAGCATGGAACTTTGGAAGAGCGCATCGAGATACAATGCTCAATTTTGCCTATCGCTTTGGTACTGAAATTGCGGCGCAAGTGGGATGTGATGCTGCGAGCCTTATTGGAGCTATCGATCATCATATGCGCAAAGCTTTAATGGAAAATATCGTCCCTGTTTCTTTTCACGATCCCAACATTTTAGAAGAGAATCCAGAACATGATAAGTGATGCTTCGCCCTCGTCCTCTGGTGCTGGGCTCTTTTTTTGCTATGCGAATGAAGGACGCCGTCCTGACCCGCCTTATACTGTTTCCCAGTGGGCTGATAAAAATCGTTATTTGAGCACAGTTACGAGTGCTGAGCCTGGATTATGGAGGACTATACGTACCCCCTATTTACGAGAGATCATGGATAATCTTTCTGTTTATGATCCGACTGAAACAACAGTTGTGATGAAGGGGGCTCAGATTGGAATGTCGGAAGCAGCATTGAACTTTTGTGGTTATGCCATTCATCATAGTCCAGGACCTGCCCTTTATGTGATGCCGACAGTTGAGACCGCTAAGAAACTGTCAAAGTCTCGTCTTGATCCGATGATTTCAGCTAGCCCTGCTTTAAGTGAACGCATTGCTCCTGCTCGTGCACGAGACAGTGGAAATACAATGTTTTCAAAGGAATTTTATGGGGGAACATTGATGATTACCGGAGCAAATAGTGCTGCTGGATTGCGTTCTTCTCCTATTCGCTATTTGGTTTTGGATGAAGTCGATGCTTACCCATTGAATGTCGATAATGAAGGCGATCCTGTAACAATTGCTGAAAAACGAACCTCTGCTTTTATTCAACGTAAAATTTTTAAATTGTCCACGCCGACACACCGTGACACAAGCCGTATCGCCAAGGATTTTGTGCTAGGAGACCAGCGATATTACAACGTGCCTTGTGATGCATGTGGTGTTCTACAGCCCATTGTTTGGTCACAAATCAAGTGGCCAAAAGGCGCCCCCGAAAAAGCTGTGTTTGTTTGTGCCCATTGTGGTCATGAACATGCCGAACATCGTAAGTCCACCTTAATGGCAGAAGAAAACGGTGCTTGCTGGATCGCAACACAGGAGTCAAGTAAGCCTCGTCTACGTTCTTACCATATTTCAGCGCTTTATTCGCCATGGCTGACTTGGGGCGATTGTGCGCGCGAATTTTTAAGAGCCAAAGAAGACCCTGCTCTTTTGCAAGTTTTTATTAATACAGTTCTTGGAGAGCCATGGGAAGACAGAACAGGCGAAGTTGTTGATCCTGATAGCCTCTATGCAAAACGCGAAGATTATCCATTGGCACCAGAACAAGCCGTGTTGTTAACAGCGGGTATTGATGTGCAAAATGACCGCTTGGAACTTGAAGTGGTTGGATGGGGACGCAGTGAAGAAAGCTGGCATATTGATTATCACGTCATTCCTGGTGATCCCTCTTCTTTTGAAGTATGGGACCAATTGGATGAATATCTTACAAGACGCTGGCCGCATCTAGGTTACAAAGACGGCATCAAGATAACGGCTGCTTGTATTGATACCGGTGGTGGACATACACAGGCAGTTTATAATTATGTTCGCCCGCGTGAGGGGCGACGTATCTGGGGGATTAAGGGACAAGCGGGATGGCGTGCGGTATGGCCACGCCGCCCAAGTAGAAACAACAAAGGACAGATCAATCTCTATATTGTTGGTGTTGACGCAGCAAAAGATATTATCACGGCACGGTTTAAAAAATCCGGTCCTGAAGCATCGGGTGCTGGTGCAACACACTTTCACAAAAGCCTTGATCGGGAATATTTTGACCAGCTAACCGCTGAAAGAAAAGTCATCAAATATTTTAAAGGCTTCAAGCGCATTGAATGGCAAAAAAGCGAAAAGGCAAGAAATGAAGCCTTGGACTGTAGGGTCTATGCTTATGCTGCTTTACAAGGTCTGATTTCGGCAGGAATAAACCTTAATCGAGAAGTCGATATCTTAGAAGAGCGTCTGGAAAAACTTAAAATTGAGGGCTCTTTAGAGCAGCCAACACCAAGACATGCCCCCTCTCCTGCTCCAAAAAGATCTCAGACAGCACAACCTCAAAAGAAGCCATTCAGAACAATGATGAATCCTTATATGCGAGGGGATTGGAGGTAATTTGTGGGTGAAACTTTAGAACCAATTAACAGCAAAACTGACAGACTGGAAAGTTTAAAAAGGCGGCGTGAGCAAATTGAAGAGGCTCTTTATTCGGGTGCACAATCGGTGCGCCATGGCGATAAGCAAGTAAGCAACCGTTCTGTTGAGGAACTGCGCAGAGCGCTTGAGATGCTGAACACACAAATAGCCAACCTTGAAGGACGCAAGCGTTCACGCGTTTTCTATTTTAATATATCACGAGGCTATTAATGGCTGGTTTTTTCAATAAACTCACGGGCTTTTTTACAATTTCTCGTCAACACAATCCCCATTTTGAAGCGGCAAGCAAAAGCCGCCGTATGGGTGGTTTTGACCCCGCAAAAAAACATATCAATAAAGCCATTGAGGAATGCGGTGATACCATTGTTGCCCGTTCAAGATGGCTTTATGACAATGAAGCTCTTTATGGGTCTGCAACAGAAGAATGGGTCTCCGCGGCTGTTAGTGATGGGATTAAACCTTATCCTCGTATTGAAGGCTTTCAAGAAGAAAAGAAAAAGCTTTTAGACTTATGGTGGCAATGGGTTGATGAAGCGGACTATGATGAAGATGCCAATTTTTATGGGCTGCAAGCAACCATTGCACGAGAGGTCTTTTTAACCGGAGAATGCTTTGTAAGATTACATTATGTTGACCTCTACGGGCGCTCTGGTGTGCCTCTTCAGTTGCAAGTTTATCCCACTGAAATGCTGGATCTCACTTATAATGGACCGGCTGAGATTGAAGGCAATTACATTCGTATGGGAATTGAATTTAATGCCAGTGGCAAGCGTGTTGCTTATCATTTCTGGGAACATCACCCCTATGATGATGTCCCTGCAAATATGGCATTTGAGAGCCAAGAGCGCGTGCGTGTCCCCGCTGAAATGGTCCTGCACATCAAAGAGCGCCGTATTGCCGGACAATTGCGCGGTTCTCCCAAAATAACGCGCTGTATGACAAAGATCTTTCAACTGGAATCCTATGACGACGCAGAACTCGATAGAAAAAGGACGGCGGCTCTTTTTGCGGCTTTTGTCAAGGACAATTCACCAAACGTCGAAAAATTATCCGATAATCGTGATAAAAACAACGTTGAAGAAGAATACAAAGCACCTGTCATTGCGCCCGGTGCATCTCTTTATTTAGGAGAGAATAAAGAGGTTACATTCTCAAATCCTGTTGAGGTTGGTGGCTCTTATGAGGCTTTTCAATTTCGCAATATCTTGAAAATTTGTGCAGCACTTAATATGCCTTATGCCGTTGTGACTGGAGACGTTACGCGCGGCAATTTTTCAAATGTGCGTACCTCTATCATTCAGTTTAGACGGCACGTCAAACAATGGCGTGAACATATCATTGCCTTTCAGTTTAATCGCATTATATGGGAGCGTTTTGTTGAAATGGCAGTGCTTGTCAAATGCGTCAATTTGCCAGGGTGGGAAGAAAATCCCTTGCCATGGCTTCAATGTGAAAGCTTTGCGCCCCCGCTTGAAATGATTGATCCAAACAAGGATATCTCAGCGGAAAAAGAAGAAATCCGTGCAGGCTTGAAAACACGACGCATGGCACTTGCCGAGCGCGGCTTTGATATCGACAGCATTCATGCCGAACTGCAAGAAGAGCACACAGATGCTCGTGCGCGCGGCTTATCTTTTGACACGGATATGGCGGCGCCCTCTGGTAACAATCAAGTAATTGATACCGCAGATTCAGAACCTTCTGAGACTTATGAAAGCAACCAAGGCAGTGAGGCACATACAAATGGTGAATAATCTCGACATGCCGTTTTTGGCATCACGGCTTTTTGGTGTTCCTCATATGCTTGCATCGACAAAGCTTGATATCATTTTGAATGCTCTTGCGCCGCGTCTTTTTGAGGGAGAAAAGTTTCCCCCTGGGGCATTTGGACAAGGGGATACGGAAGCTTTAAGACCACCAGAAACTTACGTGGTGCAAAACAATGTTGCTATCCTACCAGTTCATGGCACGCTTGTGCGCCGTGGTGCATGGCTTGGGGCTTTATCGGGATTAACCTCTTATGAAGGTTTAAGGGCTTCTTTTCGTGAAGCCATTGCACAACCTGATGTTCGCGCTGTCTTACTTGATATTGACAGCGGCGGTGGAGAAGCCGGTGGTGTCTTTGATTTGGTTGAAGAGTTTCAAACACTCTCAAAACAATACAATAAACCCATTTGGGCACATGCCAATGAGTTTGCCTGTTCTGCAGCTTATGCCATTGCCTGCTCTGCTTCTCAAATATGGGTAGCTCGCACGGGTGTTGTGGGCTCGATTGGGGTTGTTTGTGCTCATCTTGACCAGTCCCGTGCAGATGAAAAACACGGGCATAAATGGACCTTTGTCTTTGAAGGTGATCACAAAGTTCATGGCAATCCTCACGAACCCTTGAGCGATACAGCACAGATAAAAATGCAAGCCGATTGCGCCCTGCTCTACGAGATGTTTGTTGATTTGGTGGCGCAAAACAGACGCTTAAATGCTGATGCAATTCGTGACACAAAAGCAGAAACTTTTATAGGCAACCAAGCGATCACGCTTGGATTAGCAGATGCGCAGGGGACCCTTGCGCAAGCTTTGGAAGCCTTAACGGATTCCATATCACAAAACCCAACATCAACAGAAAAAGAAGGACAAAACACATGGCACGCACACAATACCGCGCTGAAGAAGAGGATGACGAAAAGATCGTCGACATCATCAATGACGAGGAAGAGGACGAAGACGATAGTGACGTCGACAAAAACGCCGAAGACTTCGACGATGAAGAAGAAAACGAAGATGAGGATGAAGACAATGAAAACAAGCGCGAAGATATGAAAGCCGTGCTTGAAAAAGAAAGAAAGCGCGCAAAAGCACTAACAACCCTTGAAAGGCAAGCAAAGCACTTAGGCGTTTCTTTTGACGCAGCAAAAGCTATTCAAAACGGTATGAGTCTCGAGAAAGCACGCCAATGTGTGTTGACAGCAGCTAGCTCTCAAAGCGCGTCTTTAAAAGTCTCGCCTTATACCCCTCATAGTGATGGGACGAGCAAGGCAAAGATTCACGCAAAATGGGAAGCAGCTTGGAGGGCAGTGAAATGACGAATATTATTTATGACGACGTACGCAATGGCGCTTATCTTGGACCCTACGACCCCGATATGTCAAACGAAGAAGTGGTGTTTGCATCAGGAGCATTCATTGAAGCAGGAACTGTCATGGGGAAGATAACCGCAACGGAACACTATGTCCCCCTTAATCCAGCAGCATCAGATGGCAGTCAAACACCGGCAGGGATTTCTTTTGCCACTATTGACGCAACAGGCGCCGATCAACGCGCCGTGATTACAGTACGCTTATGCACTGTAAAAGCTTCTGAACTGCTATGGCCAGATGCCATCACGGATGAGCAAAAGAAAGCAGCCATTCAGTCTTTAGAAGACAAAAACAACATTCTATTGCGATAGGAGAATGCGCACATGGATATGAACTTTTTTAAACATGATGCTTTCTCAAGCATCACAATGATGAAAGCCATCGAAAACTATGAGTTTCAACCGGGGCTTATTAGTTCTCTTGATCTTTTTGAGGAAGTGGAAACAAGCACCACAGTGGTTGGTATTGAACGGCGTGATAATACATTTTCGCTTATTCAAACCAGTGAACGCGGGGCACCTTTGGCAGAAGGTGATAGAGAGGGTCGTAATCTTCGATTTTTCAAAACAACACGGATTGCCAAAAGTGATACGGTGAAATCAGAAGAAATCCAAAACCGGCGTGAATTTGGCGCAGAAGATCAGTTAGAGACAGCAATGAAATATATTGCCAAAAAACAAAAGAAACTGATTTCTGAAATTGAATTGACATGGGAGAATATGCAACTCGGCGCCGTTCAAGGCGTTGTTCTTGATGCTGATGGCTCCGTGATTGTCGATTGGTACAAAGAATGGGAAATCACACCACCAAAGCCCATTGACTTTAAACTGAATACAGAAACAACCAATGTTGCTGACCATGTTGACCAAGTCATTATGAGGATGATTGAGGCTTCAAAAGGAGCATTTTCTGATCGTTCACGGATTATTGGGCTTTGTGGAAATGAATTCTTTTCCAAATTGAAAAACCATAAAACAATTCGTGAAACTTATCTCAACACAGCCTTAGCACAGACACTCAATAGCGCCGGAGGTATTGCAACACCAAGCGCTCTTGGCTCGGGCAGCTTTGGCAGTTTTGACTTTGCAGGTGTCACTTTCATTAATTACCGGAGTATTCACAACTATAATATAAGTGCGAAGGCTGGAACAAAGCGCGCCATAGGCATTAAGCCTGATGAATGTCAATTCTTTCCTGTTGATGCGCCTGGTGTCTTCCAAAAAACCTTTGCACCAGGTGAAAGCTTGGATTTTGCCAACACCGTTGGAAAGCCTCTCTACACCATGTTGATCATTGATCACGACCGTAATGCATGGGTAAAACCGGAGGTCTACAGCTATCCGCTTTACATTTGCACACGCCCTGAAATGCTGTTTAAAGCCGTGATTGGAGCGAAATAACATGCGATGGCACGGGCTGCTAAACCAAATGGTTAAAGATGTGCGCAACACTTTTGGGCAGCCCATCATCTACACGCGAAAGGACAATCAGCAATCTTTTCGGATTACAGCGATTTACGGCATTAAGCATTCAGAATCGGACGCCGGTGGCAGAATCCCCACCACAATTCCAAGAAAGGAACTTGATCTTTGTATCAATGACATCGGGGGTTTACCACCAAAACCTCAAGATAGTATTGTGGTCCTCTCTCCTGAAAACAGCAAAGCGCCCTCTTCTCAAGAGCACTTCACTGTCACAGATGTCCAAGCCTCAGAATCTAGTATGTATAAGCTTATTCTGCGTAATGAATCTTCATCTAAAAAGCAATTTTGATTATATTTCTGAGATGCAGAAGGGGAATAAATTATCCCCCTTCTGTGTTTCACCTACTTATTGGAATACGCCAAGCCTTTCGCCCATAGTGTTTTGCGTAAAGTTTTTGACCTGTATAAGGACATCTACGCCATGTACGAAAAACGTACGTTTTTTTGTCTTTATTTCTCATAAAGACTCCTTTTTCGGTGGATGAACCTAGACAGGAAACATTTACAATGATACAATTCCGCATGTCGTTGCAGGTTGCATTTTTCTGTTTCCTGTCTGGTTTTACGTCAGCTAACCGAAACCTGACGTAAACTCTTTATGGGTTTGAGCTGCAACTCAAACCCATTATTGTTGTGATTTAAAATAATTTGTCATGTAATTTATCCTAATCTCTGCTGCTTGTAATGAAACTCCATAGAAATTAGCTACCTCTCTTGGAGTCTTAAATCTTGACATTCCTGAACGTGGCATTAAAAGCTCAGCAGCAAATTGGTTAGCTTGTTTTTCTGCACTGCGATAGACAGGTATTTCATGAGAATTGACTACGCGTTGAAAAGGTAAATTTGTATGTAAAAAAAGATGACCAAGTTCATGAGCAACTGTAAATCTTGCGCGACCATTATCATCGTACGCATCTTTATAAATATCCTCTCTTAAAACAATGAATTTGCCTTGCGGGTCTGTTAAACCACCCACATTTCCAAGTTCTTCCTCATCTGCGATATGTAAACAATATCCTGGTCTCATAGTAGGCAAAATGTATTCAGCAAAATCCATAACTGGGAAAGCTTGGTAATCTAACAATTTCAGTTCTTTTCGAAGTAAATCAGTAAAAAAACCAATTTTCTCCCAACTATAAGGAGGAACTTCGTAATCAATACTTTTCTTCACCTTCTACTTACCTTTTTTTTCTTTTATCTGTTTCATTAATTTTTTCATTTTTTCTACATCTTCTGGAGAAATGTTATCTATAACTCTAGCAAACATACCAACAAGTTCACCTGTGGATGAATTAGAAGACTTTATTGTAAAACTTTTGCGGCAAGCATCAGCCTCTTTTCTTAAGAGAGAAGCCATATCTTGATCTAAATCGTATAATTCTATGATCTTTTCTTCCATACCAACAGGTACAGATTTTTTGCCAATCTCAACAGAAGATAAAAATGCTACAGATATATCTAATTTTTTAGCCATATCTAAAAGGCGTTCTGCATGATCAATACGGAGTTTCCGTAAGGTTTTACCAAAGGATGTAAGCATCAAATAGAACTCCAAAGGACGGATAATTAATCTTAATAAGTTGAATATATTTTATCTTAAGGTATAAATCAACTCTTTTTTTACAATAATTACAAATTGCCAATAGCAAAAATTTAAAAATTATCGAAAGTGGCTTGACATTATAGTAGGAGTATGAATAATCGAATCAGGTGCCTCAAAAACACCTTAAACCATAAGCGGATTGGTTACCGAAATAATCAGTCTTCTATACATTAAAGACTTTGACTCATTATATGCTACATGCGTATAATAATATTGTCGGGTGTGGTTACGCTATACAATACCCTTGCGGGGAAAGTGTAACGACGGACTTATGGCCGTGTTTTTGAGCACCCGGCACTCTTCTTGGAGTGTCAATCAAAAACATCTAACCATAAGGAATTCATTATGAATACTCTTATAGAAATTAGAGAACAGGTTATCGATCAGGAAACTGTTCAAACTGTTAACGCTCGTGATTTGCATGCGTTTTTAGAAGTAGGTAAAGATTTCTCTACTTGGATTAAATATCGCATCAACAAATATAATTTATTAGAAAATCAGGATTATTTAGTTTTCACCAATTTTGGGGAAAACCTCCAAGGTGGTCGTCCCTCTAAAGATTATCATCTAACTTTAAGTGTAGCAAAAGAGCTTTCTATGCTTGAGAATAATAAGAAAGGTAGAGAGGCTCGTTTATACTTTATCAAATGCGAACGGCTTTTGAAACAAGTAGTGACACCACAAGTTGACTACTCCAAACCCGAAGCATTACTTGGTGTTTTGAATCACTTACAAAGTCAAATCGAGCAAAAGGATAACACCATTGCTAAATTGACTCCAAAAGCAGAAGCTTTGGAAGGTTTAAAACGCTCTGATGGTTTGTTTGGTTTGATAGAAGCAGCAAAGATGTTGGAAGTACGACCAAAGGATTTAACGGATTACTTGCGTAAACATGATTGGGTGTATCGCCGTGCTCCAGGGGCGCCTCTGTTACCTTATCAGGACAAGATCAAGAAAGGCTTTATGGATTGTCCCGCTATTACCATTCAAAGACCGGATGGTACAGAAAAGGTCCTGCCTTCAACAAAAATCACATCTAGAGGATTAGCTTGTTTGAGAGAACAAATCCATGGAGGTGTACAATGAAGGTAGATACCAACTTCTTATGTGATTTGTGGATAGCATTGTTTCAGTTTTCCAATCATCACAGCATTGGAGATGAGGATTGCACTGCCATAATTGAGATTATGGGCATGGTGGAAAAAGCTTTAGTTTTAAAGCTTCAAAATGAATTGCCCAATTGTACAAAAATATTGGCAGTTCTTACAGATTTTGGCGATTCAGAATTACCGCATAGCATGAATCCGTTATTGCAAGCTTATGCTCCTACTTTGGAAAACCCGATTGCAAAAGTCGCTTAGACCTACAACATAATTTTATCTCCTCGCCTTTGAAGACGAGGAGGTGGTTAAACCCTACATTCAAATTTATTGATTTTGGCAAATTCGTCTGCTTTTTTAGTTTGTAATATACTAACGTCATAAGCAGCTTGCATGTTAAGCCAAAATTCAGCAGTAGTATCAAAAAAATAGGCTAATCTGAGAGCAGTATCGGGAGTCACTGGACTATTTTCAGCAACAATACGTTCTATTCTCGTGCGTGGAACATTTAATGCTTTTGCAAGAGCATAAGCAGAGAGGGCATATTCTTTTAAATATTCCTCTCGTAAAATTTCTCCGGGATGAATAGCAATATAATTTTTCATCTCGACCTCCTACAGATCAATGATAATCTACGATTTCAACTTCACTTGCCATGTGACAAAGGTATTGGAAGTTGTTCTCCATTATGTTGCATGTCCTCAACAACTTCTGAAACAAGGTCCATAATACCTTTTAAAGCTTTCTCTGCTTGAGCATCTAACCATGAAAGGGATGGGAATTCTGCACACAACCCAACATATTCCTCATCTTCTTGCGACCACAAAACACGATAGGTATAATGATTATTGTTCATGTTCATCCTTTCTTATATCCTCTACAGAGGATATTGGTCAATTACGATGGCTTTTTCGTAAATCTCGTTCGATGAGATGTCGAACATAGCGTGTGTAAGGGATAGCTTGATT
This sequence comes from Bartonella sp. OD88NMGDW, assembly GCF_042193775.1. NCBI lineage: Bacteria > Pseudomonadati > Pseudomonadota > Alphaproteobacteria > Hyphomicrobiales > Bartonellaceae > Bartonella > Bartonella sp. OD88NMGDW. The sequence goes on along the minus strand of NZ_JBHIMA010000001.1, from coordinate 3,223 downwards.
TTTAGCTTTTTCCTTTAAAGCCTTCATAAGTGCTTGAGGTAAGCGAATATTCATAGAGGCTTCTTTAGGTAAGAATTCAAAATGAACAGGCTTAAAACCAGTTAAGTCATAATCAGTAAGGTCTGCAGTATCAACAAAGTTTTCTGCTTCTTCATCCGTCTTAAAAACGGGCATTTGTTTTAATTTAGAGGTTTTCATAAAAATCAATCTCCTTTTGGTGCATATAACGAGCGCTAATAGGACGTACAAACAATTCGTTCTTTATTGTTCTTAAGGTAAAAACTAAAAAAATATATCGTTCATTATAGCTTCGTCCAATGGCTCTGAAACGCTCTTCTTTAATATTGGGGTCATGCTTTATGACGAGATTTCCAGGTTTAGTGAATAAATACTCAATTTCTTTTTTAGAAACTCCATGTTTGGCACATTTTGGCCAGTTACCATCATCCCAATTTATGCCATGAACTTTGATGTTTGCTACCATAACGTATGTATATCAAAATGTATCCACAAATACAATAAAAATGATTAAAATCAATCTGTTTAAACAGGAACACTCATGCATCCGAGAGAAACGATAAGAGAAACATTTGTTACGTTGATCAAAGCAGCAAAGACGGCAGCTGGTGACAATGTTTTCAATATGCGTGATTTCAACTTCTCCCCTGAGAACACGCCTGCAATTAATATCTCAACACAAAGTGAAACGATTGAAGATGGCTATGATTATGGAATAAGGCGGCGTGTTTTAACGCTAGATGTTGAATGTTATGCGACATGTGAAGATGGAGCACGTTTTGTTGACCAATTGGCATGGGAAGTTGAGGAGGTTTTCTACGCTAATCCCAATCTCAATAACACAGTTGAGACATGCCGCCTGCAAAATATTGCTTTTGCCTTTGGTGATAATGGCGCCCTAGCGCTCCATGGTGCGATTTTAACCTTTGAAGTCATTTATGTGACAAATATCCCCAACATGGATGAAGAAGAAGGCAGTGTAACAGCAAAACTCGTTGAACCTTTCTTAAGCTTTGAACCAGAAACAGGCGTGAGAAATAAAGATAAATACCATAAAATTGAAGGTGGACATGTTAGAGCGGCGCGATAAAGAAATCACAGATCTAAAGAGACGTGTGGCCAATATGGTTGTGGTGGGAAAAATTAGCCATGTCGACCATAAAAACGCACGCTATCGGATAAAAAGTGGCAATCTTGTCAGTGACTGGATTCCAGATACACAAGCCCGCGCCGGTAAAACACGCTCTTATGAAGGGCGTGATATCGGAGAGCAAGTGATTGTTGTCTCGTCATCCGGAGATTTATCACAAGGGGTGATTGTTGGTTCACTTCATACCGATGCTAATCAAGCAGCCGATAAAGGCAGCATTCACCGAACTATATATCCTGATGGAACCAGCCTTGAATATGATGATGAACAAAACACTTATGGAATTCACATCAAATCCGGCGGAAAATTTATCCTGACAATCGCTGATGGTGTGTCACTAAAAGGTGATGGTGGCAAGCTAGAGCTTACCGCACCGGAAGGCATAAAGATTGTTTCAAAAAGCGATATAAATTTAAACGCAAAAGGCGGCATCTCTTTGAAGGCTGGTGATGGCATTTCACTGAATTCGAATGATAGTCTCTCTCTTCATTCTGGGAATAATGTTTCCATTCACTCAAGTGGACTAAAGCATAACGGTACCAATGTAGGAGCAACACATGTTCATGGTGGTGTTTCCCCTGGTGGCTCGATGACAGGAGGTCCCAATTGAACAGTGGAATGGACCGTACAACAGGAAAGCCATTAACCGGAATTGATCATTTACGCCAATCAATCCTTGATATTTTGTCAACGCGGATTGGTTCGCGTGTAATGCGGCGTGACTATGGTTCACGCGTTGCTGAACTCATTGATGCACCGGTTAATAATGCTTTTGCTGTTGCCCTTTATGCTGCTGTTGCTGAGGCTTTAGACAAGTGGGAACCGCGTTTTAAATTGAAAAAAATTGATTTTAAAATGGTTGATGCTGGACAAGTTTCTTTGTCCTTTGAAGGTATTTATTTGCCATCCGGCAAGCCCATTACCATGGAAGGATTACTGATAAAATGAATGGAGTACTTGCAAAACCGGAAATCATCACAGAACTTTCTTTTGAGGAAATACGCGCTGCTGCTCTTGCCCATTTAAAAGAGCTTTTGCCGGAATATACCATTCTTGAAAGTGATCCGGCTGTAAAAGTCATTGAGGCTTTTAGCTATCGAGAGTTGCTTTTAAGACAGCGTATTAACGAAGCGGCACGCAACAACATTCTTGATTTTGCAACCGGTGAATCTCTTGATGCTTTGGGAAACTGGCATGGTCTTGCCCGCATGGAGGGTGAAAGTGACGAGAGATATCGTGAACGCATAGAGCTTCATGCCCGTGGTGGCAATGGTAGCGGGACAGAGCCCTATTACAAGCTTATAGCCTTAACAGCAGATAGTCGTGTTAAGGATGCGATTGTTTACCGTAAAGGCAAAGACCCAACCATCTATGTTGCTCTTTTTGGCAACAATGAAGAAGGAACGGCCTCTGAAGATCTCATACAAACAGTCTCAGAAGCTCTTCACAGAAAAAATATCATCATGACCAATGATACAATCATTGTTCACGCTGCTGTCAAAAAAGTTCTGGATTTAGAGGCAGATGTTTGGCTGTTACCAGAAACATCTTTGAAAATTCTTACAACAATGGAAACAAATTTAAGAGCAGCATGGAGACAAGAACAAGCCATTGGTCGTGAATTAAGTTTGTCGTGGTGGATTTCAAAATTAATGATTGCTGGTGTCCAGAAAGTGATCGCCATTACACCAACACAAGACAGTATGGTTTGTGATGAAGAAGTTTTATCGATTGGAAAAATCACCTTAAACTTCAAAGGGCGTGCGCGCTAATGGTTGGTTCCCTCCTTCCCACAAACGCAACAGAATTTGAAAAGCGCCTTGCCGATGCTTGTGATTTTCATCAAGATGTTGATGGTTCTGTTTTGGGGATTTCACGTTCTAAACTGATCACACGCCCTCCCCGTTTCTTACCGTGGCTCATTGAAGAATACGGGCTTGGAGAGCTTACGCCTTATGTTCCAAACCTCTATGATTTGATTGATCAGGGTCTTGCATGGCAAAATATTCGCGGCTCCCTTGCGGCAATAGAGATGGGGCTTGAATGGCTAGGGAT